>CAMLQS010000037.1 GCA_946482165.1 uncultured Verrucomicrobiota bacterium | reverse complement strand
ACAAGGAGGCGGGCGATCAGGCGGGTGTGGAGCCAGACCATGCGGACGTTATCGCGGACATAGTGGAAATGCGACACGCCGCCGTCGGCTTTGGCGATGTAGCGGCAGGGGGCGGGGAGATTAAGCGGGGGAACGCCGCGCCAGAAGAGGCGGACGGCGATCTCGGGATCGAAGTCGTAGCGGCGGGCGCTGCGGATCGAGGAAAGGACGGCGTGGGTGGCGGCGATGGGGTAGACGCGGAAGCCGAAGAGCGGGTCGGCGATATCGCGGCCGAGGCATTCGAGGTGGACGAGGCCGACGCTGAGTTTTCGACCGTAGAGACGTTCGAGCGGGACTTCGGGGCCGAAGACGGGGCGGCCGAGAATCAAGGTGTCGGGCCGCGAGAGGGAGGCGGCCATGAAGGAGCTGATGAAATCGACCGGGTGCTGGCCGTCGGCGTCGAGGACGAGGGCGTGGGTGAAGCCTTCGGCGAGCGCGGCGGTGAGGCCGTCGAGGACGGCGGCGCCTTTGCCGCCGTTGACGGAGCGGCGAAGGATGCGGAGGGCGCCGGGGTGTTGTTGCTCGGCGGCGAGGGCGTCGAGCGGGGAGTCGGAGCCGTCGGTGGAGGCGTCGACCACGACCCAGACCGGGGACCACACGGCGAGGGCCTCGCGCACCGTGCTCAGGAGGCGCGGGCCGGTGTTGTAGGTCGGAATGAGGACGAGGTGGGTGGCGGACGGAGACGGCACGGGGAGAGGGACGGTGGTTATTTAACCACTCATGGAAGCCGCCAATGGCGTTTCCTTTGGATGATGTGTAGCGGCCTGTGGGCCGCGACGATGGGTTTCGATGGGCGGCCAGTGGCCGCCGCGCTTAGGTTGTCTGGTTGGAGGTGCGGAGTTGCGTGTCGACACGGGAGACGAGCGCGGCGGTGGGCGTGTCGGGATCGAAAGGAATGAGTTCGCCGAGGGTGAACTCGAAGCGGCCAGGGAGGGGCGGGCAGGTCAGCCACGGGTGGCCTTTGCGGGCCATGAGCGGGCTGGAGCGGACGTGGACAAGCTGGAGCGGGGCGCGGGCGCGGCGGGCGATGAGGGCGAAGCCGGGGCGGAGCGGGTTGAGCTCGGCGCCCGGAACGGTGCGGGTGCCTTCGGGGAAGATGAGCAGCGAGCAGCCCGAGGCGACGCGTTCGGCGGCGCGGCGGATGCCGTCCACGCCGGCGTCGCCGGAGACGTAGCCGCAGAGGAGCGCGGCGGGACCGATGGCGGGGTTGCGCAGGAGGGCGGGCTTGAAGATGCAGACGGTATCGGGGAGGCGGGCGAGGAGGAAGAGCGCGTCGACGAGAGTCGGGTGGTTGACAACGTAGACCACGCCGTTCGGGAGCGGACGGTCGAAACCGTGGAAGATCACGTCGACGACGCCGGAGAAGTGCATCCATCGGAGCCAGAAATCGAACATCCAGCGGGCGGCGGCGCGGGCGCGCGGGCCAAAGCGTTCGCGGCGGGGCAAGAGGAGGAAGGGCGCGCAGCCGAGGTTGAGCAGCAGGCCGCCGAGACCGAAGAGCAGCCAGGAGAGGTAGTAGGCCAGCGGGAGCCAGAGGTGGCGGAGGAAAGGCATTTTTAACCGCAGATTCGCCTCCGGCGAACAAGTGGCGCGGATGGGCGCGGATGAAGGACCGGAACTATTAACCACGGATTTCACGGATGGGCACGGATGCTTGGAGACGTGCCCGGCGGGGTGGACGAGGCGGCGGGCGCTTCAGGGTTCAGCGGGAGGTAGTTGAACCACAAATACGGACGGGAGCGGAGGATGGATTCAACGAGATCGAGGAAGCCCTGGAAGTGGGCGCGGGCGGAGTCGAGGTTGCGGGCGCGGGAGGCGGAGGGATCGGGCGCCCAGCGCGGGGAGCCGTGAACGACCGATTCGCCGGGCGCCCCGGGCAGTCCGACGCAGAGGAAGACGGGGCGGTCGAAGATGAGGGCGAGGTGGTAGATGGTGAACGGAAAGAGACGGCGCGCGCCGAGGAAGCGGAACGGTTCGGCGCGGGAGCTGTGTTCGAGGCGGTCGCATTTCAGGGCGAGGGCGCCGCCGGCGGCGACGGCGTCCTTGAGCGCGAAGAGGAGGTTTTCGCCTTCGTTGACCCAGACGAAGGAGACCCAGCGGCCGAAGGCGGAGGCGAGGCGCTCGACGTCGTGGGAGTTGCCCACGCGGAGGCGGACCATGGAGACGCGGCGTTTCTCCTGTCCGCCGAAAAGAAATCCGACGAGGTCGGAGTGGCCGACGTGGAAGGTGCCGAGAAGCGCGTCCTCGGGCGTGTCGAGGAAGCGGCGGAAGTCGTCGCAGCCCGGCGCGAGCACGCCGCGGTGCGGGCGGCCGTCGGCGACGCGGAGCTTTAGCATGAGCATCTCCTCGAAGGCGAAAAAGTGGCGGAACACCTCGCGGGTGGAGGGTTCGCGGCCGAGGACGGCGCGGAGGTATTCGCGCGAGTGGCGGCGCTGCTCGCGCATGTTGGCCAGGGCCACCCATGTGCCGAAGGCGCGGGCGGGGCGGAAGAGTCGCTCGGGCACGCAGCGGTCGGCGAGGCGGAGGAAACGGTAGCCCCAGCTCGGGCCGGGGTTGCGGGCGGGCCGGGCGGTGGCGGGCGAGGCGGTGGCGCTCATGACCAGTCGATGCTGAGCCGTCGCTCCTCGGCGACGACGGCGTCGAAAGGCTTACGAGCTCGGAGCAAATCGAAGAAGGCCGGCAGGCCGAGCGGCTGGACGGGAGACGGAGGAACGGAGGCGAGCGAGATGCGGCCGAGGGCGTTTTCGGGCGAGGTGGAGAGGGCGAGGGCGAAGGCGAAGGTGCGGGCGCTGGCGCGGTTTTGTTCGAGGAGCCAGCCGCCGCGTTCTTCGCCGCCGCAGAGGAGGGTGCGCGGGGTGTCGGAAAGGAGGGCGACGAGGAGAGCTTGGACGGGCAGGTCGGCGCCGCCGGTGACGGGGAACAGGTGGCGGACGGGTTGCTGGCGCTGGATGAGATTTTGTTGAACCGAGCTCGGGTGGATCGAAGTCTGGAACAGAGTCGGGCTCGGCGCGGGGAAGCTGTCCAGGTAGGCCTCGAGCGCGCGGGTCTCGGCGTAGGTGGAGGCGTAGACGACGGTGTCGTTTTCGCCGGGCTCGAGCGGACGAAGCGCGGCGCCGAGGGTGATGCCGAGCTGGGTCATGCGGCGGGTGGCGCCGGGCGGGAAGAGGGCTTTGAAGCGCTCGCGAGTTTCGCCGGCGGGCTCGGCGGCGGCGTCCTCGCAAGATACGGCGGTGATCCAGCGTTCAAGCTTCATGGACGAGGAGGGCGGCGTGGGCGCCGCCGAAGGCGTTGCTGGTGCAGACGACGGCGTCGAAGCCGGAGAGATAGAAGGGCGCAAATGCGACCGCGGGAGTGAAGCCGGGCGCGGTGGCGCCGACGGTGCCGGGGGCGCGGCCGACGCGGAGCGCTTCGCGGACGAGGGCGAGTTCGACAAGGCCGCAGCTCCCCAAGGTGTGTCCGAGCGCGCCTTTCCAAGAGACGAGCGGCGCGCCGGGGAAGGCGGTGGCGAGGGCCGAGGCCTCGAGGCGTCCGGCCTCGAGAGTGCCGGTGCCGTGGCCTTTGAGCCAGACGCGCCGGCCGGCGGCCGCGCGGGGCAGATCGGCGAGGCAGGCGGCGAAGCCGGCGCCGTCGGCGCGGTTCGCGGTGAAGTGGTGCATCTCGTTGTGCAGGCTCTGCGCGGAGATGACGAGGTCGCCGCGGTCGCGCGTGAGGACGGCGAAGGCGGCGCCGTCGCCGAGGCCGATGGAGCCGGTCGGGCGATCCTGATAGGGCGCAGGGAAATCGGCGTTGAGGATTTTGAGCGCGTGGAAGCCGCCGGCGACGAAGGGGCTGATGAAGTCGAAGGAGAAGACGAGCGCCTCGTCGGCGAGACCGGCGGCGAGCACGCGCGAGGCCTGGAGCAGGCCGAGGTGGGCGGAGACGCAGGCGTGGGAAAACACGGTGACGTCAGGACCCCAGCCAAGCGCGGCGGCGACCTGGGCGACGCAGTCGGCGGGCGTGCCGTAGTCCAGGTGTCCGGTATCGCCGCGGCGGCGGTAGACGTGGAGATGGCCGACGCCGAAATTGCTGCCCGTGACGAAGACGGGATGACGCGGGGATCCCCAGCGAAGGGAATGATGAGTGCTGAGACTTGAGGCCTGAGGATCGGAGCTCGCGGATGCGGAAGGCGCGGGGATGCGGGCGGCGAGCGAGCGGAGGTAGGGCAGCCAGGTGGGCGGCAGTGTCTCGTCGTAGGAGCGTCCGGCGCAGAGGGCGATGGGCACGAGGTCGCCGCCTTCGACGCCGTGGACCGGGACAGGCGCGAGCGCGCTACGGCCGGCGAGGAGCGCGGCGAGCGTGGCGGACTCGTCGCCGAAGGCGGTCAAGGCGCCGCAGGCGGCGAGACGGATCGGCGGGAGATCGCGCATTTTAGCGGAAGCCTAATGACCGATGCTCAGGCCGGGACGCGGGACGGATCGGCGTGGATGCGGATGTAGTCGGCGAGGGCGGTGACGCTGGCGAGGGCGGCGCGGGATTCTTCGCTGCTGGAGATCTTGATTCCGAATTCTTTTTCCAGCTTCACGACGAGTTCGAGGGCGTCGATGGAGTCGAGGCTGAGGCCGCCGCCGATGAGGGGTTCGTCGTCGGGGATGTCGGCGGGCGCGATGTCCTCGAGGCGGAGCGTCTCGACGATGAGGACCTTGAGTTTGGCTTTGAGCGGATCGGACATGGGTTGAGCGGGGAGCAAGGAGCTAGGCGAGGGGAGTTAGGAGAGGGGAGCGGAATATTCAAACGGAGCGCAGGATCAGCGTCACGTTGCTGCCGCCGAAACCGCTGCTGTTTTTCAAGGTGTAGCGAGGGCGGCGCGGCACGCTGGAGCGGGGGAGTTCGAGGCCTTCGCAGGCGGGGTCGGCGTTTACGAGCGTGGGGTTGCCGGGGACGAAACCTTCGCGCGAGGAGAGGGCGCAGAAGGCGGTCTCGAGCGCGCCGGCGAGGGAGAGGCCGTGGCCGGTGACGCCTTTGGTGCTGCTTATCAGCGGGCGGGCTCCGGCGGCGGTGAACACGTCGCGGAGTGCTAGGGCCTCGGCGCGGTCGCCGACGGGCGTGGAGGTGGCGTGGGCGTGGACATAGTCGATGTCGGCGGGCGAGAGGCCGGCGTCGCGGAGGGCGCGCCGCATGGACTCGCGCAGGCCGGCGCCCTCGGGGTGGGAGGTGGCGACGGAGTGGCCGTCGGCGGCCTGGCCCCAGCCGACGAGTTCGGCGTGGACGCGGGCGGAGCGGCGCGCGGCGAGCCGGGGTGATTCGAGAACGAGCACGGCGGCGCCGCCGGTGCCGACGAAACCGTCGCGACCGATGTCGAAGGGGCGCGAGGCGGTGGCGGGGTCGGGGTTGACCGAAAGCGCACGCATCGGCGCGAAGGGGAGGACCGTGTCGGCGTTGAGCTCCTCGGCGCCGACGACGATCATGCGCTCCTGGCGGCCGAGGCGGATCTCGTCGAGGGCGTAGCCGAGCGCGTGGGTCGACGAGGCGCAGGCGGAGACGAAACCGGCGACGGCGCCGGTGATTCCGTAGTGCGCGGCGAGGGTGAAATTGAGGGTGCCGGCGATGGAGGCGACGACGCCGAGGGGATTGCCGCGCTCGAAGCGGGCGGCGCGGGCCTGGGCAAGGTTGTGGTGGAGGAGAAACGGGGAGCCGGCGGAGGCGCAGAAGAGTCCGGTGGCGCCGTCGCGAAGATCGGCGCGGGCGAGGCCGGCGTCGGCGAGCGCCTGCTCGAAAGCGTGAAACGCATAGACGCCGTGCGGGGCCATGCCGCGGACGGTTTCGCGCGGAAGTTCGGGGCCGGCGGGCCAGGTCCAGTCGCGGTAGCTGGGCGAATCGACGGAGAAGCCGCGCACGGGCGCGGCGACTTTCACCGGGATGGCGGGGTTGTCGAAAAACGAGTGCTCGACGATGCCGGAGCGTCCGGTCCGGAGCGCGTCGGCGACGGTGGCGGAGTCGTTGCCCAGGCAGCTGACGAAGCCGAGGCCGGTGATGCAGGCGGACGAAAGCATGGAGCAGGGAGCGGGGAGCGAGGAGCCAGAGTCGAAAGAGACGGCGGCTTGCGACCGGCTCAGGCGGGCGAGGCGGACACCTTTTCCAGGACGAAGGCGCGCAGGTCGGCGACGGTGGAGATGCGGCGGAGGTCGTCGTTGGAGATGGAGACCTTGTAGAGATCCTCGACGAAGAAGACGATCTCGGCGAGGGCGAGGGAATCGAAGCCGAGGTCCTCGATGAGGCGGGCGCTCTCGGGCATGTCGTCGGGGTTTTCCAAACGGGCGCGGTCGGGGCGGTGGTAGGCGACGATGGCGAGCACGACCGCGGCGAGCGCGGCGGGATCGCGGGCGTGGAGCCAGCGCGCATGGGCGTCGCGGACGGCGGCGGAGAAAGAGGCGAGAGGCGAGGCGGAGCTCATACGGCGGTTGATGCGGGAGATGCGGCGGCCGGGCGGGACGCCCGGCCGTCATCACGGGCGGGACGCCCGTGCCACGTCGAGGGCGAAGTCTCGGGGCGGGCGAACCAGCTGCGCCAGCCTTCGCGCAGCTCGAGCCGGAGGTAGGCGCCGATCGCGACGAGGAGGCGCAGCGGCAGGGTCCAGGTGAGTTCGTAGGAGCGGAAGCCGAAGTAGCGGCGGTCGTTGGACGCGCCCCAGACGCCGCGCGCGAGGCGGGCGCGGGCGATGGCGGCGAGGCGGCGGTTGTAGAAGGCCATGAAGCGGGCGAAGGGCGCGCTGACCGGGCTGGCGAAGGAGGGGAGCTCGAGGGCGGAGGCGCCGTGCTTGAAGGGTTGGGAAACGATGCCGGCGTAGTAGAGGCCCAGGTCGAGGCGGAAGGCCAGGGTCATGAGCTCGTGGTCGCCGAGGTAGTAATACTTGTCGCGATAGACGGCGTCGAACCAGCGGGCGTAGGAGGTGGAGAACTGTTCGTTGTGGCGCGCGATGCGCGGGGCCTTGGGTTTGCCGCGGAAGGAGCCGTCGAGGAGGGCGGCGGCGGCGCTGGAAGTGTAGGCGATCCAATCCATGCCGGGGGAGTAGAACGGGTCCATGAACGCGGCGGCGTCGCCGACGAGAACGAAGCCGTCGCCCGCGTAGCGATCGGATGAATACGGCAGGTTGCGCCGGAAGTGGACGTCGCCCGGGCGCCAGACGGCGTCGGCCATGAGTTCGCGGCCGGCGGGGTGGGCGAGGAGCATCTCCCGCAGGCGTTCTCCGAGGCGCTCGCCCTCGGGGAGGTCGACGAGACGCTGGTCGAAGACGATGCCGACGCTCGTGTCGCCGCCCTTGAGCGCGATGATCCAGGCCCACCAGCCGAGGCCGACGAGGTGGTTGGTGGCGGTGTGACGGAGGGCTTTCGTGCGGGACGCCCAGGCGGGGAACTTTTGGGCGAGTTCGCGGGAGTCCCAGTTTTTCACGCCGCTCCAGCGGGTCCAGACGGAGGCGGTGGGATGGGCGGTGTTGGGGCGCAGCCAGCCCTCGCGGCGGGAGAGGAGGGCGGAGAAGCCGGAGGCGTCGACGATCCAGCGGGCGCGGAAAGACAAGGGCTGAAGGCGGAAACCTGAAACCTGAGGATCGGAAGCCAGACCGGCGGTCTGGCCTACAACGGAGGCGGCGGTCTCCACGCGAAGGGTTTGCAGGCCGCCGGATTCGAGGGTGACGTCGAGGACCTTGGCGGGGCGGAGGAGGGAGGCGCCGGCGGCGACGGCGCGGGCGAGGACCTCCTCGTCGAGGACGGCGCGGTCGACCTGGTAGCCGGGGAGGCGGACGTTGTAGCCGGGGCCGGTCTCGCTGCACTCGCCGAGGTTGGTGACGCGCTCGTTTTGAAACCAGAAGCGGAGGCCCTGCTTCACGTAGTGGTGCTCGTTGAGGTGCGCGGTGAGATCGAGCACGCGGCCGAGAAAATAGGCGCTGATCTCGACGGTGGATTCGCCGACGCGGCGTTTGAAGGCGGCGTGGCGCTCGACGATGAGAACGCGCAGACGTGGGTTGCGGCGCAGGAGGAGCAGGGCGGTGGAGGCGCCGGAGAGCGCGCCGCCGATGACGACGACGTCCCACGGGGCGTCGGAGGCGGGCGGGTTGGCGGGCTCGTTCATGCGGGGGAGGGGGAGGGAGCGGCGGCGAGGCCGATGCGAGGGACGACGGGCCAGCGGCGCTGGAGGCGGCACACTAGGAGGAAAAGTTTGAAACGCCACCACATGCCCCAGCTCAGGTCGGCGCGGCCGGCGACGATGGAGGTGATCGCGGGGGCGAGGCCCCAGGGCGGGCGCGCGCACATGAAGACCGAGAAACTGTGGTCGTCGTAGAAGGCGTCGATCAGGCGATGAAACACGCCGGCGGGGCGTTTGCACTCGCGGAGATGGCGTGCGCACTCCTCGGCGCCGAAGGGGCGGCCCTCGCGGGCGGCGCGGGCGACGAGCGCGGCGGCGTGTTTCGCGGAGCGAAGGGCGAGGTAGACGCCGGAGGAGAAGATCGGATCGAGGAAGCCGCCTGCGTCGCCGGCGAGGATGAAGCGGCCCTCGGCGACGCGACGGCGGTAGTAGCTGTAGTCGGCGGTGACGTGGTAATCCATCGTGGGCTCGGAGCCCGCGAGGAGTTGGCGAAGGCGGGGCGTGCGCGCGACGACGGCGGCGAAGTGCGCGGCGGGGGCGAGGCCCTCGGCCTTGAAGGCGGCGTTGGTGGTGACGAGGCCGACGGAGGTGCGCTCGGCGTCGATGGGGATGATCCAGAACCAGCCCTCCTCGAGTCGGACGATGATGGTGTCGCCGGCGGCGGGGCCGGGATCGCGCGCGACGCCGCGGAAGTGGTTGTAGATCGCGAGGCGGCGGGGGAAGGCGGCGGGCTCGAGGTCGGACTTGAGGGCGTGGGGGAAGAACTGGTCGCGGCCGGAGGCGTCGATCACATAGCGCGCGCGGACGAGGAGCGTGGAGCGGGGAGCAGGGGGCGAGGAGCCGGAGTCGGAGGCGGAAGCCGCGGCGGATGCGGAGTCGGAGCCGGAATCGGAGGCGGGGAGTTCGAGGGTGGCGGTGACGCCGTCGGCATCTTGGGCGAGCGCGCGGACGGTGGCGCCGATGCGGACCTCGGCACCGAGTTCGCGGGCGTGGTCGAGGAGAAGGGCGTCGAAGCGCGCGCGGTCGACCTGAAACGTGCGATCGAGGCCGGGGACGAGGCCGGTGGAGAAATCGACTTTCTTCCCGGCGTCGCCGTCGCCGAGGTAGAAGCGGGCGCCGAATTTTTCGATGAAGCCGGAGCGCTCGACTTTTTCCCAGACCCCGAGTTCGCGCAGGTAGGCGTTGCCATCGGGGAGGAGGGACTCGCCGATGCGAAAGCGAGGGAATGGGAGTTTTTCGACCACGATGGTGCGCAGCCCGGACTGGCGGCAGCGGATCGCAGCGGAGGCCCCGGCGGGGCCCCCGCCAATGACGAGCACATCGTGGAGGATATCAGCGGGCATGGCGCTTCGGAGCGTTGGCGAGAACGGGGAAGGGCGGGGGCGCGGTCAAGCGCCTGCCGGAGGTTGCGTCGATCATCGGGAAAGCCTCCGATGGTCCGTTTCGATGCGACAAAAGCGCATAATCCTATTTGCGGGTGTGGTGCTGGCGGCGGCTTTGGCCGGGCTGGCGCTGTGGCTGCTGTGGGGCGAGGAGGCGCGGGCGGCGGCGAATCATGTAATGGAAACGCTGCGCGAGGCGGGGCCGGGCGTGTTTTTCGTGGCGATGGCGCTGCTGCCGTTGGCGGGGTTTCCGCTCGCGCCGTTCACCTTGGCGGCGGGGCCGGTTTTCGGGCCGCGAATGGGGGTGCCGGCGGTGATCGTGTGCGCGGTGGCGGCGGTGGCGGTGAACGTGGCGCTGTCGTATTGGATCTCGGCGCGGGCCTTGCGTCCGCTGATGTCGCGCCTTCTGCGACGCTTCGGGTGGAAGTTGCCCGAGGCGCCGGTGAAGTCGGCGCTGGAGCTGACGCTTTTGCTGCGCGTGGTGCCGGGCACGCCGTTTTTTGCGCAGAGTTATCTGCTCGGTTTGGCGCGGGTGCCGTTCGGGTTGTATATGGCGATCTCGGTCGGGGTGCCGGCGGCCTACATCGCGGCGACGATCCTGGCGGGCGATGCGCTCGGGCGGGGCGACCACGGTCGGCTGGCGACGGCGGGCGTGCTTTGCGCGGTGGCGGGCGCGGGGCTGCATTTCCTGCGCAAGCGGCTGACGCGACGGCTGCGCGAGCGGCGGGCGGCGGCGAGTGTCGAACCGCCCGACCAGCGGCCGGGCCTACAGGAATGAGCGTGGCGCTCAGTAGGTTGGCACCGCAGGGTCGATGCGCTGCGACCAGGCGTGGATGCCGCCGGCGACGTTGGTGACGCGCGGGTAGCCCTGGGCGCGGAGGTATTCGGTGACGCGCAGGCTGCGGCCGCCGTGGTGGCAGTGGATGAGCAGGTGTTTGTCACGGGGCAGGGTGGGCGAGCCGACCTGTTCGGGGATTTGGCGCATGGGGATGAACTCGGAGCCCTCGATCTTCGCGGTCTGGAATTCGAAGGACTCGCGCACGTCGACGAGGAGGGTGTCGTCGGGGCGGGCGGCGAGGAGGTCGCGGGTTTCCTCGACGGAGATTTCGAGCGGGACGTCGGCGGGGCCGGGAGCGGAGGGGGGCGTCATGTGGGCGAACTTGCGACGAGCATTCGCGGGCGCAACTGCGACGTTGCGCCCGAGGCGGGCGCCGCCCCTAGAGTCGCGCATCCAATCTATGGCCACCGCAAAATCCACCCGCGCGAACAGCAAGCAGCAGAAGCAGCAGGAGTCCGAGCCCTACGTCGTGATTATCGCGGGCGGCAAAGGGGAGCGTTTCTGGCCGCAGAGCCGCGCGGCGCGGCCGAAACACCTGTTGCCCGTCGTGGGCGAGACGCCGTTGCTCGCGCAGACCCTGGCGCGCGTGAAGGCGATCGTGCCGGCGAAGAACACCTTCGTCATCACGAGCGCGATCCAGGCGAAGGAAGTGGCGAAAGTGTGCCGCGGGCTGATCCCGGCGGCGAATATCGTGGCGGAGCCGGCCGGCCGCGACACGGCGGCGGCGGTCGGCCTCGCGGCGGCGCTGGTCGGCGCGCGCGATCCGAAAGGCGTGTTCGCGGTGCTGCCGGCGGATCACGTCATCCACGACACGAAGGCGTATCAGGCGGATTTAAAGGCGGCCTTCGCGGCGGCGGGCGCGGCGGACGTGATGGTGACGATCGGCATCCCGCCGAACGAGCCGGCGACGGGTTTTGGTTACATCCAGCGCGGCGGCGAGTGGGGCCGCGTGGGCGAGGGCAAGGCGGCGAAGACCGTCTTCGACGTGAAGCGTTTCGTCGAGAAGCCGAAGACCGAGGTGGCGGAGCAGTATTTGAAATCCGGAGACTATGTCTGGAACGCGGGCATGTTCATCTGGAGCGTGCCGGTGGTGGAGGCGGCTTTCGCGGCCTATGCGCCGGAGCTCGACGCGGGCTTGGCGAAGATCCGAGCGGCGCTGAAGAAGAAGCGTCCGCTGGCGGCGACTTTGAAGAAGATCTACCCGACCTTGAAGAAGATCTCGGTCGACTACGCGTTGCTGGAAAAGTCGACCAACGTGGTCGTGGTGCCGGCGACCTTCGACTGGGACGACGTCGGCGCGTGGCCGGCGGTGGCGAAGCATTTCAAGGCGGACGAGGCGGGCAACGTGGCGCGCGGCGACGTGCTCACGGAGCAGTGCTCGGGCAACATCGTGTTCACCGAAAAGGGCCACGTGGTGACGCTGCTCGGCGTGAGCGATCTCGTGGTGGTGCACACGGCGGACGCGACGCTGGTGATGCCCAAGGCGAAGGCTCAGGACATCAAGGCGCTGCTCGCGAAGGTCGCGACGCACAAGAACGCGGCGAAGCTGCTCTGAGCGACGGCGGACGAACCGGGTATTAACGCAGAGGCGCGGAGACGCGGAGCGGAAGTTCTGTTGAAATGAGATTTCTCGGCATCGACTACGGCACGCGGCGGATCGGGCTGGCGGCGGGCGACGAGCTCGGGATCGCCACGCCGATTCCCGCGCTGGTCGAGGCCGAGCCGGCGGCGCGGCGGCGCGCGCTGGCCGCGGTGGTAAAGACACGGCGCATCCAGGAGATCGTGCTCGGGCTGCCGCTGAACATGGACGGCTCGTCGGGATTCAAGGCGAAGGAGACCGAGGCCTTCGCGGAGGAGCTGCGCGCGGAGTTCGGGCTGCCGGTTCACTTGGTGGACGAGCGGCTGAGCTCCCATTTGGTCGAAAGCGGGATGAATCAGAAACAGCTCCGCGAAATCCGCGGCAAGGGCATCATCGACTCGCGGGCGGCGGCGGTGATTTTGCAGGATTATCTGGATCAGCGTTTCCCGCCGGGGCTGCCGGGGGCGATGTCCGGGCCGGAGGATTAACCGCGGATTTCGCGGATGGGCGCGGATGAATTTCCGATTTTGCCTTTATCCGCGTTCATCTGCGCTATCCGCGGTTAAATTGCTGTCATGAATGTAGAAACCCAGCGCTGGAAGTGTCTCGTGGCCTACGATGGCACGGCGTTTTCGGGGTGGCAGGCGCAGCCGGACAAGAACGCGGTGCAGGACCACATCGAGCGGCGGCTCGCGGAGCTGTTTCAGGCGGAGATTCGCATCCATGGCAGCGGACGCACGGACGCCGGAGTGCATGCGCGCGGGCAGGTGTTTCACTTCGATTCGGCCTGGCGGCACGGACCGGATAAGCTGCTCGCGGCGTTGCGCGGCGGGCTGCCGCCGACGATCCAGGTGCGGACGGCGGAGGTCGTGGCGAAGGAGTTTCACGCACGCTACTCGGCGGTCGGGAAAATCTACCATTACCACCTGATCCACGGCGCGTGGGCGGATCCGTTCGAGCACCGCTTCATCTGGTCGGTGCCAAAGGCGTTGGACGTCGGCGCGATGCGGGCGGCGGCGGAGGTGTTGCGCGGGAAGCATGATTTTCGCGCGTTTTCGGCCTTTGGCGGCGAGGAGCGGGAGAACACGGTGCGCACGCTGGCGCGGCTCGAGCTGATCGAGGACGGTCCGCGGCTGCGGATCGAGGCGGAGGCGGAGGGTTTTTTGTATAAGATGGTGCGCAGTCTCGTCGGCGCCCTCGTCTACGCGGGGATGGGCAAACTCACGCCGGAGCGGATCGCGGCGTTGCTGGCGACGCGCGAGCGCACGGCGGAGGTGGAGACGGCGCCACCGCAGGGGTTGTTTTTGATGAAGGTGCATTATCCGGAGCCGTGGTGCGGGGGCGGGCGATGAACGGCGGGGCGGGCGAAGCGGATGGGGAAACGGCGGGCGCGGCGTCGGAAGCCCGACCGGCGGCCGGGCCTCCATCGGAGGCCGGCTGGCGCGGATTGGCGAAGGGGCTGCGCGACGTGTTGTTTCCTCCGTCCTGCCTGCATTGCGGCGATATGGTCGAGCGGAGTTCGCTGCGACATGTGTGCGCGGTTTGCGCGCCGCTCGTGGTTCCGGTGGGCCCCCCGTGTTGCCCGTGTTGCGGGCATCCGTTTTTCGGCGAGGCATCGGGGGAGCGGCTCTGCGTGCATTGCGAGGGGCTCCGGCCGGAATTTCGCGAGGGGCGGACGGCGGTGTTGTTCAAAGGGCCGGCGCGGGCGCTGGTGCATGAGCTAAAATACCGGCACGGGCTTTTCGCGCTCGAAGACATGACGGCCTTGCTCGCGGGCAACCCGCACACGGCTGGGTTCTTACGGGGAGCGACGCTCGTGCCGGTGCCCTTGCATGCCAGGAAAAAACGGGAGCGCGGCTACAATCAGGGCGAGCAGCTTGCCCGCGCTCTCGCGAAGCGGCTGGGAGGCGGCACCGCCGTGGCGGAACTGTTGACACGCGTGGTGGATACCCAGACGCAAACCAATCTCGACCGGGAGCGGCGTCGGGCGAACCTCAAAAACGCATTTGCTCTCGCCCCCGGCGCCCCCATTAACCCGGACCTTCGGTATGTGCTCATCGACGATGTCTTCACCACGGGTTCTACCCTCAATGCCTGCGCGGCCGTGCTGCGCCGGGCGGGTTGCCTGAATGTGGACGTCTGCACCTTTGGTCACGGTTAACCGATTCCTTCAACCACTTCCGCATTCGCGTATGGCGCTGTTCAGCAAACCGAAGTATTCGACGGTCGTCGTCAAAAAGAAGGACATCCCGAAGGGCCTCTACACGAAGTGCCCGATCTCCGGAGATGTCATCTTCAACCAAGAGTTGGAGGCGAACCAGATGGTCGTTCCGAAGAGCGGCTATCATTTCCCGATCGGCGCCCGGGGCCGTATCAAGGGGCTTTTCGACGCCGATAGCTTCATCGAGCACGACGCCTCCGTGAAGTCGGCCGACCCGCTGAAGTTCACCGATTCCGCGCCCTATCCGGACCGCATCAAGAAATACGAGAAGGAAAGCGGCCTGCCCGAGGCCGTGATTTGCGGAATGGGCAAGATTCACAACATCAAGGTCTCCGTGGCCGTGATGGATTTCCGCTTTTGCGGCGGCGCGATGGGTTCGGCGGTGGGCGAGAAAATCACCCGCGCCATCGAACGGGCCCGCGACGAGAAGTGCCCGTGCATCATTTTTTCCGCGTCCGGCGGCGCACGCATGCAGGAGGGTATCTTTTCGCTCATGCAGATGGCCAAGACGAGCGCGGCGCTCGGCCGGCTCTCCCAATCCGGCCTGCCCTACATATCGGTGCTCACGCATCCGACGATGGGCGGCGTGACAGCCAGTTTTGCGGTGCTGGGCGACATCAACATCGCCGAGCCCGGCGCGTTGATCGGCTTCGCCGGCGCCCGCGTGATCAAGGACACGGTGAAGCAGACCTTGCCTCCCGGGTTTCAGACGGCGGAGTTCCTCGAGAAGAAAGGCCTGATCGACATGATCGTGCCGCGTCTCGAAATGCGTGACACCCTGCGCAACGTGCTCTGCGCGCTGCACACGAAGAAGGCGCCCGCCGCCGCCTGAACGCGGCTTTTTTGGTAGGGCGGGACCGCCGGGCCCGCCGCGGCGTTGGGCGAATCGGCGGGCCCGGCGGTCCAGCCCTACCTTCGGACACCCAGGTGAACGCTTCTTCCGCCGATTACGCCGCCGTTTGCGAACGGCTCTACGCCATGAAGGCGCGGGGTGTTTCGTTCGGCATTGATCGCATGCGGTCGTTTGCCGCGGCGCTGGGCAGTCCCGAGCGAGCGGTGCCTTTGATCCATGTCGCGGGCACCAATGGCAAAGGCTCGGTGACCGCCATGCTCGCCTCGATCTTTCGTCAGGCGGGCAAGCGGGCCGGCATGTATACGTCGCCGCACCTCGTGCGTCTGGGGGAACGTGTGCAGGTCGACGGCGTGCCGCTGACCGAGGCGGAGATCATGGCCTACGTGGCCGAGCTCGAGCCCAAGGCGGCGGCGTTGGAACATGAGACGCCCGGCGAGGCGCCGAGCTTTTTTGAGTTCATGACCGCCATGGCGTTTTTGCAGTTCGCCCGGCGGCGCTGCGATGTGGCGATCGTCGAGGTGGGGCTGGGCGGGCGGCTCGACGCGACGAATATCATCACGCCACTCGCAAGCGTGATCACGAGCATCGGGCTCGATCACTGCGAACTGCTTGGCGACAGCCTGGAGAAGATCGCGGAGGAGAAGGCGGGAATCATCAAACCGGGCGTGCCGGTGGTGATGGGGCGTTTGCCTGCCCAGGCCGAGGCGGTGGTGCGGGAAATCGCGCGCGAGCGCGGCGCGCCGCTGCACTCGGTGCGCGATGTTTTTGGCGAGGAGGTGGCGAACTACCCGCGCGCAGCGTTGGAGGGCGACTATCAACGCTTAAACGCCGCCACCGCCACGCTGGCGGCGCGGGTGGTGGCGCCACGTTTCGAGATTGCCGATATTCACATCGCGCAAGGGCTGGCAAACGTGACTTGGCCGGGCCGCTGGCAGCGGGCGCGGTTGGCGGACGGGCGCCTGATCGTGCTCGACGCATCGCATAATCCCGAAGGCGCGGAGGTGTTGGACGGGCTGCTCGCAAAACTCGTGGCCGAGATGGGCCGCGCTCCGGTCGTCGTAACCGGCATCCTGGGCGCGGCCCGGGCGAAACCCTTGCTCGAGGCGGTGTCGCGTCACGCGAAAGAGATTCACCTCGCGCGGCCGCAACAGGCGCGGGCTTCGAGTTTCGAAGAGCTCGAAGCGCTGGTGCCGCGCGAGTTTTTCGTTCGTGGCGGCACGCTGGCGCGCGGGATGGTCGAAACGCTATTTCCCCGGCCGGGCGTGTGCGCGGTTGGCGCGGCGGATGACGTGATCGTCGTCACGGGTTCCATTTACCTGCTGGGAGAAGTGCTTGCGCGGCTCGAGCCGGAGCGAGGGCGGGGCGAGCAGCGCTTGCAGGATTTTTGAGCCGGCTTTCTGAGCCAACGTTGGCGCCGAGCGGACTCCGCTTGGCATAAAAAATCCCCATAATCACTAAGGATTAAGGGGATATATTGCCTAAAGTGGCTGCCCGACTAGGACTCGAACCTAGACAAAGCGAGTCAGAGTCGCTTGTGCTACCATTACACCATCGAGCAGTGGAAAACGAGGGGGACAGCGTGGGCGGATCATCAAGGGATTCGTCCGCGTGGGCTACGCCGGCCGAAGCTCGTGTAGCGAGCGGAGGCTGGAGCCGGCGATGGGATTCGAACCCGCAACCGCCTGTTTACAAAACAGGTGCTCTACCGTTGAGCTACGCCGGCGGCTAGAGCCGTCCAAGCTGTCTTAGAGGTCGGAAAGAACAGGCCTGCTTGGGGCTCAAGCAGGCCGAAAATGGTGGTTCCCCAGGGACTCGAACCCTGAACCAATTGATTAAGAGTCAACTGCTCTACCATTGAGCTAGGAAACCAAAAAACGGAGGGACGAAGGGGCAGATTTGAACGGCCTCTGTCAACGCAGTTTTCGAATAAAAAGGAAACCTCTTCCGCCGCCGTGGCTTCGCGCATGTAGCGGAGACGGCGCATCGCCTCGACATAAGGTGCGAGTCGGCGCTTCGCTTCCGGGTCATGGAGATTCATTTTCTCGGCACCGGCACTTCGCACGGGGTGCCCATGCTCGCGTGCGATTGTGAGGTTTGCGCCTCGTCCGATCCGCGTGATCAGCGCACCAGGGCCTCCGTCCACGTGGTGATGAACGGCCTTCGCATCCAGGTCGACGCCACGCCGGAGTTTCGTATTCAGGCGCTGCGCGCCCGTCTGCGGCAGATAGACCTGTTCATCCTCACCCACGGGCACGCCGACCACATCCTCGGCATGGACGACTTGCGCCGATTCTGCGACGACCGTCCGGACGGGAGCCTGCCGGTCTACTGCTCCACCGAGGGGGCGGAACGCGTGCGCGCGATATTTCCCTACGCTTTTGCCCCGCGCGGCGAAAAACCCGACGGCTACGCGCGCTTCGATCTCCGCAACATGCCCGGCCGACTGGACCTGCCGGAAGGCACAATCGAAAGCACTTCGTTGCCTCATGGGAAGGTGGAGACGCTCGGGCTGGTGTTTACGGAGCGGGGGAGCGGCGCCCGTTTCGCGTATTACACCGACTGCAAGTATCTGCCTTTGGATGCGCGCGAGCTGGCGCGTGGAGCCGACCTGCTCGTGTTGGATGGACTCCGTCCCGCCCCCCATCCCACGCACATGAGCATCTCCGAGGCGGTGGAAGAAGCCGCGAAAGTCGGCGCACGGCGCGCTCTTTTGACCCATGTCGCCCACGCGGTTCCGCATGTTTATGGGGAATCCCTTGGCTCTCATGTGCAAGGCTTTGCCTATGATGGCCAGCGGGTGGAACTGTAGGTTCCTCTAATTCCCAGTGATTAGGTAGGGAAAAGAGCTTGCGCGTGTTAATCCTAGTGGTTCAGTAGGGATTAAGATCGTCCCATGAAACTGTCCAAGAAAGGTGAATACGCGCTTCGTTCCCTGATCGATCTCGGCATAGCCGCCGAGGTGGGGCGCGAGTTGGTGCAGGTCACCGAGCTTTCGGACAAGGAGCTCATCCCCGCCAAATTTTTGGAGCAGATCATGCAGGAGCTGAAGGCGGCGGGATTCGTCGTCGCCCAGCGCGGCAAGTTCGGCGGATACCGCCTCGCCCGGCCCGCCTCGGAGATTACGATCGGCGCGGTCGTGCGCTTCATCGACGGCCCGCTGGCGCCCATTGGCTGCGTCAGCCACACCGCTTACGAGAAGTGTAGTTGCCCGGACGAGGAGCACTGCGGTCTGCGGATGCTCATGCTCGATGTGCGCAACGCCATCGCCGGCATCCTCGACCGCTACTCCCTCGCCGACGTCGTGGAGGTCACGCTGCGCAAGCTGAGGCGCGATTCGCTCCCGCTCCCGTTCGCCGCCCCGCGCGGTTCCGTCCGGGGCCTGCCGGTGAAAGCCAATGCCCGCGCTCGCCGAGCGCCTTCCCGTTCCTCCGCCGGCTCCGCCCGCCGCCTCGCGCCGGTCGAGGGCCTGCTCTCCGAACTGCTCCCCGATTATACCATCTGACACCCCGCGTCGCCTCGCGCCGCACGTTTCCCAGATCCCGTTTCCCTGATCCCGTCCCCCGGAAACCCCCGAAACGAAAGTATCCGTCATGAAACTACGCCTTTTCCCCGTTCTCGCCGCCGCGCTCGTTCTCGCCGGCTCCGCCTTCGCCAAGCCCGGCGAGCTCCACAACGTCTCCTACGACCCGACGCGCGAGTTCTACGTCGAGTATAACGCCGCCTTCGCCAAGCATTGGAAGGCCAAGACCGGCCAGGACGTCACCGTGAAGCAGTCCCACGGCGGCTCGGGCAAGCAGGCCCGCTCCGTGATCGACGGCCTCCATGCCGATGTCGTCACCCTCGCCCTCGCCGGCGACATCGACGCCATCGCCAAACACGCCGGCTCGCTTCCCGCCGACTGGCAAACACGCCTGCCGCACAACTCCTCGCCCTACACCAGCACCATCGTGTTTCTCGTCCGCAAAGGAAACCCGAAGGCGATCAAGGACTGGGACGATCTCGTGAAGCCCGGCATCTCCGTCATCACGCCCAACCCCAAGACCTCCGGCGGCGCCCGCTGGAACTACCTCGCGGCCTGGGAATACGCCAAGCGCAAGGAAGGCGGCTCCGACGAAGCCGCCCAGGCCTTCGTCGAAAAGCTCTTCAAGAACGTCCCTGTTCTCGACAGCGGCGCCCGCGGTTCCACCACCACCTTCGTGCAACGCGGCATCGGCGACGTGTTCATCTCCTGGGAGAACGAGGCCTATCTCGCGATCAAGGAATTCGGCGCCGCCAAATTCGAGCTCGTCACCCCCTCGCTCAGCATCCTCGCCGAGCCGCCCGTCGCGGTGGTCGACAAAGTCGCGGCGAAAAAGGGCAACGCCGAGCTGGCCGTCGCCTATCTCGAGTGGCTCTACTCCGACGAGGGCCAGGATCTTGCCGGCAAGCACTTCTACCGGCCTGTCTCCGAGAAGGCCGCCGCCAAATACGCCTCCCAATTTGGCGCCGTGAAGCTCTTCACCATCGACGAGGCCTTCGGTGGCTGGGCCAAGGCGCAGAAGGACCACTTCGACGACGGCGGCAGCTTCGACCGGATCTACCTGAAAAAATAAACGTGGCACGGGCGTCCCGTCCGTGTGCCGGGGAGGCGTCCCGTCTCCCCGGTCTCCGATCCATGGGCGAGACGCCCATGCCACTCCAAAACCTCCCATGACCCACCTCGCCAATTCCCCGACCCGCTCCGGGCCCGTGCGCGATCTTCGCGTGCTGCTGGAGCCGCTCGTCGCGCTTGGCGAGCTGGGCGCCTCCCTCCAGACCTCGTCCGCCGCCGCCTTCGATTTCGAGGACGCGCCCTACTTCATCCCGCGGGTTGTCTTCACCGGCCCGCCCGCCTCGCACGATCCGATCCGCCTGGCGATTTTCGGCGGCCTTCACGGCGACGAGCCCGCGAGCGTGTTGGCGCCCATCGCTTTTCTTGAACGCCTCGCCGCCGAGCCCGCCCGCGCCACCGGCTACGAGCTGGCCGTTTATCCCCTGCTCAATCCCGTGGGCTACTCGCGCGACACTCGCGCCAACGGCGCCGGGCTCGACCTGAACCGCCAGTTCTGGCGCGGTTCCGCGCAGCCCGAAGTCCGCGCCGTCGAACGCGAGCTCACGCGCACCCGCTTCGACGGCATTATCACCCTTCACGCCGACGACACCGCCGAGGGCGTCTACGGCTACACCCGCGGCCATGTGCTCAACGAAGCCCTTCTCGAGCCCGCATTGCGTTCGGCGAGTTACATCATCCCGCGCGATCACCGCTCCAAAATCGACGGCTTCCTCGCCCGGGACGGGAAAATCGAGGCCTGCTTCGACGGCGTCCTTTCCGCGCCCGCCGGGCAACGCCCGCGCCCCTTTGACCTGATCTTCGAGACGCCCGCGCTTTCCCCCATCGACAAGCAAATCGACGCGATGGTCACCGCCCTCGAAACGATTCTCGACGAATACCGCGTCTTCCTCGCCTACGCCCAAAATCTGTAGCGGAACGGCGGAGCCGTTTCGTTCGAACCACCTTCCGCCGCCTCCCCGCTCCCATCTTTCCGCTCCCAGCTCCAAATGTCTCGCGCCCACCGCTCCGTCATACCCGGCTTCGGATTGTCGCTCGGTCTCACGCTCACCTACCTGAGCCTGATCGTTCTGCTTCCGCTCTCGGCCGCCTTTCTCAAGACCGCAGGCATGTCCTGGGCGGATTTCTGGGAGGCCGTCGCCTCGCCGCGCGTGGTCGCCTCGTATCGCATCAGCTTTCTGGCCTCGTTCGCGGCGGCTTTGGTCAACTGCTTCTTCGGCCTCATCGTGGCGTGGGTGCTTGTGCGTTATCCGTTCCCCGGCCGTCGCGTCGTCGACGCCCTGGTCGACCTGCCCTTCGCCCTGCCGACCGCCGTCGCGGGCATCGCGCTCACCGCGCTCTACGCGCCCAACGGCTGGATCGGCGCTCTTTTCGCCGAAGGCACCTTGTTCGCCCGACTGTTCAATGACGGCGAGACCGTGAAAATCGCCTTCGGCGAGATAGGCATTTTCATCGCGCTCACTTTCATCGGCCTGCCTTTTGTCGTCCGCACGCTCCAACCCATCATCGAGGAACTGGAGCCCGAGTTCGAGGAGGCCTCCGCGTCGCTCGGCGCGAACCGCTGGCAAACGATCCGGCGGGTTATTTTTCCCCAGCTGCTTCCCGCGCTGCTCACGGGCTTCGCCATGGCCTTCGCCCGGGCCCTCGGAGAATACGGTTCCGTCGTGTTCATCTCGGGCAACATGCCGATGCGCACCGAGATCACGCCGCTGCTCATCATCACCAAGCTGGAGCAATACGACTATGCCGGCGCCACCGCCATCGCCGTGGTGATGCTCGTCGCGTCCTTCGCGCTCCTGCTCGTCATCAACCTGCTCCAAAAATGGAGCCGCCGCCACCACGCGATTTGAACCGCCTTTTAAAACGCAGAGACGCAGAGGCGCTGAGCCTAAGATGAGTTTCCGCGATCAGATCCCCCTCCGTTCCCTCCGCGTCTCCGCGTCTCTGCGTTAAACTCTCCTTTCCGTCCATGGCCTCCGCCGTCTCCTCCCTCAACCGCCCCGCCGGGCATGCCGCCCGCCCGCTCGCCACGCGCGACGCCCGGTGGGTGCGCTACGCGCTCACCGCGATCGCGCTCGGATTCCTCGCGCTTTTTCTCCTTCTGCCGCTCGTCGCCGTTTTCACCGAGGCGCTTCGCCGGGGTTTCGGCGCCTACTTCGCCGCGCTCGCCGACCCGGATGGGATGCATGCGCTGAGGCTCACGCTGATCACCGCCGCCATAGCCGTGCCCGCCAACCTGGTTTTCGGCGTCGCCGCGGCTTGGTGCATCGCGAAGTTCAAGTTTCCCGGCAAGAGCCTGCTGATCACCCTCATCGACCTGCCCTTCGCCGTCTCGCCCGTGATCTCCGGCCTCATCTACGTGCTGCTTTTCGGCGCGCAGGGCTGGTATGGCACCTATCTCAACGCGGAAAACCCCTGGTTTCCCGCGCTCCACGCGTGGCTGGTCGAGCAGGACTTCAAGATCATCTTCGCCGTGCCGGGCATCGTGCTGGCGACGATCTTCGTGACCTTCCCCTTCGTCGCCCGGGAACTCATTCCGCTCATGCAGCAGCAGGGCAGCGACGAGGAATACGCCGCCATCACGCTCGGCGCCTCCGGCTGGAAGACGTTTTGGCGGGTCACGCTGCCCAACATCAAGTGGGGTCTCTTTTACGGCGTCATCCTCTGCAACGCCCGCGCGATGGGCGAATTCGGAGCCGTATCCGTGGTTTCAGGACACATCCGCGGCGAGACCAACACCCTGCCGCTTCACGTGGAGATTCTCTACAACGAATACATGTTCCAGGCGGCCTTCGCGGCGTCGACGCTGCTGACCCTCCTGGCGGTCGTCACCTTGATCGTCAAGACCATTCTCGAGCGGCGCGTTCATGGCCGGTAACGCGGACGCGTCCCGGCAGGCGCCGGGTGCCCGTGGCATCGCCGGC
>CAMLQS010000036.1 GCA_946482165.1 uncultured Verrucomicrobiota bacterium | reverse complement strand
CGACGAGCCGGGCGTCGAAGCGCGGTCGGTCGAGGAGCCAGCCGCGCTGGTCGGGGTGGAGAATGAATTCGTTGTCGTAGGGCTCGTCCGAACCCCAGGCGGCACGGCTGGCGTGAGTAGGCGTGTGGCCGTCGGCGGCGAAAGTTTCCCAGAGGCCGAGCGAGGCGAGGACGGCGCGCGCGCCGGGCGGGAGCGTCTCGCCGACTTTTTCCCTTGGAGCGGGCGGTCTCGCCAGCACCGCCACCGAATGCGCGGGGGCGTGCCGCTTCAGCGCGATGGCCGTGGCGAGGCCCGCGGGGCCGCCGCCGAGGATGGCGACGTCGAAGCGGTTGGCGGCGGCGGGCATGGGCGGACGGTGCGGCGGGCGGTTCTGATCGGCGGCGGGGGCGCGGCGGGGCCTTCTCAGCTCGGGTCGTCCTGGCGGACGGCATACCACGAGCAGACAACGCCGGCGGGAGCGACGGTGCCGGGCGCGCCGCCAGAGTGCGGGATGGTGCGCACGATGGAGCCGGTCATCGCGGGGCGCTGGTCGACGCCGTTGGGCCAGGGCGGGACGACGAAGCCTAGGTAGTCGTAGATCCACTCTTCGCCGGAAACGACGCCCTTGCCCTGGAAACGGACCACGCCGGGGTAGCCGCCGTTGATGGAGCCGTTGAGCTGGAGCGCCCAGCCGGGACCGAAGATCGAGCCGGAGAGCACGCCCTCGGGGGCGGCGTCGATGCGGATGGTGCCGAGCCCGAATTGAAGGTCGTTGAACGCGGTGGCGGAGTCGGGGTCGTTGAGCAGGCTGCGGTAGGTCCAGAGGCCGACGAGGCTGCCGATGTTGGGTTTTTGGCTCATGGGCGGGGTCGGGTTCAGAGGTTTTGGGCTTCGACGATGTTGAAGGTGGAGTTGCCCTCGGCCTTCACGCCCTTGATGAAGCCGAGCGTTTTCCACGCGGTGACCATCGCGAGGTCGCCCTCGTTGGTCTGCGGGATGCCGGTGGACCAATACACGCCGTTAACCCACATGGGGCGATGCGAGGGCCACCAGTAGGTGGTCTGGACGACGGGCACGACCGGATCGCCGAGGCTGTCCGGGTAGATGTTGTTCCAGTCGGTGTAGGTGAGGTTGATGTCCTGCGTGGAGCACTCGTTGAAGTCGGACTGCCAGGGGAGCGCGCCGTATTTGGTGAGGTCGCCGGGTTCGAGGCCCTTGGTGAAATCGCTGCCTTGGCTGAGCGAGCCAGGAACGAAGTTCTGGCGCGCGGCATGCGGGAGGTAGTCGGGGCTGACCTTGAGGCGGTAGGCCTTCGCGTAGATCGCGGGGTTGCGCATGATCCAGCAGGCTTCGGCGCCGGGGCAGAAAGCGCCACCGAGCATGGTGGCGAGAGAACCGCGGTCGAGGGCCTCGCCGGAGGGCGGCGGCGGCAGGACGAATTTCTCGTCGCGCTCATTGATGAACTTACCCTCGGCCCACTGCTTCATGAAGAAGAGCTGGGTGTCGGTGAGGCGGAGGAACTTCGACGGCACCGTGTTGGTGAGGGGATTGTCGCCGCAGAGATACGGCATGAGCATGAGCTTGCCGGTGGCGTAGCGCGGGTCGGGCGGGGTGAAGAGGTTTTCCTGACCGGGCTTGCGAAGGATGGAGTAGATGAAGGCGCGCTGTCCGGCGCGGCGGCGGGCGTCGGCGGGATTCTCGTCGGCGTGGGGAGGGACGGAGAGCTGGTTCGGGTCGAGATTGCCGTTGGCGCCGGGGGTGGCGTTGTGCGGGTCGCCGCCGTTCATCTGCCCGACGTCCATGACGTAGGAGTAATACTGCGGGCGGGTGATGATGGGATAGATGTCGCGCCAGAA
Source organism: uncultured Verrucomicrobiota bacterium (assembly GCA_946482165.1). The sequence continues at coordinate 21,436 of CAMLQS010000036.1, read as the reverse complement.
GTAGGGCCGGTAGTCGTTGTTCCAGCGGGCGAAGCGGCGCCATTCGGCGAGTTCCGCCGGAGTGCGGGGATTTTGCGGCGCGGGCGGGGTGGCGTTAAAAATCTGCGGCGCGGCGGCGAACTGGCGGACGGCGACGTCGTAGACAAGGTCGTCCATCGTGATGATGTCCACGATCTGGGGCGCGAAGCGGGGATAGCCGACGATGACCCAGGCGGGGTCGCCCACGATGACGGTGGACTCGGAAGGATTGAGCGGCGGTTTACCGTCCACGCTGATGGGCTTGTAGGCGATCTGGGCGGTGACGGGGCCGTCGGAGGTGTCGTCGAACCAGCCGTCGTTGTTGGCGTAGGTCTGGATCGAGGGCTGGCCGAGACCCTGTTTGGCGGAACCGGAATTGCCGAAACCGCCGAGGACGATGAGACGGCTGGAGTCGCCCTGTTTGTAGACCTTGAGCTCGCCGAGGGTGTCGATGGAGCAGGGCTGGAGCGGAGGCGGGAAGGACTGGGGCGCGGAGGAGTTTTTGCCGCGCGCGAATTCGGCGGAGCGAGGTTGTTTCGGGCCGAGACCGACGGTCTGCGGGCCCGGGTCGATGATGAGGTGCTGGCGGACGGCGGGGTCGGTGATGTCGGCGTTGCGCAACGGATGGTCGGGCGCGTAGCCGTGCTCGCCGTCGGTGGCGTCGAACTCATACCAAGCGGCTTTTTTGTTGGCGAGGTAGACGGTCCAGAGGACGTCGGTGACGGCGCCGACGATGCGCTGGCCGGAGGGCTGGTTCACGAACTCGATCTGGTCGCCGATCTTGAGCTCGCGGCCCTCGGGGTTGGCGTCGTCGTAGACGTAGACGCGAAAGCGGGCGGCCTGGCGCTTCACGCGGTTTTGCGCGTCCTTGAATTTCTCGACGCGTTTCTCGAGGCCGTCGGGGCCGATGACGGGTCTGCCCTCGGGATCGCACTCGATGGGGAGCACGCCGGCTTCGTCGGGCGAGAGGTAGAACTGGGTGGGGCTGTCGCCGAGACGGGCGATGCCGACGGAGGGATGGATTTTGAAAGTCGAAGGCATGGGAGGAGGGCGTCGGGGCGGTTCAGTCGAAGAAGTTGAGCGAGACGGCATCGAGGCGGAGGACGTCGGGCTGCGGGCGTCCGTCGGGGCCGACGACGACGACGTGGATATGGAAGTCGGTGGCGCCCTTCTGGCGGAGGCGCTCGATGGTCTTGGTGGCGTCGAGGTGGACGTTGCCCGGGGTCTTCGGGTGGCGGTGGCGGAGGTCGCCCGGCGGGCGGGGCCCGGCGGGCGGGGCGCAGTGGCCCGGGCCGCCGATGCAGGGGCCGCCGAACATCGCGAAGTGACCGACGTAGTGGTCGTTGCCCTTGGTGGACGTGTTCTCGTCGGCGTCGGGCTCGTTGATGAAGACGCGAAGGATGCCGCCGCCCTCGGTCGAATGGCGGATGCCGTGAAGACGCACCTCGGCGCGCGAGTGGTTTTCGAGCGTGCGAGCGGAGACGCGGGCCTTGGCGGATTTGAAGCGGGCGATGGGCGTGGAGGGCTCGGCCTCGAAGACGCTGGAGCCGAGCTGGTATTCGTAGCCGAGTTTCGCGGCGCTGAGGGTGTCGCCGACGTTGAACTCGAAGGGCGGCAGGATCGACGAGAGGTTGTCGGGGTCGAGGCCGGGGTGCTTCTTTTGCCACGCGTCCCAGAGACGGTCGACGTTGCTGTGGTGGGCCCAGAACAGCGGATCGAAGGTGGTCGTGCTGTTGGAGAACATATCGCCGTATTTCGGCGAGACGCGGTTCTGGGGATTGTCGCCGTCCTTGAAGTTCGGGTTCTGGCCGCCGGAGAAGAGGTGGAGCAGGTTGTGGACGTTCTCGAGCGCGCCGAAAAACTGGTTGTCGGCGGGGCCGCTGCCGAAGGTGAAGAACTGGTCGATCTCGAGGAGTCGGTCCATGTCCTCGGGGCGCGGATAGTTTTCGAAGAGGGCCGAGCTGCCGCCCGGCCAGCGGAGGCGGTGCCAGAGGGGATTGGCGGCCTCGAGGGCGGCGAGGATGGGCTCGTTGTCGGCCGGCGTAGTGGAATAGGGGATACCGGCCGCGGCGAAGAGGCGCGGGGCGGAGTCGTAGGTCTTGCGCTTGATGGCGGCGAGTTTTTGCCAGGTGTCGTCGGGGATCTTGCCCTTCAGGGCGGCGAGCACGCCGTCGTCGACGAAGCAGTGGTAGGCCACGGGCACGGTGCCGTTGTCGATGGCGTCGCCGCCGGGGAAGTTCTGGTTGTCGTCGGTCCAATCCCAATACGGCAGCGTGATGGAGGGATCGATGTCCTGGAGACGTTTCTCGAAGAGGTAGAGGTAGGCGCGATGCCAGGGGAGAAATTCCTCCCAATTGTGCTGGCAGTTGGAGGCGTGGATGCGGGCCCAGTAGTTGAAGCTCCGCTCGTCCATGTAGTAGTCGTCGTAGGTGTGCATCTGCGCGATGGCGTCGCGCAGGCGCTGGAGCTCGTCGGGGGTGAGCGCGTTGACGTTTTTGCGGACCTTGAGCCCGTTGCTGTCCGCGCGTTGCTCGTTGAGGTTTCGGGTCGAGAGCGGATGCGCCTCGTGGCCGAGCGCGAGGGCGCGGAGCTTGGAGACGTGGAGCCCGGAGGATTTCAGGTGGTGGCGGTCATCGGCGGGGCAGCCGTCGTCGATCCATTGCTCGATGAACTGGATGTCCGCCGCCGCGACGGAGCGGCCGCCCCACGGCAGGGGCGGAAATTGGGAGCCGTCAAAAGGCGCCTCGCCTTTGAGGCCTTTGATCAGCCCCGAGGCGGCGCCACGGCCCGCGCCGCCGGTCGCGGCCGAGGAGGCGGCGGAGGCGGGACATGTCGCGGAGGCAGGGACCTCGGGCGGCGCGGACATCGGCCGCCCGGCGCCGGAAGGGCAACCGCAGGTCGACGCAGATGACGATGACGTGGAGCCCTGCGAAGGGGTGGACGCGGTCTCCCCCAGGGCCGGAGCGATCATGCGCACGCCGTAGAGGCGAAGTTCGAGCAGTTCGGGCAGGGGCAGCTCCCAGAAACGATGATAGCCTTGATAGGAGGGATCGGCGTCGCCTGCGGCCTCGTTGAGGATGCGTTTGACCCGTTGATAGCGACTCTCGGAACCGGAATCCGAAGGAGAACCGGGCGTGGCAGGGGGATTCATAGAGATTAGTGTTACTACGTATTATTCAGCCAAAAAAATTCGCCCTAGTGTTTATCGGCGCGCGCGCCCGGCCGGGCGCGGTGTTGATTGCTGCTGCAGCGCAAATCAGGTGAATACAGGCCTACTTCTTATGCCGACTGGCACTCGAACTTCGCTGCCAAATTTACGAAAGAGCTCCTAGCAAAAGTAATTATGGACCAACGCAAAATATGCACAGCCGTTAAGGCAACTTAATTTAATGGCATTATATGCTCGTCCTTATGGACCTGCCCGCAGGGATCTCGGTCATCAAGGACACGTCTGCGCCATCCACCGGGCAGAAAGCGCAGACACCACTCCGAAATTCCATGTATTTTTCCTAGGGACGGATTTCGCAAACACGCACGCCGTGTGCTGGGGGTTCCGAAATCTTTAACTGCGGATTGGCAAACACCCCTCGCCTCCCTGCTCGTGGCTTTCTCTGCGGGAAGGGCGACGTCCCCGCCAGTCCGCGGTCCGGCTGCTTCCATTCGGCACGCGGGCAAGACCCCATACCTGTCTCGAATAAACCGGCGTAAGGTGCGGGCTAGAATGATATATCGCACCCTAGCATCTTCGGCTTTGGCGACCCTCACGGCGCTCGTCGGCAGTCCAGCCCGCGCCGACAACATGGCGACGATCGCCATCACGCCCGCCACCGGCGTCGTCACGCTTACCCCCCGCTGGTCCGTCGGACCCAACCTCGGCGGCTTCCACTTCATGGCGCAGGATCTCTCGCTCGGCGGCGGCCCCACCCAGTTCTACTCGCTCAAGCACACCGCGATCCCCAACGGCGGCGACACCTCCGCGTTCACAGCCTACATCGCCGCCTCCGGCGCCGCGACCAACCATCTCGACATCGGCGGCAAGCTCACGCCCAACGCCTACTCCGCGCTCACCTCCGCCGACCCCGATCTCGGCTACGGCTCGGTGCAGTTCTACTTCATCCATCACAAAAACGACGGGGACTATTTCACGCATCTTGTCCCCGGGTCCGGCGTCGCTTCCGCCGTCGAAGATCTCAAGCCCATGTCGCAAGCGGGCGGCCCCGCCACCGGCGGCGCGAGCGGCTACTTCGGCCTGACTTTTGCCGGCGAAAATCTCGGCTACGGCGCAAACCAGTTCTACTACCTCCGCACCGACGCCGTCACCGGCTTCACCCGTTTCGGCTCGCTCAGCCCCGCGCTCGCGGGTGTCTCGACCGATCTCTTCGACCTCGGCGTCGCCGGTTACAACGCCCTCGCCTACACCACCACCGACGTCGGCTATAGCATCAACCAGTTCTACACCCTGCGCCGCGACTCCGTCACCGGCAATTCCGTCCTCGGCAGCCTTCACCCCGTGAGCGGCAAGGTCCGCGACATTGCCAATCTCGGCAGCGTTTACTCCGCGCTCACGTTCGTCCCCGGCGACGTCGGCTTCGGGACCGGCAAGTTTTACGTCACTGGCTCCGTCAAATCCACCGCGCAGACCGTGAGCTTTGCCGCCCTAGACGACCGCGACATCGCCGACGGCTCCTTCACCGTCAACCCGACCGCCAGCTCCGCCCTCCCCATCTCGCTCTCCGTCGTCGCCGGCTCCGCCGGCGAAGTCACGATCACCGGCCCCGTCGCCGGCGTCTTCACCGTCACGCCCACCGCGCCCGGCCGCGTCACCCTTCAGGCCAGGCAGGCCGGCGCCACCGCGCCCATCGCCTACGCGGCCAACCTGCTGCGCCAAAGCTTCACCGTCACCGGCACCACCCTCGAGCCCACCGTCGTCAACGTCACCGTCCGAAGCACGCTCCCGACCCCGGTCGTTCTCACCGGCAACGGGCTGCCCCCGCCCGCCGGCACCGTTTACTTTGCCCGCAGCCTGCCCGCCGGCCTCGTGCTTGATCCCGCCACCGGCATCATCTCCAACGCCCCGGGCGCCGGCGTCACCGCCAGGCCCGGCACCTACACCGTGCGCTACGGCACCATCGTCACCGGCGACAACGGCGGCGTCACCCGCGGCCCCGTGCTCACCCTCCAAATCGTCATCGCCCCGGTTCCCGTCGCCCTCTCCGGAAGCTTTGAAACCCTCCTCGAAGTGTTTCCCGCCCCCGGCACCCCTGCCGCGAAGGTCGAACTGCTCATCAACGCCCGCACCGGCACCTTCACCGGCCGGCTTATCCAGACGGCCCGCTCCAGGTCTCACGCCTTCAAGGGCGCGCTGACGCTCAACGCCGGCGCCACCACCGCCACCGCCTCGATCGCCATCCGCCGCGCCAAGACCCTTCCCGACTACCGCCTCGATCTCTCCCTCGATTCCTCCGCCGCCTCCGACGAGGTGATGCTCGCCTCGCTTCAGCAGCTCAATGAGGCCGGCGCCGTCGTCGCAACCGTCGCCGAGTCCGAAACCGGCGTGAAAATCGCCAAATTCACCGGCGCCTCCCCCGCTCCCTGGCGCGGCGTCTATACCGTCGTCCTGAACGATCCCGCCACCCCTGCCGTCAACCTCGGCGCCAACCCCGCCCCGGAAGGCACCGGCTTCGGTCGCATCAAGATTCCCGGCCCCGGCCGCATGAATTTCAGCGTCAACCTCGGCGACGGCAAACACCTCACCGCCTCCGTCTCTCCTGGCAGCGACGGCTCCTATCGCCTCTACACGAAGCCCTACGCCCAAGGCGGCCTCTTCGGCGGCTGGCTCCAATTCACCCCCGTCGCCGGCGGCGGCGCTCCCTACCAGGTCAGCACCTCCGCGAACAGTGAGCTCTATTGGACAAAAGCCGCCTCCAACAATCGCGACCACGGCTACCGCGCCGGTTTCGGCCCCGTCGTGCTCGTCGCGACCGCCCACCGTTGGACCCCGCCCGCTCGCGGGACGACCCTCGGCTCGCTCCTTAAACTCGTCGATGGCGCCGTCGCCGTATCCTTCACCAGCACGAAACTCCCGCTGGCCGACCTGCCGCTCCCGCCCGTCGTCTTCGAGCTCAACGACCGCAACCGCTTCGTCGTCCTCGGCCCCGCGGCCAACCCCAACAATGTCGTCCTCAGAGCCAGCACCGCGAACGGCGCCTTCAACACCGCCACCGGCTTGTTCACCGGCAACCTCACCCTCCACGATGCCCGCAAGGTCTCGATCCAAGGTGCGCTGCTTCAGCGGCCCGGCACGGTCGCGTCGGGCGACGTCATCGGCGAGGGGTTCTTCTTCATCCCCCGTTCCACTCCGGGCGGCGAACGTTTCACCGGCAAGGTGAGCTTTGTCGCTCCGTAGGCCGGCGCGACCCGCCAGCCGGTTCCGCACCCGGGCCCTCGCCATCGCGCGAGGGCCCTTTTTGCGCCCGATCGCCACTGCGCTCCAAACATGAGCATCCCCTGCCCCGCCCACGCCCGTGCCAAGCGCGTCCGGCTTAGGCGCTGTCCCGGCTTGATGCAGGCCCGAGCGCGGCCACGGCCGCCCGATAACAACAGCCCGACCAGCGGTCCGGCCTACATTTCAAAATCAAAATTGAAGGGCGGCTGTCATGTCCCCGCTCCGCATGCAGCCCGATCCGGCGGCCGATACCGCAGCCCGCAAAAAACCCGCCCCGCCGCACGAAGCGGCGAAGGCGGGCGAGATACCAAATCCGGCCCGGAATCCTCGGGCTCAGACCTTCCGCCCGCGGAGCAGCGAGACGACGAAAAGCACGAGGAAGAGCAGAAAGAGCACCTTGGCGATGGCCGCGGCGGTGCCGGCGATGCCGCCGAATCCGAGCGCGCCCGCGATGATCGCGATGATGAGAAACGTGATGGTGTAGCTTAGCATGGCGAGAACGGGTCAGGGGTTCTTGGAGGAGCCGCGCACCAGGCCGCCGGCGCCGACGACGGCGGCCACGCCGCCGCCGATGAGCATCCAGATCGCCTTGTCGGTGGGGGAGCCGGTGAAGAAGCGGGAGACGTCGGACCCGAACGATTCGGACGCGCTCACGCCGTAGACGACGAGGACGATGCCGCCGCAAAGCAGCGCGAGGGAAACGAGTTTGTTCATGGTAATTATTCGTTGGATACACAGAAAAGACGGCGGCGCGGAGCGCGACGGCGTCCCGGAACGGAGCCCGTCCCGGATACGGGGAGGGATCCCGGCGGCTCAGCTTTTCACGGTCATGTTGTTCGTGACGGATTTGGTTCCGCGCACGTCTTCCGCCAGCTTCGTCACCAAGGATTTTTCGGCGGCCGAGTCGGCGACGCCGCTGATGGTGACGACACCTTCGTTGGTGGTGACGTGGGTCTTCACGGCGCTCGTGGACTTGTGGCCGAGGAGCGCGAACTTCACCTGGCTGGTGACGGACGCGTCATCGATTTTCTCGCCCATCGTCGCGGCCGGCGCGGCGTTCACCACGATGTCGTTCTGCAGCGATTTCACGCCTTCGATTTCCTTGGCATAGACGCCCGTGAGCTCTTTCTGCGCGAGCGTGTCGGCGGTGCCGGTGAGCGTCACCACGCCGTCTTTCACCGCGACCTTGGTGGTGGCCGCGCTGACGTTGCCCTTCACGAGCAGGCGGCTGCGGATCTTCACGCCGACCCAGCCGTCGGAATGTTCGGGAAAAGCGGACTCGACCACGATCTCGTTCTTCACGCCCGTCACGCCGGGCAGGTTTTCGACGGTGTCGGCGGCGAGCGCCTTGTCGTCCTTGTCCGCGACGGTGCCGGTGAGCGTGACGACGCCGTCCTTCGCCTTCACCTTCACGTGGTCCTCGAGGACGGTGCGGTAGTTATAGGAGGCCTTCGCGGCGTCCTCGATCTTGCGGTCGGTTTCCGGCGAGCCGAAGAGCGCGACGGGAGCGGCGACAATGGCAAGGAGGGCCGACAGGTATTTTGATTTCATAGGCAGGCCCGCAGCCTATCTCCTTCCCCGGCGCCCCGATATGGGGTCTTGCCCTACTCGCCCTCGATGATCGTCAGCTGCACGCTGCTCTCGATCACGCCGGTCGCGATCGCGTGGCGCGTGAGCCCCGCGGTGTCATGGATGCCCAGCTTGTCCATCAGACGCTGCCGGTGCTTCTCCACCGTCTTGATGCTGATGCCCAGCGCCGCGGCCACCTGCTTGTTCGCCGAGCCCTCCGCGACCAGCTGCAACACCTCGGCCTCGCGCGCGGTGAGCCGCGACGCGTCGGCCTTCGCCAATCCGTCCCTCCCGCGCGACGCGGTGGCGACTTCCCGGATACGCTTGGCCGCGGAAGGGCTGAAGTAGGAGCGGCCGAGCGCGACCTCGCGAATCGCCTTCGTGAGGATCTCCGCCGAGGTCTGCTTTTCCAAAAAGCCGGCCACGCCGGCCGCGCTCATGCGCTCGATGTAGGCCTCGTCGCTATGCGCGGAGAGGATCACGATTTTGGCGGCGGGATTTTCGGCGAGGATCCGCCGAGTCGCCTCCAGGCCGTTCAGCCGCGGCATGGCGATATCCATCAGGATGACGTCGGGCTTCAGCGCGGCCGCCATCGCGACCGCCTCGAGCCCGTTGCGCGCCTCGCCGAGAATGCGGAAATTTCCATCCGCGTTGAGCAGGGCGCACAACCCTTGGCGGACGATCACATGATCCTCGGCCAGCATGACGGTGACGGGGGCGGGTGTGATCATGGGATTTTTTTCTCCGTTTCGAAGGGGATCTCGGCGCGGATGACGGTGCCCTCGCCCGGAGCCGACTCGATCACGAGGCGGCCGCCGACCATTTCGATGCGTTCCCGCATGCCGACCAAGCCGAGCCTCCGGTAGGTGCGCGCGTGCAGCACCGTCTCGACCGAGAAGGACTTTCCGTTGTCGCGCACCTCCATGCGCGCCGCCTCGGCGATCTTGGTGATGACGATCTCCACCTGCGTCGCCCGCGCGTGGCGCACGACGTTGGTGAGCGCTTCCTGCGCCACGCGGAAAAACATCGTGCGTTTGGTCTCGCTCAGGCTCTCGACGCCGGCGAACGCGGTCAGCCGGATCTTGATCCGCTTCCGCGCCGCGAGGCTCTTGCTGTAGGCCAGCAGCGCGGGGATGAGTCCCAGATCGTCGAGCACGGCGGGGCGCAGCTCGCGCGCGAAACGATGCACTTCGTTGACCGAGTTTTCCACCAGCCGCTGCGTGTGCGCGATCTTCGCCTTCAAGGACCGCAGGCCGTTCGAGGCGCCCGTGCCCAGCGCCGACAACTGCACGTTGATCCCCACCAAGGTTTGCACGACCTCGTCGTGCAGCTCGCGGCTGATCTCCTTCCGCTCCTCCTCTTGAGCGGAGAGGATCTGTCGCGTGAGCTGGCGCAGCTTCGCCTGCATGGTCTGCGACTCCAAAAACAGCGCCTGATACTGCTCCTTGCCCTTCTGCACCGCGAGTTCTCCGCGTTTGCGCCGCCTGACTTCGCTCTCGAGGCGACGGTTGGCCTTGGCGAGGGCCGCGGTGTGCAGGCGGAGGGTGTTGTTGCGCTGCCGCAGGAGGCGATTGGCCTTGAGCGTGGCCCCTTTCGCGGCCTCCACCGGCATGAGCGCCTGGGCGAGAAAATATCCGCTCCGCTCGACCTCCGCCACGCCCGGGGGCGCGGATCGGGGCGAGGACAAAACGTCCGCCAGCGCCCGCTCATGCATCGCCACCACGTCCAGCGTCGTGCAACCGGCGGCGATCGCGTCTCGCCCTATCCCTTGGGCGCGGTCGCCGGTTCCCGGGCGGGGTCCGTCCAGATGGTCGCGCAAAGCCGCGATGTAACGGGGAAACAAAACGAGCCAAAGCGGCGGGGGCGGTGGGAGCTGGACGGCGGGCATTCGAGTGCGGATGGCCCGGACGGCGCGTTCCAACGCCGACTATCAAACGCTTTTCCTCCGCAAATAGCGATGGGGTTAAACCCACCCTGCCCCGGTCCCGCCCAAAGGCCCCCTCAAACGCCGACCGCCCGCTTCACGAGCGCCCCGATCGGCGCCGGCAGCTCCAGAGCCAATGCCGCGGCCTGCGCCGCCGGGCTCATCTTCCGCCACGTCTTCCTCAAAATATCGACGAACTTCTCCTCGGGATAGTCCGCGTGCGCCGCCGCGAACTCCGCGATCTCGCTTTCCAAAAACACGAGACACGCCGCGTCCTCCAGCGCCTGCGAGCCGTCGTTCGTTTTCAAACCGGTCTTCGACACCCACGTCGCGACCTCCGCCGCCTCCTCCTCCGACACGCCGCCGGCGAGCAGGAGCTCCCGCGCGCGCTCGGCCTGTTTCACGTAGAGCCCGCGACGCCACGCGTGGTAGCCGGGCTTGTCCAGCGGGTAAGTGTCACGGGGCGTGGTCCACCGCTCCAAGTGCTGGCAACGCGCGGCGAGGCGGAGGATCTCCGGCGCCTCCGGCACGAACTTCAGCACCCAGCGCTCCATGTTTTCCGCATAGACGAGCTCGGCGGGGCGGCCGTCGGCGGCGCGTTTCGGATCGGCGGAGTGGGCCGCATCAATCGCCAAACGAGCCTTGGCGTAGGAATCGTTGCTCATGGTGGGAAGAGGACCGCAAAAAGTCGCGGGAGCCGCAAAGGCAAAACCTCCGGGGGTTCAGTCCCTTTTGCGCTCCCGCCATGTTTTGGGGGCACCTGCCGCCCCTTCCGTGCGGCTCTTCGTCTCGTGGCCTCAGCCCCGCGCGCCCCTGAGGAGAACGAAGTGCGCCAAGTCGTGTTTCTCGAACTCGTCCCAATAGACGTCCTCGATCTCTTTAAGACGGGCGTCGGCGTCGATCGGCGGGCCGCCCTTCCCGGCGGCGTGGCCCCGAGCCTGTTCCGCCGCCAGATCGCGATCCGCGAGCCGCGCCACCAGCTCGTGCCAAAACACATCGTTCGCGCTGTCGCCCTCGATCTTCCTCAGGCGCTCGTCCTCGTTCAGCTTGTCCGAGGGTGCCAGCAGGCCGTTGCTCGCGACGGTTACGTAGTCCGCGCAGCCCAGCGGCGTGGCGAACTCGAAAAGCTTTTGCTGAATTTCCTGATATCTAGCCAAGTGCGGGTTCTCTTCCTCCGGCGGCCGACTCCCGGCGACGACGCGCGAGCCCAGATAAACGAGCTCAAGCAACCGGGCGTATTCTTTGGCGGTGAACATGACCTTCATGCCGGGAGAAACACAGCGCCTCGGTTCGCGGCGCAAGGCGCGAAATCCACCCATTCGTCCTCCCTACCCCGAACCCGCCCCGGATTATTGCTAAGGCGCAAGTCCGCTTCTGACCTTCCCCCAACGACAAAAACGTATTTAACAGGACGCTGTTTCCGAGGGATGGGCTTGAGCCCCTAAATTTAACATCGCCTTCGAAAACGTTTACGCCAGTTTGTCGCGCCCCTCGATCTCCTACGCCCTAACGAGCGCCAACCCCGAGATATCCTAGGCCCAAACAGGCTCACGCTCCAACCTGCACCCTGCTTCGCGTCATGTCCCAGCTCTCCCCGTCCGTCCCCAGTAGCCCCGCCATCGTCTCACCTCAATCCGCGCCGACCGCACGCAAAGGCCACATCGACACGTGGGTCGGCTTTTTTGTGGCTCTTCTTGCCGTGGTGATTGTCGTCCATGGCTTTACCCGCGCCGAAGGACCGACCGCCGAAATCTATGCCGCGCTCGGCGTAGTGATCCTCCCCGGGTGCATCCTCTGGCAACGCGCTCGCGCCGAACGACTTCGCCGTGAGAAAGCCCTTGCCGAGCTCGCGGACGGCAACCTGAAGATCACCGCGCAGTCAGCCCAGCTCGCCACTGCCAAGGCCGAGATGGATCGCATCATGGAAACGGTCCAAGAGGGCCTTTTCCTTGTGGATGACAAGGGCACCATCGGCGACTACCACTCCCGCGCCCTCTTCGATATTTTCCGCCTGAAGGAATTCGCCGGAGAAAACCTCTTCGACATTCTTAAGCGGCTTCTCTCCGAGAAGATGTATAACACGACGAAGGACTACTTCGGTCTCCTCTTCGACGTTACCAAGAAGGAAAAAACCGTCTTAAAGGTAAATCCTCTCAGCGAGATCGAAGTCAACTTCGTCAACCCCGAGGGCGGCTTCCTCAACCGCCACCTCGGCTTCAGCTTCCGCCGCATCGTCGAGGGTGGCAAAGTCGTCCGCATCTTCGTCGCCGTTCGCGACATCACCAAGCAGGTCGAGCTCGAGAAGAAGCTCCGCGAGGCCGAGAAACACAAGGAGCGCCAGCTCGATATTCTCTTGGGCATCGTTCACATCCCGTCCGAGGAACTCGCCGGCTTCGCCAAGCTCATCGAAACCGAGCTCGAAAACATCAATCAGACCCTCCGCACCGAGGACTTCGTTCGCATGGGGTCCCTCGGCGTCGACGCCCTCCGCCAGCGCCTAAAGACGGTCTTCCGCTCCGCCCACAACATCAAGGGCAATGCCGCCCTTTTGAAGCTGAGCTACTTCCAGAAGGCCGCCCACGATTTCGAAACCAAGATCGCCGAGCTCCTCGACCGCCCGCGTCTGGTCGGCGACGACTTCCTTCCCATCGTCATCTGCGAAGCCGCCCTCCGCGAAGATCTCATGGATCTCCACGACCTGCGCGACAAGCTGTCCGGCCTGCGCTCGATGAATCCCAACGCCGGCCATGGCGGCGGCACGGTTTCCTCCCCGGCGGCCGCCTTCGTCGGCCAGCTGCAGGAACTCGTCGAGAACGCGGCCCGCGACCTCGAAAAAGCCTCCGCTCTCTCGGTCGACGAGTTTGCCGTTCACACCGTCGCCTTCGGTCGTTTCGATCTCATGCGCGACGTGCTCATCCAGCTCACGCGCAATTCCCTCGCCCATAGCGTCGAGACGCCCGCCGAGCGCACAACCGCCGGCAAGCCCCCCGTCGCCAATCTCACCGTCCGCGGCCTGCCCCCCACCTCGGAAGGTCTTCTCGGTCTTGCCTTCCGCGACGACGGTCGCGGCCTCAACCTCGAAGCCATTCGCAAGCGTGGTCTCTCCTCCGGCCTCCTCACCGCCGACGCCGCCTCCTCCGCCACGCCCGACGAACTCGCCCGCCTCATCTTCGCTCCCGGTTTCTCCACCGCCGAGAAAGTTGGCGACCACGCCGGTCGTGGCATGGGCATGGACATCATCAAGTCCAAGGTCGTCGACGAAGCCGGCGGCATCCTTGAAGTCCACAGCACGCCAGGCCAATTCTGCGAGTTCCGCATCTACCTTCCGCCCCAGACCAAGTCCGCATGAAACTCCTCATCGTCGATGATTCCCTCATCATGCGCCGCGCCATCGAGCGTTGCGTAGTTGGAGACCGGTTCACCGAAGTCCGTGTCGCCGTCAATGGACGCGAAGCCGTCGAGGAGTTCGAACGGTTTAAGCCCGATGTCGTGACGATGGACATCACGATGCCCGAGATGGACGGCCTCGACGCGGTCGCGCGCATTCTCCGAAAGAACCCCCACGCCGTGATTCTTATCGTCTCCGCCCTCGCCGACAAATCCACCGCCGTCGAAGCCATCAAACGCGGCGCCGCCGGCTTCCTGCTCAAGCCCATCAGCATCGAGAGCATCACCGAAGCTCTGGACGACATCCTCAGCGACTGAGCCCCTATCCGCTCCGCCCCATGGAAGAATACATTCTCAAGGTCTTTTCCAAAAGCACGCTCCGCTATTTCGACGCCGTGACCGGCGGCGGCGCGGCCCTTGGCACGCCTTATCTTGGCAGCGAAAACGAATCGGCCGGCCTCGGCTTCTCCGCCGTCATCGGCATCAGCGGCTCGTATCGCGGCAACATCTACTACACCGCCTCCCGCGAAAAGCTCTTCGCGCTGCTTCCCGCCCTCGGCGAGACCAAGCCCGACGATACTCTTTGCGCCGAACTCGTCGGCGAGATCACCAACACCATTTCCGGCAACGCCCGCGAGCAACTGGGCGGCGGCTTCATGATCTCCCCGCCCTTCATGCTCCGCGCCCGGCCCCTCACGGTCCATCCCGTGCGCAACGTCCCTCTCTACGTTCTCCCCATTACGTGGAATAAGTTCTCCTCTCGGCTCCTCATCGCTCTTACAAAGGAGATCGACGACACCGAAGGCCAAGAGTCCCACGCCTGAGCCGCCCCGTCGCCCGCCCCATGCCCCTCGACCCCGAAATTCGCTATACTCGCACCAAAGATTTCGAGTCCAAAGTAGCCGGACTTGAGCTATCCCCGGAGGTCTGGTCCGCGTTCTCGCTACTCGAACAACCCGTCAACGCGCGGGAAATCGCGGCGGCCTTGCTGGTCTCCGTCACGGTCGCGCAGCAGGCCCTCGAAGCGCTTCTCGCCGCCGGGATCGTTCAGCCCAAGGCGATCGGCTGGAATGAATTTGCGCAGCGGCCAAAGTCTCCCATCCCCGCCACGACCCGCGCCCTTGGCGACGCCATCGTCTCCATCCGCATCGCGCCCGCCGTCCCCCGCACGCCCGCGTCGGTCTCCTTGCGCCTCGGCGCCGCGCCCGCCGCCCCGGCCGCGGTTGCGGTCAAGGGCTGGAAGTTGCGTCCCGCCCTTGATGCCATCGGCGCCGCCGCCGGTGGCGGCATCCCCGGCCAGCTCCTTGTCTGCAAGGTCTTCCTCCTGATCCCCCCCGATGTGCTTAAAGGCGCCGGCGTCGAATCCGTCTCGTCGGTCGGCCCCGACTTCGTGCTGACCGACACACGGCTGCGCGATACGCTCATCCAAGCCGCGCGCACCCACGCCTCGGTTGATCTCTCCCCGTTCTTTACCCCGTAAGGACCAGCTCACCCCGCAAACCCCATGCACCTCGTCCTCCTCACCTCTGGAAAAGGCGACTCGCTGTCCACCCAACATCTTCACCACGGCCAGCACGCCCCCTCTCGGACCGACGCAGGAAGCATCGATCTCCTCGTCCTCGACGCACGTCACATGAGCCCGGCCTGCCTTGCCGCGGCCACGCGGTGCGTAGTGGAAATTCGCAGCCGCCACGGTCTCCGCCACGGCGTCCTGCTCTGCGCCCAGCCCACCTTGCCGCTTATCGTCGCCTCCATCCGCTGCGGGCTGCGCGACGTGATCACCCAATACCTCGGCGCCGCCCATCTTCGTCAACTCCTGCGCGCGTCTCTGCCCAACCTCACCCGGCGCGATTTCCGCGACGCGGTCTCGTTCCTCCGCACATTCAGCGCTTTCTCCACCACGGACGCCAACTCCCTGCCCTTGGCCCGCCGCGCCGAAGAACTCACCCGCCGCGCCGAGACGCTCGCCGAGCAGGAAAAAGCCATCGCGCTTGATAAAGACCGTCTCGCCCGCATGGAGCAGGATCTGCGCGACCGGACCCGCCGCCTGGACCGACAGATCGCCCGGCTGCAGAACGACGCCGACGTTCAGACGAGTCCCACTTCCGCCCCGTTCCCTGGCGGCTCGAACGCCCCCCTTCCCGATTACACGGCCATGTCCCGTCGTCTCGAACAGCGCGCCGCCGAGCTCGATGTCCGCGAAAAGCTGCTCAACGAGATGCAAACGCTCCTCATGGCCACCCCGCAGGGTTCCGCCATGAACAAGCAGCCGCCCGCCGCCAACGTTCCCGCCCCGGCAGCTTCCGTTCCCGCCCCGATTTCGGCGCCGGCCCCTGCGCCGCGTGCCCTTGCCCGCGTCGCCGCCTAGGCGCTGTCTTCCGCAGACGAACACGACCGCGACGCTTGGCCGGGCATCGCGACTGTCGCTTGAACCCGAAATCCCCGGTTCTCCGGAGGAGAATCGCGAGTTTTCGGTTCAAAAGACCGCGACGGAGATGAGCCCGCTCGCGGCCGTTCCCACCGCCCGTAGAGAGGCGCCTGGCCCTCGGTTCATTCGTAGCGCGCGGGACGGCCGAGATAGTTGAGGCTCAGCATCTCTTTCCAGACACGGTAGCGGCCCTCGGAGCTGATTCGGCCGTGCTCCTCATGCTCCGGACTCGGTAGCAGGAAGCCTAGCTGCGTATTCAATCGCTCCAGCTCGGCCTGTTGCGCGTTCACGTCCTGAATCGGCTCGCTCGCCCACGGGACGAGCGTGGCGGCGGTTTGTGCGACACGTTCGCGATGAAGCGCGAGCAACCTCGGCAACGACCGGCACCAAGGACGTCGTTCGACGAGCCAACTTTCAGGATAAAAACCAGCGAACGGCAGATGATGGTTGTCCGTGACAATGCGCACCCCTTCCGCCGTATGGGTGGCAAAGTGCAGGCATACGGTGACGTTGCCCATCGGCTGAGGCAGGAAGGTGACTTGCAGCCGCGTGGCCCCATCGGAGCTGTGGTAGAAGGAAGCTCGCACGAAGAGCCCAGTCGTGACTTCGGCACGCAAGGCTTGCACGTGCTTGAAACCTGCCGCGCGGATCTGTTCGCGCAGACGCATGAAGCGACTTTGCACCGGCCATTCGTCGCCACCGCCATTGAGCGTGAACCGAGGAAAAAGCGGCAACGGACTGACGCTCATGGCGTGGATCGCCAGCCAATGGTAGACGCTTTCGACCATGAACCAAACAATGAGGTAGGCGGCGAACAACACGCCGAAGGAGCGTTCACTCCATCCGAAATGCGCGGTCATCTGGGCAAAGCCACCGGCCAGCACTATCCAGCGCAGCCAACGGTTTAAAATAGCCAGCGCGGGCGACGCGAAGTGCTGGTTGACGCGCATCAGCACCAACGAGGCGAGCATCGTTGGGATGAGGAACAGAATCGGCGTAAGGAAAGAGTCGTCCACAAGAGGGAAAACGAAAAGCGATACAGGTTTCCGAAGCCCGCGACAAGTTTATGGAGTGCGACGACATGACCTCCCTTTAATCCCAAATCCCGCAGTTCGATGAACAAAGACGGAGTGTTTTGAACCGCTAAATTTCGCTAAGCACCGCTAAATCAACCCTTCGCTCCGTTATCTGAAGCTCCATGGCCCCTTCACCCGCCGGGTGAAAAAGGAAATTCGCCATCCAGACGCCCTAGTCCTTTATTTAGAGATCCTTAGCGTATCTTAGCGGTTTATCCATCTGCGGGATCCAAGTTAATCGAGCCGATCCGACGGCTCGCAGTTGGCGGGAGGGGAAATCCAGCCCTCTCGTATCCAAAAAGCTAGGAACCGCGGCGTTGTAGGCCCGACCGCGGGTCGGGCTGCCGGGTCAACGGCCCGGCTCGCACGATAGCTGCGAGCTTAGACTCGTCGTCGAGGGTGGCGTAATAACCGCCACACCTCTTGCCATACCCGCGCTTAGCTGATGCGCACGGGCATCACGACGCAGACGAAGTTCTCCAGCGTCTTAAGCACGCCAGGGCTGACTTCGTCCTTCAGTTCAAAATACACCTCGTCCTTCGTGAGAGCGCGGAGCGGATCAATGATGAACTGGGGATTGAACGCGACCTGGAGATCGGGCCCGCTGTAGGCGATCGCCATGCTCTCATGCGCCTCGCCAAAGTCGGGACTGCTGGCGCTGATTTCGAGAAGATTGCTGGTGAGCTTCAGCTTAACGGAATTGCTCTTGTCGGAGCAGACGAGAGCCGCGCGATGCACGCACTCGGTGAAGAGTTCGCGTTCGAGCTTCACGCGCTGGTGGGTCTCCTTGGGGATGACCTGCTGGTAGTTCGGGTAGTTGCCTTCGACGACCTTGCTGTAGAGGTAAATCGAGTCGACCAGACCGCTGTCGGGGTTGTCCGCGTTGATTTGAAAAGCGGCGCGGCGGTCGTTGAACGAGACTTTCAGCTTCTCGCCCTTGTCGAGCATGCGGAGCAACTCGGAGACGGTCTTCGCGGGGAGAATGATCGCGCCGGCTTTTTCGGCCGGAACCTCGAGCTCCTTCGAGATAAGGGCGAGCCGTCGGCCATCGGTGGCGACGAGCGAAAGCTTGGCGTCACGGAAATTGAAATACACGCCGTTGAGGATGTAACGCGTCTCGTCGGTCGACTGCGCGTAGGCGACGCTTTTGAGCATCCCGAGAAGTTCGCCCTGCTCGAGGGTGAAGGTTTTGTCGTCACCGAAGTCGGGCAGCGGAGGGAACTCCTCTTTGCCGATGCCCATGATGCGGAAGACGGAGCCGCCGGAGGAGAGTTTGACCTGGTGGTTGGGCGCGGCGTCGAAAGCCACGTCGAGCTGCGGCAACTCGCGCACGATTCCGGCAAGGCGTTTGACGGGCAACGTGACCGAACCGGTTTCCTTCACCTCGGCTTTGATCTTGGTGCGAATGCCCAAGTCGAGGTTGGTCGTCGTGAGCGTGATGCCGTCCTTTTCCGCTTCGATCAGCACGTTGCTGAGGATGGGCATCGTGGCCTTGGAGCCGACGACGTTGAGCACCTGGGCAAGTCCGTTGCTGAAGTGGTCGCGGTTGATCTTGAATTTCATGGGGGCGAAGTCGAAAGGCTGGGCGGGTCGGCCGGTGGAGTGCTCGGGAAGAAAAAGTAAGCGTTAGAAAGAGCAAGGTGCGAGGGCCGTGGGAAGGGGAAAAACAAGGGAGGGGCGGGTCGTTTGGCGCGAAGGAAGGGAGTTTTGCGCACAGACGGTATTAATCTCTCCTCTATATATATAAGTCAGACCTCTTCTTCAGGGCTGCGAATAACTCCAACAACCGCGGTTTTCTCCTCTGAAAACCGGTGCGCTTTTGCCTGCGAGCAAAACTTCGGTTCCTGCCGGTAAGGGGGGACTTGCCCGCAGGCGCCGGGTTGTTGGGCCTTGTTCGCAAAGTTGTTCGCAAGGTCGCTCACATCGGCGGATTCGAGTCCGAATTGGGAGCGGGCGGGTTGCGAAGATGGCGGATCAGGCCGAAGAAAATGTAGCCGAGGCATACGGCGAGCATGCCGTATTGCTTGTAGACGACGACGCCGGCTGCGACGACGACGTAGACGATCAGCGTCGGAATCTTGGTCTTGGTCTGGAAGTCGATCTGTTTGCCGCTGGGGTAGCGCACGGTGCTGACCATGAGCACGGCGATGAGCAGCATCAGCACGGGCAGCACGAGAGCCCAGCGCTGGAGCTCGCGTTCGTGCTCGGCGAGGTTGAGCAGGAAGAGGACGAGCGCGGCGACCGTGCCCGCCGCGGCGGGCACGGGGAGGCCGACGAAGTCTTTGTTGGAAGCGCGACCCGGCTTTTGAAGCAAGGGATGCGTGATGACGTTAAAGCGCGCCAGGCGGATTGCCGCGCAGAGCAGATAGATGAAGCCCAGGAGCCAGCCGATTTCGCGAAAATGAGGATACCCCTGCGTGGGAGAGAGGATGAGGAAGAAAACCATCAACGCAGGCGCGAGGCCGAACGACACCACGTCTGCGAGAGAATCGAATTCGGCGCCGAAGAAGGACTCCTTGCCGCCCATGCGCGCCAAGCGGCCGTCGAGAGCATCGAAGGCCATGGCGCCGAAGATCAGCCACACGGCGCGTTTGAAGAGCTGGGAGGCCTCTAGCGTGATGACATCGGAACCCCGCATCGCGTAGTGGGCCTGGATGCACATGATCGCGGAGACAAAGCCGCAGAACAGATTGCCCGCCGTCATCAGATTCGGCAGAAAATAGATGCGGCTGGCCTCGGCAGGATCGAGCGGCGGCTCGTAATCGTCATCGATAAGCGGAGGGCGGGGAGGAGGCATGGCGAAATGGATTGGCGGTCGGGACGCGTTGCCGGCGGATTGTTGGACAGGGAGGGAGCGCGGCGTCGCGGGAAAGGGCAGGCGAAGAGCGGCTTACTTCGTAAGCGACTCGAGGTATTTCCAGAACTTCGAGTCTTGCTCGATGAGTTGGCTTTCGGAGACCGGCAGACGATTGCGAAGAAGAAAATCCTCCAGCGAATGGTGGTGCAGGATATAGACCACGTGGAGGACGTCTTCCCCCTGCGTCTCAAAGTAGTAGCGGAGTTCGCTATCACGGAGCCGGTAAAGGGTTTTGCCGGCTCGAACGAAACGGCCGAGCGGTTCGCGGGGGTGCGCGAGCTCCTCGGGCCGCAGTTTGCCCACGGGTTCGATCGCGGAAAGCTGCGCGAGTGGATCGAGTTTCTTCAGCTCGCCGAGCGCTTGGGCGGAAAAAGTGACCTGGAACATGGCCCGCCAAGCAACGCATCGACCCATGCCAAGGCAAGGCCTTGGATGAAGGGCTAGGTTCGGCCGCTGATGCGGTTTGCGCATTGCCGCCCGCTCGGGGAGCCCGCCACTTTGCCCGCAGTTTGCCGCGCGCGCCCATGTCACCGCTCCGTTTTCTTCTCGTCTTTTGCCTGCTCATCGCCGGCGGAGCATGCGCCGCGGAGCCCGGCGCCGGGGTGGCGCCGGAGGTCCAAACCCTCGATATCCCCGTGCTCGTCGCCGGCTATGGAGCGGAGTTTTTCGAGGAGACGGCGCGGGAGTTCGAAAAAATGCGACCGGAGGTGCGCGTCCATTTGCACGGCGATCCGCGCATCAACGACAAGGTCCGCACGCGGGTGATGGCGGGGGATTATCCGGACGCGACCGACGCGGTGCTGCTCTACCCGCGGTTGATCGAAGCCGGGCGCATCCTGGATCTGGGACCCGCGCTGGATGGACCCAACTGGGAGGGAGATGGTCCATGGCGCGCGAGTTTCCGCCCGGGTGTGCTCGCGCGCTGGACCGATGAACAAGGGCGCGTGCACGCCGTGCCTTTCGCCCACGCGATCTGGACTCTCTTTTACGACAAGGCCCTTTTCCGCAAAAACGGCTGGGAAGTTCCGCGCACGTGGGACGAGTTTTTTGCGCTTTGCGAAAAGGTCGAGGCGGCGGGCCTCGCCCCGCTTTCCCTGCCCGGCGTCACGATGCGTTATGGCGACGCGATCTTCCGCGCGGCGCATTACAACCTGGTCGGTCCCGAAGGCTACGCGGCCTATCACGCGCTCGAGCCGGGAGCCCGGAGCGATCCCCGGTTCATTCGCGCCGCCGCCGTGCTCCAGCGGATTGCCACCCGCCACCTCGTGCGCGGCTGGGAGGGCATGACCCATACCGCCGCGCAACTCGCCTTCCTCGAAGGCCGGTGCGCGATGACGCTTTCCGCCTCGTGGTTCGCGAACGAGATGCGAGGGCGCCTGCCCGAAACATTCGAACTGGGCGCCATGAATCTGCCGGTTTTCGCGGACGGTATCACTCCCGCGGATACGGTGCAGGCCCAGAGCGGCTACTATTTTCTTTTTCATACCGGAGATCCGGAACGCGAGCGGGCGGCGGTCGATTTCTTCCGTTTCCTCACCTCGCGCGAGCGGGTCCGCCGCTTTGCCGCCCTCGCCGACGCGCCCACCGCGCTGACCGCCGCGGGACCGCGGGATTATTCCGCCCGCATGGCCGACACGGCCGCCATTCTCGCGGGCGCGAGCGCCGCTTTCGACGCCGCGCCGGCGCCGGGCTCGGCCGCGCAAGCGACGCTCGCGCAGGCGCTCACCGACGC
>CAMLQS010000035.1 GCA_946482165.1 uncultured Verrucomicrobiota bacterium | reverse complement strand
GCTCGCGACGGTGAAGTAGATCGTCTGGACCTTGCGGCCGGCGGGGCCGGTCTGGATGGTGACGAGGGTGTTGTTGAGCATCTTGCCGGCGACCTCCTTGGCGTCGGCCTTGGTTTTGTTGAACTTCACGCCGCCCTTGTAGCCGTCGGTGAAGGTGCCCTTGCCGCGGCCGCCGGCGTGGATCTGGGACTTCACCATGGTGGGGCCTTCGGGAAGCTGCGCGAGGGCGGTGTCGAACTCCTCCTGCGTTTTGGCGGCGGCACCCTTGGGAACGGGGACCCCAAACTTCTCGAACAAGGCCTTGGCCTGATACTCGTGGATGTTCATAGCGAAAAACCCGGAGCCTGCGCCGCGCGCGGGGGGTTGGCACGCCGAAAAACCCGAATTCAGTCTCGCTTTAGCACGAACACGACCGGCTTGCGTCGCCCTTATGCGAGCCGCAAGGTCCGTTGATGCAATCGCACGAGTTGCTCAAAGACGTCCTAAAGCGCACCAGCGCGAAGCAGATCGCGGCCGACATGAACCTGTCGCTTTCGCTGATCTACAAGTGGGCGGAGCCGCCGGGAGAGGTGGCCGGCAGCGGTTCCAGCAATCCGCTTGATCGCATCGAGCAGCTGTTAAAGGCGACCGGAGACAAGCGCATCGCCCACTGGGTTTGCGCTCAGGCGGGCGGCTTTTTCATCGAGAACCCGCCGGTCAAGGCGTCGGGCAGCGCGCTGGTCCCCGCGACCAACGAGATCGTCCGAGACTTCGCCGAGCTGCTGGGCGTGATCACGGCGGCGAGCGCCGACCAGCAGGTGTCGGCGTCGGAGGCGAAGACGATCCGCGCGCGCTGGGAGGAATTGAAGAGCGTGACGGAAGGTTTCGTTCAGGCGGCGGAGAAAGGGGCGTTCCGCGACGCGGATGCGCCCGGTGCATCCGCGAGCGAGGCGAAGAGGGCCGCGGGGCCAGGCGCCCGATAACGGTTTCGGCCCGAGTTTCGGCCGACCGGGCGTCCTCGGTGCGCGAGGCCGCTTGCGGCTTTGGGCGAGCGCGGCTTGGTTCACGGCATGAAGAGGGGACAAATCTTTTTCGGAGGACGAGCGGCCCTGGCCGCCGGATGCGCGCTGTTTTTGGCGGCATGCGCGACCCCCGCGGCGCGGATAAAACGAAACCAGGCTCTTTTCGACGCCTTGCCGGCGACGGAGCAGGCCTTGATCCGCGAGGGCAAGGTGGGCATCGGCTTCACGCCCGACATGGTGCGGCTCGCGGTGGGCGACCCCGATCAGCGTTGGACGCGGACGGACGCGCAGGGAACGTCCGAGGTATGGAGCTACACCAGCTACGACGGGCTCGACGGGGTGCCGCTTTATCGCGGCCACTATCACTATTACGCGGGGGGGTATCCGTTCTTCTACGACGACTATCGCGGCGGCGCGGCCCGGGCGCGCGAGTATTTCAAGGTGACTTTTTCCGGAGGAAAGGTGTCCGAGGTGCGGCGGGAGACGCCTTGAGCGAAAGCGGGGCGGGGAAGGGCTTGCGTGAGCCCGGAGCGCCCGCAGGCTGCCGCGCATGTTGCGAGCATGGTTGTCGGGCCATTGGGATTATCTCGTTTTCGCGCTCGTCGCGGCGGGGCTTTTCGCCGGGCTCGCGTGGGGCCTGAAGCGCTGGCGTCGTCCGTCGGCGACATTGCCGCGCGCTTTCTGGCTGGGGCTGATCGCGCTGGTGCTGGGCGGGTTTCTTTTCGTGGAGCAGGCGGGGCGACGGCCGCAGCGCCGCGTGATCGCCCTGCTGGAAAGCATCGCCCCCACTTATGCGGCCGAACTCGAGCGGATGGGGCACGCGCTGCTCCGAATAGAGGACGCCGGGGCGGATCCGCGCTACCTGGACATGATCGAACTGCAGAAACGCTGGGTGGATTTGAACCCGCTCGTGAGCGACATCTACACCTATCGCCGCTCCGCCGACGGCGGGGTTGTCCTCTTCGTCGACGCGGAGACGGATTACGACAAGGATGGGCGGTTCGACGGCGAACGCGAATCCCGCACGCGGCCCGGGGAATCGTATCCGCAGGCCGGAGACGAGATTCGCCGCGCTTTCATGGGCGAAATCACCTCGCTTGCCCGTCCGGTGACGGATCGCTGGGGCACCTGGGTGAGCGTGCATGTGCCGATGCGCGACGCGCGCGGCCGGGTCGAGGCGGTGCTGGGCGTGGACTACTCGGCGGACCTTTGGGAGGCGGAGCTTTTCGAGCGGCGGCGGGTGGCCCTGCTCTACCTTGGCGTGATGGTCGCCATCCTCGCCGGCAGCGGCGCGGTGGTGGCGGTCAACCGGGCCGAGCTGGCGGCCCGCTCGGCGGCGGAGGCTCGGCTGCGCACGAGCGACGCCCGCCTTCGGGCCATGCTCGACCACCTGCCTTTCGCGCTCTGGCTGCTCGACGCCGACGGCTTGTGCCGTGCGCACAACGCCCGGGCCGCGGCCACGCGCGGCGCCCGGGAGGGCCGCACGCTCGAGGAATTTGTTTTCCTGGAAACGGAGCGCATCGAGCTGGACGAGGACTGCCGCCGCGCCCGGGCCGGCTCGGTGGTGACGCGCGAGATCGAGGGACGGCGCGAAGGACGCCCCTTGCATGTTTTCCGGCTGCTCGCACCCGTGATCGAGGCGCCGCATCGCACCGGCTTGGTGGCCGTGGAGCTCGACGTCACCGACCGGGTGGAGGCCGAGCAGGCGCGCAGGAGATCGGAGCAACGTCTCGCGCTCCACATGCAGCAGACTCCGCTTGCCTACATCGAGTGGGGGCTGGATCGGCGGGTGCTGAGCTGGAATCCGGCCGCGGAGCGGATTTTCGGCTACGCCGCGTCGGAGGCGGTGGGGCGGCGCTTTGACGCGCTCATCGTGCCGGAGAACGTCGCCGCGGAGGTGGATAGAGTTTGCGGCGAGCTGCTCGCATCCAAGGGCGGCGGGCAACACATCAACGAGAACCGCACGAAGGACGGGCGGCTCATTACCTGCGAGTGGACGAACACTCCGCTCGTCGACGCGGATGGCCGGGTGATCGCGGTCGCCTCGCACGCCCACGACATCACGGATCGGGTGGCCCTCGAACAACGGCTGCGGCAGACGCAGCGCATGGAGTCGATCGGCCAGCTGGCGGGCGGCGTGGCCCACGAGTTCAACAATTTGCTCACGCCCATGCTGATGCAGATCGGCCAGATCGCATCGCAGCGTGCGGGCGACGACCGGCTGGTCGCGATGTTGCGGCCGGTCGAGGATTCGATCCTTCAAGCCGCGCAGCTAAACCAACGCATCCTGGCCGTCGGACGTCGCGCCTCGGACGTGCCGGCGCTTCTCAACCTGAATCCGCTCGTGGAGGGCGCGGTCGACCTGCTGCGGCACACCCTCGACCGTCGCATCGAACTTCGCACCGAGCTCGCCGCCGGTCTGCCGCCCGCCTTGCTGACGAAAGGAGCGCTCACGCAGATCGTGATGAACCTCGCGCTCAATGCCCGTGACGCCGTTCTCGCGCGCTTCGAGCGCGGCACGCCGCCGCCGGAGTGGATGCCTTTGATCGTCATCTCCACGACCTTGACCAAACACGCCCCGACCAGCGCCCCGGAACCGTTGCGCCGCGCTCCGGGGTGTTTGGTGCTTACGGTGTCCGACAATGGCGAAGGGATGAGCGCGGAGGTGCGCCGCCGCGCCTTCGAGCCCTTTTTCACCACCAAGGCGCCCGGCCACGGCACGGGGCTGGGGCTCGCGGTCGTGTGGAACGTGGTGGAAGGCCTGGGCGGCGTGATCGATCTGCGCACGGCTCCGGGTTCGGGGACGACTTTCAGCATCTATCTGCCCGTGGCGCGCAGGGAAGACGTTCCGGCGGTCTCGGATTTGCCTTTGGCGGCGCGCGTCGAAGCGCCGCAGGTTGCGCCGCTCCGCTTGCTTCTCGTTGAGGACAATGAACTCGTGCGCGACACGTTCCGCGAGGTGCTGACGCAGGCCGGGCATTCCGTCACCTGCGCCAACAACGGCGAGGCCGGACTGCGTCGTTTGGAGGAGGCTGCCGCAAATCCTTATGATGTTCTCCTGGCCGATCTGAACATGCCGCGCCTCTCGGGACGGGCGATGCTGGAGCGAATCCAAGGCCGCGGGTTTGCGCGCGGGGTCATCGTGGTGAGCGGTCTGGTCGATCCTGGACTCGGAGAAGAATTGCACCGACTCGGCGCCGACCGGGTGTTGCGCAAGCCGATCGGGATGGCCGAGCTGCTCGCCACGGTTTCCGAGGTGGGACACCGCCCGCCAGCCGTCTGGGAGTGATGCCGAACCGCGGAGGCAGTCGGGCTGACCGCGCTGATACCATTTCGCGTTCCGCCTTAACAAAACTCGATGATCGCGACCAGTAAGCCAGACCGTTGGTCTGGCTGCCCGACCAGCGGTCGGGCCTACATCGGAGCCGCATTTTTATACGTTTGAATGCAAAATGGTGTGAGTGATCGGCGTGATTCCTTCGGCTGAGGCTTTTTTCAGAAACGTCGCGCTGGTGATTGGCGGCGTGCGTCCATGGAGTTAGGCCTTTCACATCCCCCATGTCATCGCGCCTAAACGCCTTCCTGCTCGAAAACAACCTGCGCATCGCCGCCAACCCCTGTGTGAGCCCGGACTTCTGTCTCGATTGGTCCTCGCTGCGCGCCGCCTGCGAGGCCGGCAAGACGACGAGCTATGCCAAGAGCGGCTTCGTCACGGCGGCGGGCGAATGGTCGCTTTTTGAAGATCCGGCGACCGGCGACCACGGCTGGCGGTTTGCGGCGCATGCCGGCGCGGCCGCTCCCTCCCTCGAAGGCGGAGAGCGCGCCGCCGACGGCGCGACGATTTTCCCGGCGACTTGGGCGAACTTGCTCCGTCTGAAAAACCTCATTCAGGAGCACGATGCGGGATCGACAATTTTCCCGAGCGCCGGGGGCAATCTCGGTCGCGGCACGCTCGGTATCGGCGCGCGTTTCACCACGTTGCACTGGCCGGCGGTGGAATGGGCGATGGCCAGCCTCGGCCTCGGTTTGACCGCCAACCAGAACTCCATTCCGCGCGAACTCGTTTACGACGTCGATGCGATGATGGATGGCCGCCTGGACTCGGTCCCATTCCCTTTCATCGGCGCCAACGTGCCCGAGGGGCACCAAGGCCAGAGCGTCGAGGGTATGAGCCACGGCTGCGTGCTCTCCAAGCTGAAGCACGGCTTCCATCGCCGCCGCATCGCGTGGAGTTTCAACGCCGACCACCAGCCGATCGGCGGGAAATTCGACGTGCGCGAGGACGCGCTCGTGCGCGGGTGCCTGCTCGCGAGCTACATCACCTTCGACCTCTCGCCGGAACTTGCGGCGGGCACGCGCGCGAAGATCGAGGAGATCGACGCGGCGCTTGTCGCCAAGGTCCGCGCCCGCGTGGCGCAAGCCGGGCTCACCCTCGACGAAAAGGCGTTCGGCGAGCTGCTCTCCACCGTGTGGCCCTCGATGGCCAAGATGAAGCGCCGTGACGAGAAATACGCCGCCGCGCGCGCCGCGGCCTTCACGACCGAGGTCGGGCGTTCCTATCTGCGCGAACTCTCGATCGACGAGTTGCCCGGACTCACCACGCCCGAGACGACCGCGGTCATGCTCGCGCTGTGCGAGGCGCTCGGGATGAAGATCGATTTCGTCGCGCCGGCTTTTGGTTTCCAGAAGAACATGCCTTATCCCGACAACGACGCTCTGCGCGGGTTGATCGAGAAACAATGGGCGGTGTGCAAGGCCTTCGGTTCCGGCATCGGTTTCCACTCCGGTTCGGGCAAGTCGGCCGAGAACTACCAGGTGATGGGCGAGGTCACGGGGTCGCGCCTCGAGATCAAGACCAGCGGCCGCTACACTTACGAAATGGGCCGGGCGCTCTTCGCGTCGAAAGACGCGGGCGACCAGGCGCTGTGGAGCGATTGGTATAAGTTCACCGTGGAACTCGCGCTCGCCGGGGCCTTCGCGGCCGATGCCACCGAGCGCAAGATGGCGCGCAGCTTCATCGTCGACGCCCTCGTGAAGGCGGGCGCGGCCCGGGATGCCGCCGCGGCGGAGACCGTTTTTGGCGACGCCACCACGGCGCGACGCGCGGTCGAGGCGCTCGCGCCCAGTCCGGAGCACATGTTCTGGTTCGAGTATAACTTCCTCCACGTGCTTGCCGCCGACGGACGCGCCGACAAAGCCGCCCTTGGGGACCATACGGCGGCGGGCTACCGGCAGAGGGCGCGATTCTACGCGATCAGCGCCGAGGGCCGCCTGGGTTTTGCGAAGAACGTCGCCAGCTATATTCTTTTCCTCGCGGAGAACACCGGGCTGGCGTCCGCGGAGCGTTGCGCCGAGGCGAAGGCGAAACTCGCCGCGGCGGGATCGCTGGCCGAGTTGCTGGACGGCATCGGCGGCTGAGCGCGGCGGACGACGCGGGGCGGACGAAACGGCTCCGCCGTTCCGCTACGGCGGATTTTTCGGCGTAGCGGAAGCGCGGAGTGCTTCCGCCCCTCGCTCACGCGCCGAACATTGCTCCGATCAACCCGGCGGCAACTGCACCCAGAAGCGGCTGCCGCGCGGTTCTCCCGGCTCCACTCCGACCGAGCCACCCATGCGGTGCATCGCCTGTCGCACGATCGCCAGGCCGATGCCCGTTCCCGCGAAGCGCGTGGCGGGAGGCAGGCGCTCGAAAATCTCGAAAATCTTTTCGCGGTGCTCCGGGTCGATGCCGATGCCCTCGTCTTCCACCCAGAGGCGCACCACCGTTCGCCGCTTCGTTTGTTTCGCGCCACGCGGGGCCGCGTCTTTCTCCGCCGACGGCTTGGCATCCCTTCGCTCCGCTCGCAGTCGTATCCGGGGCCGCTCCCCCGGGGACACGAACTTCACCGCGTTATCCAACAGGTTGACGAGGCTCTGGCGAAAGGTCGCCTCGTGGCCCAGCATCGGAGGCAACGGGCCTTCGATTCGGAATTCCGCCCTGTCCGGTCCCAGTTCCGGACGCTCCGCGGCGAGCTTGCGCGCGAGCGCGTCCACGTTGATCGGGCCGAGCGTGATCGGCTGGCTGGCGACGCGGTTCAGGTTGAGCACGTCCTGGATCAGCTTCTCCATGCGCGCGGCCGCCTCGACCACCCGGCGCAGGAGATCCACGCCCGCCCAGCCCTCGCCGCCTGGCGTCTCGAGCGCGAGTTGCACGAACCCTTGGATGGCCCGCACCGGCGCGCGCAGGTCGTGCGCCAGGCTGTAGGAAAACGCCTCGAGCTGCGCCAGGGAGTCGCGGAGCTGCGCGGTCCGCTCGGCGACCGCGGACTCCAGCGTGGCGTTGGCGACCTCGGAGGCTTCGCGCAGCTCGTGCTGGCGCAGCGCGCCGATCAGCAGAGCCTCGTTCATCTCCGCGATATCCCGGCGTGTGTCGGCCTGCCGGCTTATCTGGATAATCACGCTCGCGGGCGGCGCCTCGGGATCGCGTCCCGGCCACAACGCATAAATCCAGGAGGGCGCCGAGGTCCCGTGCGGCGAGTCCGCCGGAAGCCCGTCGGGGCCGCCGATCTGGTAGACGTGGTCGAGCACCGGCGCGCAGACCGCCCCGTTCGTCACGAGATCGACGAAGGGGCGGCCCAGCAGCGACTCGCGTTCCTCCCCCGCCAGCCGGCAGAACGCGTCGTTCACGTGGCGCACGTGGTGCCCGGGACCGGCCAGCTCGATCATCGCAAGCGGCGCGGCGAGGAGTCGCGGCGCCGGACGGTTGCTGAAGGAGCTTGGGTTCATGGCGGGCTTTTGGGGCGTTTAGCCGGCGAGGAGGGGGGATGTCGGGGGCGGGTCGTTGCCGTTTCCGAGCAGTCGAGGGAGGCCGCAAGTCAGCGCGGCGTAGTCGGTGAGCCGCGCGTGCTCGATCACCATGCCCCGCTCGCCGATAACGTATTCGCGCACGTCCTTGCTGTGATTGCCGCCGCGCATTTTCACGACGACGAGGACTTTTCTCAACTGGCCGTCGATCTCCACGTAGCGCAGGCGCACGATGTCGTCGGTGAGAAAGGAGATCGCGTAGTGGCTGAAATGAAACGCGGTGAACGAGTCCTCGACCTCGACCGTGCTGAGGATCGTCACTCCGGCGCCGGTCAGCGCCGCGATCATCCGGTAGAGGGATTCGCGGTAGTCCGCGCGAAAGCCCGGGGCGAGGGCCATCTCGAAGCCCACGAGCGAATCGATGACGAGACGCCGCGCCCCCGTGCGATGCACCGCCTCCAGGATTTCCAGCATAGTCTCGTCGACCGACAGATCCAGCGGGCGGAGATAAAGGATCTCGAGTCTGCCCTCGCGCTGGGCCGCAGCCAGATCGAGCCCGAGGCTGGCCGCGCGCGCGGCATATTTGGCGGGCCGCTCCTCGAAGACCACGATGATGCCCGGCTCGCCGGCGCGAAGCCCGGCCTCGATGAACTGGGTCGCGAGCACGGATTTCCCCGTGCCCGAGGGGCCGGCGACGAGGATGCTGTCGCCCTCCGGGATGCCGCCTCCCATCAAGGCATCCAGTTCCTGGATGCCGGTGGAGAGTCGATGTCCGCCGGACTGCCTGGGCGGCTCCGTCCCGAGGCCCAGGGTGCGCGAAAACGCCTGCAACCCGGAGTCTCCGATGCGGATCGTATGAAGCCCGGGCACGGAGGCCTGGCCGCGCAGCTTCAGAATCTGCAGCTTGCGCACGACGGAGTTTCGCTCGGTCACCTGCGAGAGCAGGAACAGCCCGTCGGAGACGGTGAACACCGGGTTGTCGCGCATCTCGCCTTCCGTATATTCGCCGAGGAGGAAGGTCGTCGCCTGGTAGCTGGTGAGCAGCAGGGCCAGCTGCTGCGTGAAGCATTGCAACTCCATCTCGCCGGCCGGCGCGCCGCGCTTCTTGCGGAGCACGGTGCGAAACGAGTCGACCACGACGATGCCCGGATTCGATTTCTCCACCTCGCGCGAGATCGTCTCCAGCACCCCGTCGAAATCCTTCTCGATCACGACCTCGCTCAGGTTGATGAAGCGGATCGCGTGCTCCAGCTTCACCTGGTCGAAAAACGTATACTGCTGCTGGTAGCGCAGCATCTTGATCGCCGGCTCTCCGAGCACGGTAAAGTAGAGCGCGGGCCGCTCGGGCGTGGCGTTGGCGAAAACGATCTGGTGGGCGAGCGTGGTTTTGCCGCAGCCGGGCGCGCCGGCGATGATGTTGAACGAAAACTCGGGCAGCCCGCCGCCCAGGATCTCGTCCAGCCCGCGCGCGCCCGTGGGAAGCTGTCGAATGCGCACCCGGCCGGGGTTGCCCGAGGGAGGACCTTGGCTGGCCTGAGAGAGCGGCGGAACAGGGGTGCTTTTTTTCATGACGGGTCCGTTTCTGATTTGGAAGGTGGCGTGTCGGCGTCGGGCCACACGTTGCGGACCAGCCGCAGCGTGAGCATGTCGCCGATCAAGGTGGAGAGGAGGCCGAGCAACTCGGTGAGAAGAAGGGCGCCGCCTCGCGCAGCCGCCTCGGGGTCGTCCAAAATCCCGCCCCCGGCCGGAAACTCCAGCATGCCGTCGAGCCCGCATTTCACCCCGGCGAGCCAGGGCTCCCCGGGGCGTGCGAGCGCAAGCGCCCGGGAAAGAAGCGAGCGGTAACCGGCCACCCCGGCGAGGACGCAGAGCGGTTCGCGAAATTTTTGGCACACCCGAAAAGCCGCGGCCCCCGCGGCGCCGTCGCCGACGCCGTCCTCCGCGCGGAGTTCGCGCGCGATGAGATTTCGAGTGAGCGAGGGAATTTCCATGGCTGGCCCCGCGCCGCGCGATCGCGCGGTCGCGAGTGGGCGCGTCTAGCGTCCGTCCTTTGACTGCAGGTCGACGGGCCCGGCGGCGACCCGGGCGCCGAGTTTACGGCAGCCGACGGTCGGACTCGGCTCGCCTGTCTGGTTTCTCTCCGGGCTTTCGCAAATCAGCCAGAAGTCGTGCAACGTCTTCACCACCTTGCGCAGATCGATGGGCGAGCTCGGCTTCACCAAGTAGCCGCTCGCGCCCAGCCAGTAGGCTTTCCGGATGTCTTCGCTGTCCTGCGATCCCGAGAGCACGACGGCCCGGATCACTGCCGACTCCGGTTTTTTCCGGAGAAACTCCAGCACATCGAAGCCGTCGGTGCCGGGCATTTTTAAGTCGGTGAGGACAAAGTCCGGGTAGGGGTGCCGTTCGCGGTCGGCGAAGAGGCCGTCTCCGTTCACGTAGGCCACCGCCTCCTTGCCTCCGCCCACGGTGTGAAGGCCGGCCGACGCACCGTTGAATTTGAAGGCGGCTTCCAGGAACAGCAGGTCGTTCTTGTCATCGTCCACGGCCAGGATGATTGGATGCTGGTTGGTCATGTCCGGATGGCGATGTGACGCGCCGAGGCCGTTGCGCACGGGAAGCAAGCTGGCTCCGACCGGGGAAGTCCCGCTTCCCGGTTAATAAGGCCGAGTCGTGAGCGTGTAGTCATGCGGCACGATCCGCCTCTTGATACGAAATAGCCACACCCATTATCATGTTTACAAATAAAACATTGTAAATGGGTTACGTAATGGGAATCCCCCTGCCTGCGTAGGGTCCGCGCGCCCGTCGCCTCATCGGGCCCTCCATCGGGGGGCGGCTGCCCGTGCTGCGCTCGTTTCGAGGGGCGCTTTCGGGGCCGTTGTTCCGGTTCAAACCATGCGGTTCGGACGAAAACGGCTCCGCCGTTGCGCCACGGTTGATTTTCCGACGCAGCGGAAGCGCGGAGCGCCTTGGTCGTTCGCTCACGCGCCGAGATGCGCGCGGCGGAGGTCGAGCGTGTGCCGGCTTTCGGGCGCGAAGTCGACGCGCGGGATGAAGCGCGGCTGGCCTGCGGTTTGCGGCCAGGCTTCCCAGCGCTCGTCGCGTCGTGTCGCGGCCTCGGCCTCGTCGGCGGGACGCGACGCGTAGGATGCTCCGCGCGGATTCCAGACGTGCCAGCGCGCGGCGGCGACGACGGTGAGCGTGGTTTTGTCGACCCATTCGAGGAGGAGCGGCGCGTCGACCTGACGGTGCGGTTGCAAGCCGGGATGCAGATAAAACGCGCGGTAGCGGACGCCGGCCGCGGCGCCGCCGTCGGCGGGACGGAATTCGCAGGGGTGTCCGTTGACGAGAAGGAGTCCGCGTTCCAGCACGGTGGCGTCGGTCACGAAGGCTTCGAGCCGGTCCATGCTGGCGTCGACCGTGCGCGCGACGCCGCCGGCGTTGGGCGACTCGCCGAGCAGAGGCCAGGCCTCGAGAGCCTGGCGGAAAACCACGGCGGCAGGCGCGGGATTCTCGGCGCTCTCGTATTCGATCCCGAGGCGGCCGACGACGGGGAAGCGCCAGTTCCAGAGCGGGCGCAGCCACTCGGCGTCGAAGGGGATGCCGTGCGCGCGCAGGTCGGCGCAAACGGACGCGAGATCGTCCCAGACGAAGGCGGGCAGGAAAAATTTGTCGTGCAGTTCGCCGGCCCAGCGGACGAAGCGGTCGGTGATCGGGGCGGCGGCGCAGCGGGCGAGGATGGCGCGGACAAGGAGCGCGGCGACCGACTGCGCGGCGGGCTCGGGATGGGTCTCGAACGCGCGAAACTCGACGAGGCCGAGGCGGCCGTTGCCCGCGAAAGGATTCCAGAGTTTGTCGACGCTGATCTCGGCGCGGTGGGTGTTGCCCGACCGATCCATGAGAAGATCGCGGAAAAGCAGATCGTAGAGCGGGAGATTCCACGGCGAGCCGAGACGCGCGGCGCCGTCGCAGGCTATCTCGAGCTCGTAGAGCGCCTCGTAGGTGCTCTCGTCGATGCGCGGGGCCTGCGAGCTTGGCCCCATGTAGAGGCCGGTGAACGCGTAGCTGAGCGCGGGGTGGCGCTGGAAATACTTTATGACCGAGGGAAGCAGCGCGGGATGGAGGAAGAAGGGCGACTTCTCGGGTTCGGGGCCGCCGAAGACGAGGTGGGCGCCGCCGCCGGTGCCGACCTCGCGGCCGTTGAACTGGAACTTGCGCGCGCAGAGTCCTGCGTCGGCCGCGGCGGCGTAGAGTTCATGCAGTTGGCGGTCGTAGTCGGTCCAGTTGGCGCAAGGAGCGAGGTTGACCTCGACCACGCCTGGGTCGGACGCAAAGCCGATGGTGGGGAGACGCGCGGCGTCGTAGGGCGGCGCGTAGCCGGCGAGCACGATGCGGCGCAAGGAGCAGCGCTCGACCGCGTTCTCGATGGCGCGAACGAGCGAGACGTAGCCATCGAGGAGGAAGGGGGGGACGAAAACGGTGAGCGATCCCTCGCATAGCTCCACGGTGAGGGCGCGGCGCAGGCGTTCTTCGGAGAGTCGGGCGAGCGGAAGGCGCAGGCCGGCCAAACTGTCGCCGGGCAAAAGCTCGAGCGGCTCCTGGCCTAGCTCGGACGCCCAGTCGTCGCTTCGCCACGGAGTGGCCTCGCCGTCGACGAAATCGAGAGGCAGCACCCAGCCGCTTGCGCGGGCGGGGGCGGAGGGGTCGACAAAGGCCAGGCAGGCGGTGGCGGGGAGGCCCAGCTGCAGGACGAGCGCGTCGATAAAACGCGTGGTGTCGGCGAGGCTGTGATTGCCCGGGGCGCCGTCGCTTTTGAGCCGGCGAGGGTCGCGCCAGAGCGCGGGCTGGGGCCGGCCGTCGGCGTCCTTCTCCGGCAGCCATTGCAACAACAGGGCCCAGCGAGGGAGCGGTTCACCGGGGTAGTGTTTGCCGGAAGTCTGGAGGATCGCCGCCCCGGGCCGGGAGCGGGCGATGAGGGCCTGCGCGAAATGGCGGGCGTAGCCGAGCTTGGTCGGGCCGAGCGCCGCGGTGGCCCACTCGGCGCCGTCCGGCCGGTGAGGGACAAAGGTGGGCTCGCCGCCCATCGTGAGGACGACATCGTGGCGGGCGAGCAGCGCCTCGGTGGACTCGGAGGCGGCGGCTAGTTCGTTGGCGGCGGGGAGACAGGGGCGGGGCATTTGAAACGGGAGAAATCAATCGACGCGTTCGACGCGAACATCGACATGCAGGCGCGCGTAGGCGGCGCCGGTGGTGAAGAGGGATCCTTGCACGGGATTCACGGCCTGGGGGCGGGCGGCGTGGGCGACGGCGATGAAGTTGTCGTCGCACCAGATGCCATGGGTGGGGTCGAGTCCGCGCCAGCCGGCTCCGGGCAGGTAGACCTCGGCCCAGGCGTGCATCGCTCCGGCCGAGCGGCGGTCGTCGTCCGGGGCGTGGAGGTAGCCGCTGACAAAGCGCGCGGCGATGCCGAGCGCGCGGGCGAGCGCGACGAAAAGCCACGCGTAGTCGCGGCACGCGCCGCCGCCCAGCTCGAGGGTGAGGCGCGGCGGCTGCACGGCGCCCTCCTCGCGACGCACGTAGGCGAGTTGCCGATACAGCAGCAGATTCAGGGCGCTGAGGAAGGCGATCGTGTCGGAAGGGCGTTCGGGAAAATGCGTGTCGAGCCAGGCCCGCAGAGGGAGGGCGTCCTCGTTCGCGTCGTCGGCCGCGGCCAGGCAGGGCGCGAGCGCGGGCAGCAGCGCGTCCTCGTAACGGAACGGGACGGCGAGCGCCGAGGGATCGAGGAGGAAGTCGAAGGGATTGGGAAACTGGCGTTCGACCTCGAGCTCGGAGCGGATGTTGAGCGCGGCGGCATGCTCCCAGAAGTGCGCCTGGGCGAAGTTGTTGTCCTGCGCGTCGCGAAGCGGGATGAGCCGGGCGTCGGGTTGCACGGAGAGCCGGTGGAACAGGAGACGCTGGTCGAAGGACTCGCGCGGCCGGAGATAGAGAATATGCGGCCCGAAACCGACCTCGCGGTCGTATTCGTAACGGGTCAGGTGCGAGACGCGGAGTTTCATGGACGGGAGTGTCTAGCAGGCACCTTGCCATATCGAGGCCTTAAGCCCGGGCGACGAAGAAAGAGCGGGTTCGCGGGGCGTTTCGGCGCGCGGACCCGCGAGTTGCGGCTGGCGAATGGGTGTTGGCAGCCGGCGGGGAGGCGCTTTGTCTCGCCGCGCGATGCAGCCGAACGACGTCAACCTCTACCTGGTCGGGTTCATGGGCACGGGGAAAACCACCGTGTCGCGCATCGTTGCGGCCCGGCTCGGGCACCGCTGGCTGGACAGCGACCACGAAATCGAGCGGCAGCGAGCGAAGCCGATCGCGGAGATTTTTGCCACGGAGGGGGAGCCGGCGTTTCGCAGGATGGAGCGGGACTTCATCGAAAACGGGCACCCGGCGGAGCGCACGGTGGTGGCCTGCGGCGGCGGGCTTGTGGTGCAAGAGGGCATGCTTGCGGAGCTGCAAAAGCGCGGAGTGGTGATCTGCCTGCACGCGACGGTGGAGACGATTTTGCGACGCACCGCCGGAAGCCGGCAGCGGCCGCTGTTGAACGTCGAGGATCCGGAGAAGCGAATTCGCGATCTCTACGCGGTGCGGGAGCCGATCTACCGTCGCTCGGGCAGCGTGATCCTGACCGACAATCGTCCGCAGATCGACGTGGTGCAGCACGTCCTGCGCGTCTATCGGCGCGACGCCGAGGATTTCTTGAAGGCGCGCGGCCTGTGGAAGCGCCCGGGGACGGGACCGGGTGGCGGCGAGGGCGCGAGCTCTTGAGCGGAGGAGGCGGCCTATGAACGGCGGCGCGGAGGCGAGGCTCGACCAGGCGGGGGCGGAGCGTTTGCGCGCGCGGCTGAAGGAGCTCGGCTTCGACGCGGTGCGTTTTGCGCGGGCGGAGCCGCTCTTCGGGCCGGGGCTGCGCGCGTGGCTCGACGCGGGGCATCAGGCGGAGATGGCTTGGCTCGAGCGCGGGGCGGAAAAGCGCGGCGATCCGGACAAGGTCCTGCCGGGGGCGCGCACGCTGGTGATGCTCGGGGTGAACTATGCGACGAAGGCAAAGGATGAAGACGGAGACCTGAAACCTGAGGAGGCGGCGGCGACGGGTGCGGAAACGGAACGGCGGTCCCGGCGGTCCCGCCCTGCCTGGGCGCGGTATGCGCAGTATTCGGATTATCACGACACGATCAAGGCCGGGCTCGAGGCGGCGGGGAAGGTGATCGAGGAGATCGGCGGGATCGGGCCGGAGGACCATCGTTTCTACGTGGACACGGGGCCGGTGCTGGAGCGTGGCTGGGCGGCGAGGGCGGGACTCGGGTTCACGGGAAAAAACGCGATGCTGATATCGCGCGAGTTCGGGAACTGGTTGTTTCTTGCGTGCATCGTGACACGGCTCGAAGTGCCGGCGGACGAGCCGCTGGGCGGCAGGACGGTGGAAGGCTCGCACGCAGGTCTGTTGTGCGGAAAATGCACGCGTTGTCTGGACGCGTGCCCGACGCAGGCGTTCGCCGCGCCCGGGGTGGTGGATGCGAGGCGTTGCGTGTCGTATCAGACCATCGAGAACAAGGGGATCATTCCGCGGGAGCTGCGGGCGGGCATCGGGAATCGGATCTACGGATGCGATGTGTGCGCCGAGGTGTGTCCGTGGAATCGCTTCGCGCAGGCGAGCCGCTCGGTGTTGCTCAGCCCGCGGCCGGAGATCGCGCGGCTGACTTTGCCGGAGGTGCTGGCGCTGACGCCGGAGCGCTTCGCGGAGGTTTTTCGCAAGACGGCGATCAAGCGCGCGAAGTTGGCGGGCTTGCTTCGCAACGCGTGCATCGTCGCGGGCAACACCGGCGCGCGCGAGTGCTCGGAGCGGATCGCGGAGCTGGCGGACGCGGCGGGGGCGGGTGTTCCCGCGGTGCCGATGGTGCGGGCGCACGCGGTGTGGGCGCTGGCGCGGTTGGGCGAGCGCGAGCGGCTGGCCGAGCTGAGGGCGCGCGAGACGGACGCGGCGGTGCTGGCCGAGTATGCGGCCGAGGGGTTTTGAGGCATGCAGGCCCGGCCGCTGGTCGGGCTGCCAGACGGGCGGTCTGGCCTAAGGGGCGTTCAGCCGCGCCAGGTGAAGGCGTGGCAGAGGGCGACGCCGGCGGCGTCGGCCTCGTCGCTCGCGAGCATGCGGCCGTGGCCGAGCAGGGCCATGACGGTGCGGGCCATCTGCTCCTTGCTCGCGCGGCCGGCGCCGACGACGGCCTGTTTCACCCGGAGCGGGGCGTATTCGAAGACGTCCTCATGGCCGTGCAGGGCGGCGGCGGCGATCGCGGCGCCGCGGGCGGCGCCGAGGATCTGCGCGGTCTGGAAGTTCTGCACGTAGATCGTCTGCTCCAGCGCGACGTGGCGGACATCGAAATCCTTGAGGAAGGCGGTGACTGCGGACGAAATTTCGCCGAGGGCGAAGGCCATGCTCTTTTTTGGATGCACGGTGACGGTGCGGCAGCGCAGGAGGAGAGGGTCGCGGCCGGAGGTAAACTCGATGAGGGCGAGGCCGGTGCCGCGCAGCGAAGGATCGATGCCGAGGACTTGGCCGGAGAAGGCGGTGCGTATGACGCCGCCGGCGAGCGGGTGGGGCGCGGGACCGGCGGTTTTCCCGCGCAGGGCGGAGACGGGGAGGACGGTGCCGACGGGGATGGCATTGACCTTCACGCCGCCGAGAAGGCTTGCGCGGGCGGGCGCGCCGCCGCCGGCGAGTTTCGCGGCCCAGAGTTGTCTGACGTTTTTAGAAGCCATCGATGCCGTTTAGGCCGGAGGGTTAACCACGGATCGCACGGATGGGCACGGATGAAATCGAAACGAGGATTTTTTGACCGCGGATCGCGCGGATGGTTGCGGATGGCGGTTGGTTTTATCCGCGTTCATCCGCGTGATCCGCGGTTGAAGAGGTTTGGGTTAGCCAAGGAGCAGTTTCAGGCCGGCGGCGGCGCTGAGGGCGAGGGCGATGCGCTCAAACCAGGCTTGCGAGACGCGCGGGAGCAGCCATCGGCCGAGGAAAGCTCCGGCGAGGACGGCCGGGGCGAGGGCGAGGTTGAAGGAAAAACTGTCCGTCGTGATCAGGCCGAGGCCGATCATGAAGGGGACCTTGAAGAGGTTGAGCAGGAGGAAGAAAGTCGCGGCGGTGCCGACGAAGGCCATCTTTGGCAGACGCATGGCGAGGAGATAAATCGCCATGAGCGGCCCGGCGGCGTTGGCGACCAAGGTGGTGAAACCGGCGAGGACGCCGATGGTCGGGGCGAACCACGCTCCATGCGCGGGGGCGTTGGTGGCGGACGCGGTCTGCGTGGCGGCCTGGCGCTTTCGCCAGACGTGAAGGGCGACGAGCGCGACGATGAGGCCGCCGACGAGGAGTTGCGCCTGGCGGTTGTCGATGACGCGCATGGCGAGCGTGCCGAGGACCACTCCGGCGCCGGTCCAAAGGAAGAGACGGCGGAGGTGGCTCCATTCGGTGTGCTGACGATAGGAAAAGACCGCGACGAGATCGCCGAAGATAAGGAGCGGCAGGACGAAGCCGCTGGCCTGCTTGGTCGGCATGAGGTTGGCGAAAATCGCCACGGCGAGCATGCCGAGGCCGGGCACGCCGGTTTTCGACAGGCCGACGACCACGGCGGCGAAGGCGGCGAAGAGCCACGCGGTGGCGTCGAAGGTCATGCGGCGGGGGAGAGCGAGGGAGGATTCGAACCCACGGGCAGGATGCCCGTGCCACTTTCGGATGCGAAGGCGCCCGCGGAGACGCGGAAGATTTCCCAAGCGCCGAGTTCGGCGGCGGGCAATTCGGTGCCGGTGGCGAGGACCTGACGTTCCTCGCCGAGGGCGCACCAGAAGCGGCGGCGGCGGGCGGGGTCGAGTTCGCCGAGAACGTCGTCCGCGAGAAGGACGGGCTGGATGCCGGTGGCGGCGCGGACGTGGCTCACTTGGGCGAGGCGGAGCGCGAGGACCAGGGAGCGCTGCTGGCCCTCGGAGCCGTAGTCCTTGGCGGGGCGGCCGCCGATTCTGAGGGCGAGGTCGTCGCGGTGGGGGCCGGAGAGGGAGCTGCGGAACTGGAGGTCGCGGGCGCGGCTTCGCTCGAAGTGGGCGCGCCAGGCGGAGGCGTCGCCGGAGTCGGGCGCGGTGTCGGCTTCGTAAGCGAGGGTGGCGGGCTCGGCGTCGGCGCTGAGGGCGGCGTAGGCGGCCGCGACGTGGGGAGCGAGGACGTCGACGCCGGCGCGGCGGGCGGCGACGGCGGCGGCGGCGGCCTCGGCGAGCGGGGCCTCGAAGGCGGCGAGCTCGGCGGCGGGAGCATGGCGCTTGAGGAGCTGGTTGCGGCCTTCGAGCGCGCGGTGGTAGTTGGTCAACGAATACAGGTAGGCGGCGTCGGTCCCGGCGAGGGCGAGATCGAGCCAGCGCCGCCGCAGGGCGGGGGCGCCGCGGACGAGCTGCTGATCCTGCGAGGAGAAGACGACGGTGGGGAATCGGCCGAGAAAATCGGCGAGGCGGGTGACGCGCTCGCCGTCGCAGGTCACCTCCTTGCCGCCGGGGCGGAGGGTGATGACGACGCGGCTGGAGCCGAATTTCTCGTGCTCGAACTCGGCGGCGAGGGCGCCCTCGCGTTTGCCCTGGGCGATGAGGAGGCCGGCGTCGGCGGTGCGGAAGGAGCGCAGCGCGGTGACGAAGCCGACGGCTTCGAGGAGATTGGTTTTTCCCTGGCCGTTTTGGCCGACGAAGAACTGCTGTCGCCCCGAAAACGAAAACTCCGCGAACGGGATGTTGCGGAGATTTTGGAGGGTGAGTCGGCGGAGGCGCATGAAAGGCAGCAAACCCAATGCAGGGTTGGCCGCAAAAAGGCACAAAATTTCACCTCTGACGACGAGGCTCGCCCGAGCGCCTATAGGCGTGTCGTGACTGAAATCTGGCGCTCGGTTTTTGCGACTTCCGCGCCTTTTTGCGGCTATCTCTGTTTGGCTCAGCGCACCTGCAGGGTGCTGCCGTCGTATTCGAGGCCGAGCGAGGGGATGGTGACGGCCTTGCGGTCGCCCTGCTTGCGGACGGTGCCGGCGTGCCAGGCTTGGTAGCCGGAGGACTTGGCGGCGGCGAGGGTGGCCTCGAGGTTGTCGGGCGAGACATAGGCGGCGAAGCCCACGCCTTGGTTGAAGGTGGCGTAGGCCTCGCGGAGGTCGATGGGGCCGGCTTCGCGGAGGAACTTGAAGAGGGCGGGCTCCTCGCCGGGGGTGTGGATCTCGTAGACGAAGGGTTCGTCGAGACGCATGAGCTTGCGCCAGCCGTGGCCGGTGACGTGCGAGACGTAGTTGAGCGTGACGCCCGACTGCTGGCACTCGCGGACGAAGTTCACGTAGATGACGGAAGGGGCGAGGAGGGCTTCGCCGTAGGTGCGCGGGTCGCCGTGGCCGATGGGCGTCTGGTAACCCTGCGGGAGTTTCGAGGCGATGAGGCGGCAGAGGGAGAGGCCGTTGGTCTGCACGCCGGAGGAGGCGAGGAAGACGATCTCGTCGCCGGCCTGGACGCCGCCGGTGATGCGTTGGGACTTGGGCTCGATTTTGCCGATGGCGGAACCGGCGAGGACGATGGCGTCGGCGTTGACGATGCCGCGGAGGGTGGGGGTTTCGCCGCCGCCCCAGACGGCGCCGGCCTGGCGGCAGCCTTCGGCCCAGCCGGCGACGAGCGCCTCCATGCGAGCGGAATCGGCGAACCAGGCGGACTCGCCGACGGCGGCGTGCATGGCGACGGAGATGGGGAGCGCGCCGCAGGTCACGAGGTCGTTGACGATGGTGGCGACGGTATCGATGGAGATCTCGCGGTAGAAATTTTTTCCGGTCTGGGCGTAGACGGCGTCGGCGACGAGGTTCTTGGTGCCGAGGCCTTCCTCGACGTGGGCGAGGAAGTGGGAGTCGGCCTCCATGAGGTAGCAGCTCTCGCCGCGGGTGTTGGCGGGCTCGGCGTAGCCGTGGAGCTCGAGCAGGGGCGCGGTGGACTTGGCGGCCTTTTGGCAGGCGCGCTTGAAGGCATCGAGCTGGTCGTAGTTAACGCCGGAGGATTCGTAGGAAAGAGACATCGGACGGAGGAAAGGAACCGCTAATGAACGCTAATGGACGCTAATGAAAGGGCGGAATAATTGGGCGCGGGCTACTGAGCTGTTTCAACGATTCCCGCGATGGTAGCCGATCTTGGCTTTCTTGGCTTCGTCTTTGTCCTCGTCAGGCGGGTTGAGGAGCGGGCTGAGGCGTTCGACCACCTCGCGGAGCACGACGTCATGTTCAAGAAGCTTCTTGTCGATCTCGGCCAGGCGCTTGAGGACGCCGAGGTTGGCGCTGATCTGCTCGCGCATCTGGACGAAGGCGCGGACGAGGTAGAGGCTCATCTGCACGGCCTTTTCACTGCGCAATACGGTGGCAGCCATCAGACAGCCGTGTTCGGTGAAGGCGGTGGGAGGCTTTCGCGCACCGCCGTGACCGGAACTTGAAATCACAATTTGTGACTTCAAGTTTGCAACTTCTTCGCGCGTAAGGGCGAAACAGAAGTCGGAGGGAAAGCGATCCGGGTTTCGGGCGACCGCTTGCATGAGTTGCCGCGGCTCCACGCCGTAGAGCAGCGCGAGATCCGCGCTCAGCACGACCCGCTGACGGCGGATCGTGTGGATTCGCGGTATCGCCGGGCTGGCGGAGACGTTTTCGGGGTTGGCCGCCATGCTCGGCTCAGTAGGCCCGGCCGCCCTCGCTGTTTTCGTAGTAGTTGACGAAGGCCTGGTTCACGACGCGGTAGCCGCCGCGCGTCGGATAACGGCCGGAGAAATACCAGTCGCCGGTGTGCTGCGGGCAGGCGGCGTGGAGGTTCTCGAGGCTTTGGAAGATGACCTCTATCTCGCCATGCCAATCGACGTTGGTCGGGCGCACGAACTCGGCGATTTTCGCCGAAATCTCTTCCGGGCTGAATGGCGAGTAGATGCGCTGGACGTAGTTGATCGACTCGCCCTTGGCCACGGCCTCGCGGCAGAGCTGGTAAACTTCGGTGAGCAGTTCGGTTTGACCGCGCTCTTTAAGGAGGGTGACGGCGGCCTCGAAGGCGATGAACTTGCCGAGCTGCGACATGTCGATGCCGTAGCAGTCGGGGTAGCGGATTTGAGGCGCGGTGGAGACGATGACGATCTTGCGCGGCTGGAGGCGGGTGAGGATGCGCAGGATGGATTTGCGCAGGGTGGTGCCGCGCACGATGGAGTCGTCGACGCACACGAGGTTGTCGCCCGGTTGCACGGAGCCGTAGCTGATGTCGTAGACGTGGCTGGCGAGGTGGTTGCGCATCGACTCCTGGCCGATGAAGGTGCGCAGCTTGATGTCCTTCGAGACGACCTTCTCGCCGCGGGGCCAGTTGTTGGTGACCAGTTCGTCGAGCAAGGCGTCGGTGATCTCGCCCTTTGCGGCGGCCTCGAGGATACCTTTTTTCACCTCGGCCCGGCGCTTCTCGCGGAGACCGTGCATGAGGCCGTAGTAGGCGACCTCGGCGGTGTTGGGGATAAAGCTGAACACGCTGCGGCCCCAGTCTCCGCCGACGGCCTTGAGGACTTGGTCGGCGAGGCGGGAGCCGAGGGCTTTGCGCTCTTTGTAGATGTCGAGGTCGTTGCCGCGCGAGAAGTAGATACGCTCGAAGGAGCAGGAGGCGCGGGGCAGGGGAGCGGTGAACTGCGTCTGCGAAATGCGGCCATCGCGCTTCATCACCATGACGTGTCCGGGAGGGACCTCCTTCACGTCGGGGGCGGAGAGATCGAAGATAGTCTGCAGGGGCGCCCGTTCGGAGGCGAAGGCGATGACCTCGTCGTTCTGGAAAAAGAAGGCGGGGCGGATGCCGGCCGGGTCGCGCGCGACAAAGGCGTCGCCGTTGCCGACGAGGCCGCAGAGCGTGTAGCCGCCGTCCCACTTGGAGGCGGAGCGGGTGATGACGCGGCCGAGGTCGAGGCGTTCGCTGATCTGGCGGGAAATCTCCTCGCCCTTGAGACCCTGCGCGCGAAGGGCGCGGTAGATGTCCTCGTGCTCCTCATCGAGGAAGAAGCCGATTTTTTCCAACAGGGCCTGCGTGTCGGTGGCGAAGATCGGGTGCTGACCCATGCCGACGAGCGACTGGTTCAGCTCCTCGGTGTTGGTCATGTTGAAATTGCCGCAGAGCGAGAGATTGCGCGTCGGCCAAGGCGAGCGGCGGAAATAGGGATGACACGACGAGATGTTGTAACCGCCCGAGGTGCCGTAGCGCAGGTGGCCGACGAGGAGCTCTCCGCCGAAGTCGAAGTGCTTTTTCACCGTGTCGGCGAACTCGGGGTGGATTTCGCCCGTGGCCTTCTTCTCGTCATACTGGGCGAGGAGGGTTTTGAAAATCTTGTCGAGCGGGTTGGCCTTCACGCAGCGCTCGCGGAACATGAACGGCTCGCCTACGGGCATATCGAGTTTCACGCAGGCGACGCCCGCGCCATCCTGGCCGCGGTTGTGCTGTTTCTCCATCAGGAGGAAGAGCTTGGTGAAGCCCCAGAGCGGGGTGCCGTATTTCTCCTGGTAGTAGGAGAGAGGCTTCAACAGCCGGACCAGCGCTATGCCGCATTCGTGGGTGATCTTGTCGGACATGAGTCGGGAAAAGGGGGGACGAAGTGCTAAATTCCGCGTTTTGCCAGTCTGGCACACACCCCGCCCGCACCCACACGGTGCGAACCACTCTGCCTAGGGCTGTCGCTCACGGAGACCTTCACGGCATTAAAAACGTGCCATACCGAAGGCAGGCCCCCGCCGGTCAACGGCTTTTTCGGTGAAATTACCGGTATGCGTGTGAAAGTGCCGTCGACCCTCTCCGCCCCTTGACCGCGCCCGTCCGCGTCCGAAGCATCGCGGGTTTTCCCGACCATGCTGACTCTCCGCGGCTCCTCCGCCCTCTCACCGTTTCGCTTGGAAAAACTCCGCGTCGACCTCGCCGCAGCCGGTCTGCCCGTCCGCGCCCTCGCCGCCCGCTTCGTTCACGTGGTCGAACTCGCCGCCGGCGTGGCCGATCTTTCGGCCGAGCAGCGCTCGGTCCTCGAAAAACTCCTCACCTACGGGCCGAGCCGCGAGCTGCCCGCCATCACCGGACTCGTCCAAGTCGTCGCGCCGCGCCCCGGCACCATTTCGCCTTGGTCCTCCAAAGCGACCGACATCGCCCATATCTGCGGTCTCGCGCCGATCGTCCGCATCGAGCGCGTGGTCGAGTTCACCTTCGACATCGACAACGCCGCGCTGACCAAGCCCCTCATGGTCCTCGGCGCCGGCCAGCTCGCGACCATACGAGGCAAGATCCACGACCGGATGACGCAGGCCGTTTTCGATTCGCTCGACGCCTGCGCCGCGCTTTTCAGCCACGCCGCGCCCAAGCCCATGGGCAGCGTGCCCGTGCTTACCCAAGGCCGCGCCGCCCTCGTCGAGACCAACACCGCCCT
Organism: uncultured Verrucomicrobiota bacterium; assembly: GCA_946482165.1. The sequence goes on along the minus strand of CAMLQS010000035.1, from coordinate 140 downwards.
CGGCCTCGCGCTCGCCGAGGACGAGATCGACTACCTCGTCAAAAACTTCACCGCGCTCGGCCGCGACCCGCACGACATCGAGCTGATGATGTTCGCGCAGGCCAACTCCGAGCACTGCCGCCACAAGATCTTCAACGCCA
>CAMLQS010000034.1 GCA_946482165.1 uncultured Verrucomicrobiota bacterium | reverse complement strand
AGGCTGCCGGCGCCGCCGGATTTCTTGCGGAAGCCGCCGTAGATGACGCCGCGCGAGTCGACGAGCTCGCCCTTCGCGGTGGCGACGGCGAGGAAGCGAAAATCGGGGTTAGCGCGCCAGTAGCCGAGGAACGTGTGGAGATCGTCGGCAAGATAGCAGGAGCGCAGGAGCGCAACCGCCGGATGGGAATCGTCGGCAAACTCGAGCGAATCGGTCGCTGGCCGCAGCATCGGCGGCAATGCCGCCGGATTCGAAATCTCGGATTTGAAATCTGAAATCGTAAGCGCGGCGCTGCCGATCTGCTGGTTCTCCAACTCGGCCAAAATTTTCTGGGCGATGTCGAGGTCGGCGACGACGACGGCTTCGCTGGCCGCGCCGAGGATCGCCTCGAGCGCGCGTGCCCACTCCGCGCGCGGACGCAGGCCGTCGGCGAGGGGGCGCGGCTTGAAACTCGGCGCGGGCGGAGGAGCGTCGGGCGCGGCGTCCGGCGCGGGGGCCGGGGTGAAGAGACTGCTGAACCGGCCCTGGAGAATAGCCTTGGCCCCTTCGCCGAAGCCCTCGAACTTCTCGGCGAGCTGCTGGAGCAGCTTCAGGCGGGCGGTGCGCTGGGCGAGATTGCGGTCGATTTCCTGGAGCTTCTTCTGCGCCTCGCGGAACTCCTTCGTGAGTTCGCCGATTTGAATCTGGAGGTCCTGCGTCTCGGAATGGGCGCGCGCCTTGGCGACCTGCGCCTCCTCGACCCGCGCGTTGACGTCGGAGAGCTGGGCGGCGGCCTCGGACTGCTGCACGCGCACGGACTCGACCTCGACGGCGAGCGAGTCGTGGCGTTGCGCGGAGGTTTTCTGGTCCACCTCGTAGCTCGTGGTGTCGGTGCGGAGACGCGCGACGTTGCTCTCGAACTGGAGGAGCTGAAATTTGGTCTGCGAAATCTCCTGCTCGTGCTTTTGCAGCTCGGCTTCGAGCACGCCGAGCTCGCGGTTGCGGTCCTGGAACACGGCGTCGGAGCTGCCGAGGAGCGTGAGCTGCTGCTCCTTGTCCTGCGCGCCGGTGTCGACCTGCGATTCGAGCTCGCGGAGCTGCATCTCGAGTTCGCCGAGGTTGTCCTGCGAAGAGGCGAGGCGTTCGGCGAGGCCGCTGCGTTTGATCTGGGCGAGGTTGGCGGCGTTCTCCGCCTGCTCTTTTTCGGAACGCAGGTCGAAGACGGCTTGCTGCGCCTCCTGCACCCGCTGGTTCAAACGCGCGCGGGCGGTCTTTTTCTCCTCCAGCGCGGATTGCTGCTGATGGAGATGGGTGCGGCGCGTCTCGGCGGCGGCACGGAGCTTGATGACGTTTTCCTCGAGCTGGGCCAACTGCGCGGCGAGCGTGGCGTGGGCCTGGCCGTGATGGGCGAGCACGAGATGCCGAAGACGCCAGGTCAGCTTTTTGTAACGCAGCGCCTTCGAGGCCTGGCGGCGCAGCGAACCGATCTGGCGACCGACCTCGGAGATGACGTCGGCGACACGCGTGAGGTTGGTGTCGGTGAGGGAGAGCTTTTGGAGGGCTTCCTTGCGCTGCGATTTATACTTCGTGATTCCGGCGGCCTCCTCGAACACGGCGCGGCGCTCCTCGGGCTTGGAGGAGAGGATTTGATCGATCTGGCCTTGCGCCATGATCGAGTAGCTGGTCCGGCCGATGCCGGTATCCATGAAAAGCTTTTGGATGTCTTTCAGGCGGCAGGGCTGGCCGTTGAAAAAATACTCGCCGCCGCCGTCACGGTAGACGCGGCGCATGATCTCGATCTCGTGAAACTCGCTCCCGAGCTGCTTTTCGCAATCGGTGAGCAAAAGCGAAACCTCGCACATCTGGGCGGGTTTCCGGGTGTCGGCGCCCTCGAAAATCACGTCCTGCATCTTGCCGCCGCGCAGGGCTTTGGCGGATTGCTCGCCGAGCACCCATCGGATGGAGTCGGCGACATTGGATTTTCCGCAGCCATTGGGACCGACGATGGCGGTCACGCCGGGTTCAAAGCGCAGGGTGGTCGGGTCGGCGAAGGATTTAAAACCGTGAAGCTTTAGCGCTTTGAGATGCATGCGGGCTGCGGAACGAAAATTAGAGGGATAAATCGAGCCGGTAAACCGAACAGACAAGGCGGCGCGGCGCGTCCGGTGCAAGCCCGGGGATTTGGCCCCATCGGCGATGGGCGCCGACCTTGGGAAGGCGGCCCACGGGCGCCCTGATCCAGCGCAAGCCGCTTGTTGTGCGATAAAGTCACCCGCGTCCCGCGCCAATCACGGCCGGGAGAAACGGAGACCATGACGATGCAATCCCTGATGAGTATCTATGTGGCGACCACGCCGGAGTTGTTTTGGCCGCAAGTCCGCGAGCGGGGCGGGCGGTTCTGGCAACGGATCGGCTCCCCGGACGGACGAAGGGCGGAATTCGAAGCCAGACTGGAGCGAAAGCTCCGCCATCGGCTATCGCGCCCGCGCGCTCAGGTCGGCCTGAGCTGAGCAAAACGATTCCGGGCCCCGTTTCGCTTTTTCGAAGCGGGGCCCGGAGAAAGCCAAAGGCGCCCGGACTCCCTCTCTTTCGAGGGAGCAGCCGCCGGCGTCCGCGCATGGGGAAGTCTGGCCGCGCGCCCGGGTTTCGCCGTGCGGTCAACCGTGCCAATCGCCGTGGTGGTCGTCCCCGGGCCGGAACGCCAAACGAAGCATCGCGCCTATTTGCGTAAGGTTTCGGAGTGTCGGGCGACTAACTCCGGCGACCATGAACGACCCCGATCCTCTTCAAGCCACCTTCGAGCGATGGTGGCGCGAGCACGCCGGACTATTTCACAAGATCGCCCGCCTCTACGCCGATTCGGCGGAGGAACGCGCGGACCTCGTGCAAGACATGCTCGTGCAGCTCTGGCGCTCGCTGCCGCGCTTCGTCGGCCAATGCCAGCCGGCCACCTGGATCTACCGCGTCTGCCTCAACACCGCGCTCACCTGGCGGCGCGACGAAACCCGCCGCCGTCATCGCGTCTTCGCCGTCGAAACGCCGCCCGACGCCGTCTGTTCGCTGCCTACGCCCGACATGCGTCATGAACAAAACGAACGGCTCGAGGCGCTCTACTCCGCAATCCGCCGCCTGACGAAACCGGAGCGCTCGCTGATCCTCCTTCTCCTCGACGGACTCGCCTACCGCGAAATCAGCCAGATCACCGGTCTCAACGAAAACCAGGTGGGCGTCTCGCTCACCCGAACCCGCCAAAAACTGCAGCTTCTGCTCAAGGAAATCCGCCATGAACTTTGATGACTACGAGTCGCTCTGGCGTGCTCAAAACTCCCCCGCCCTCCCCCTCCCCGCGCTCGCCTCCCAACGCGACGCGGTCATTGATCGCGTCCGTCGCGAATCCCGCCGTTTCGACCGAACCATCTTTTGGCGAGACGCTCGCGAGATCTCGATTTCGTTCATCATGGCCGCGATTTTCGCGCTCTCCGCCTGGCACCATACCGAAAACGGATACGTCGCGTGGGGCCGCTGGATCGCCGTCGCCCTCGTCCTCGGCGTCGCCATCATCCTCCTGCGCGATCGCCGCAATATGCCGCGCCCGCCCGTGCCCGAGGAGCCGATGCTTGGCCAGATTGACGACGCGCTCGCCGGCCTGCGTCACCAGGCGCGCATCCTCCGCCAAGTGCCCTCGAACTACGCCCTCCCGCTGGCCGTCGCCACCATCACCTTCGGGCTGGACCCGATTCTCAGAAAGGGAGGCATGGCCGCGCTCTGGAGCCCGGAAGGGGCAGCGGTCGTCGGAGTGAGCCTCCTGGTGGGTTGTTTCGTGCTTTGGCTCAACCGGTTCGCGCTGCGCACCGCGATCCAGCCTAAGATCGCCGAACTGGAGCAGTTGCGGCGCGGCCTCACCGATCCGGAGTCGTCATCGACAACGCGCCGCAGCCCTCGGCCGCCGGATTGAAAAGCAAAAGCCCGGAACCGTGTTCGGTCCCGGGCGTTTATCCCGGATTCCGCGATGATCGCGGATTCCGGGTTCATACGGTTCGGTCCGCGGTGTATTCGATCAGCCCGCGACCAGCGTCGAGCCGGTCATCTCGGCGGGCTTTTCGAGGCCCATGAGGTGAAGCACGGTCGGCGCGATGTCGGCGAGGCGGCCGCCGCTGCGCATCCGGGTGGCCTTGGTGAAGCCTTCGCCGACGACGAAAACCTCCACGAGATTCAGCGTGTGCGCGGTGTGCGGCCCCTTCAGCTCCGGATCATACATCTGCTCGGCGTTGCCGTGATCGGCGCAAACGACGGCGCGGCCGCCGACCTGCCCGATCGCGGCGAGAAGCTCCCCCACCCCGGCGTCGGTCGCCTCGCAGGCCTTCACGGTCGCGGGGATGGAGCCGGTGTGGCCGACCATGTCGGGATTGGCGTAGTTGACGATGACCAGCCCGTATTTGCCGGAAAGAATCGCCTCCTTGCTCAGGCGCGTGACCTCGGACGCGTTCATCTCCGGCTGCATGTCGTAGGTGGGCACCTTGGGGCTCGCCGGACAGGCGCGATCTTCGCCGGGGAACGGGTCTTTGTTATAGTTGTTGAAGAAGAAGGTGACGTGCGGGTTCTTCTCCGTCTCGGCGCAACGGAACTGGGGTATCCCCGCCTTGGATACAACCTCGCCGAGGATGTTCTTCAGCTTGGGGGGCTTCGGGGAGACGATCTTCACCGGCAGGCCGGCCTCATACTCCGTCATGGTCGCGTAGTAGAGGTCGAGCTTCGGGCCGCGGTCGAAAGAGGCGAAGTCGTCCATGACGAAAGCGCGGGTGATCTCGCGCGGGCGGTCGCCGCGGTAGTTGTAGAAGACGACGGCGTCGCCGTCGGAGAACTTCGCGAGCGGCTTGCCGTCGGCGCCAAGGATGGCGGTGGCGGGAACGAACTCGTCCCCGTTCTGCGTCGCGGAAAGAGGGTTTTCGTAGTAGTGCTGGACCGCCGCTTCGGCGGACGTCGCGGTGGCGGCGCAGGCGCGGCCGGTGAGGCAGTCGTAGGCCTTTTGCACGCGCTCCCAGCGGTTGTCGCGGTCCATGGCCCAGAAACGCCCCGTGATGGTCGCGATGCGGCCGTAGTTTCCGAGTTCCTTGATCTTGGCCTCGACCTGACGGATGTAGCCGAGCGCCGATGTCGGCGGCGTGTCGCGACCATCGGTGAAGCCATGCACGAAGACGCGCTCGGCGGCTATCCCGTCGGCCTTCGCTTGGGCGAGGAGTCCGTAGAGATGCTCGAGCATGCCGTGCACGCCGCCGTCGGAGACGATGCCCATCAAATGCAGTTTCGCGGCGGGATTGGCCTTCAAGCGGGCGATCACGCCGAGCCAGGTGGCGTTGCCGGCGAGTTGCTTATCGGAGAAAAGCTTATTGAGGCGCACGAGCTCCTGGTCGACGACGCGGCCGGCGCCGATGTTTTCGTGGCCGACCTCGGAATTGCCCATCTGGCCGTCAGGCAGGCCGACATCGAGACCGCTTGCCGAAACGTAGGCGACGGGCGAGTTCGCCTGCAGGAAGTCATCGGCGGGCTTCTTGGCCAGGGCGACAGCGTTGAAGGACGCTTGGTCGGCATTGGGGTTGCAGCCCCAGCCGTCGCGGATAATAAGGAGAACAGGTTTACGCGCGGTGCTCATGTGGTGTGATGATGCGATGTGGAGAAAATGAAACCCGTAGGGATGACGCATGTCTTCAGGCGGGGTCAAGGAAGCGGGCTGCGGTGCCGATAATTGGCAGCGTAACTGCTAGGAACCATTCCCCATGACGCTGATCATCCGCGATCAATTGGTTAACCCTCCGACGTGGTTCGCGTCGTTTCGCGATCTCACCCTCTACTGCAACGTTTTCCTTCACGACGATATCGTGATCGAAAGCGACAATCCCGACCCCTACGTGCGCTACATGAGACCCCGTGGCGGCATGGACTTCGTGGCGGACTTCGTCCGCCCGGGCGCCGAGGACGGGGTTCATCTCGACGTGGAGCACAATTACCCCTGCTCGATCATCACCGACCGCATCGCGCCGGAGAACGTGCATCGGTTGATCGCCGGCATCCGCGCCCTGCGCGGCCCCGCCGCGTAGTTCATGCCGCGCATGCGGCGCAAACGATGCGCATCCGCAAGGTTCTAGCCGCGATGCCATTCCACCACCACCTCGACCCCGCCGCCCGGGGCCGGCGCGAAACAGGGTGCTCCGCCGAGATCGCGAGCGCGGGCGCGAATGTTTTCCAATCCCCGGCCGCACTTGTCCGAGGCGGAAAAATCGTGCCCCCGGCCGTCGTCGCGAACGCGCAGCGCCCAGCCGTCGCCCGCGGGCCGCAGGCAAACGGAGATGTTCTTCGCGCCACCGTGACGTAGCGCGTTGGAAATCGCCTCGCGCACGATGAAGAGCACATTCGCTTTCTGCCCCGCCGGGATGCCCGCGTCCGCGCCCGCGGCGATATCGAGGTCGAGCCGGCAATCGCGATGCACGCGCAGGGTCTGGAACAACGTCACGCAGGAATCGGCGAAGTCGACTTCCCCGGCCGCTTCGGGCTCGGCGCGAGCGATGAAACCGCGAAGCGAGTCCATCGTTTCGTTCAACGTGCGCAGCGATTCCTCCAGACGCAGCCGGGCCTTTTCGGGATCTGCCGGGACCATGCGCATACCATGCGCGATGCCCATTCCCGTGGCGTAGAGATTTTGAATCACGCCATCGTGCAAGTCGCGCCCGAGACGCGCACGTTCCTCGATCTCTCGCCGCAACGCCTCGCGCTGCCGAAACGAGTCGCGAACGAGTTCGGCGATGCGCGTGAACTCGGGAAGGTTCTTCGAGATTCCCGCAAGGGGCTCCGGAGAGTCGCGCTCGAGGCTCGCTCCGATGCGGGAAAGCGGGCGCAGCACATTGCGAGTCAGACTCCAGCCGACGACGCCGAGCAAGAGCACGACGGAGCACAGCCAGACGAGCATCTCCCGGTCGTTATAGTGCTCGCCGAGCTCGAGGGACTTCGCGGCGAACGTCGCCCGCCACTCCGCCACGGGAGGGGCGCCGGCCAAGCCATCCAGCGGGTGCCGCACCACGATTTCGGGACCCGCCGGGGTCTCGGGCTCGCCCGAAACCGGGACGAGCGTCACGCGCGCCTGAAGCTTTCGCTCCATGCGGGCGACGAACTGGGCGTCGAGCACGCGGCCCGCGAGGAGCCATGCGACCGGCCTTGATTTTCGTTCGGTGTCGGCCGTCGGCTGCACCGGGCGGGCGCGCAAGTCGACCACCCGTCCGTCCGCCCGATAAAAGCCTCCTATCTCCTCGTCCCAGCTCGCCGCGGACACGATGGCCGGGATCGCGGACGGCACGGGCACCGGGCCCTCCTCGCCCAGGGAATGCGAATAGAGCACGCGCCCGTCCGGCGAGACGAGCCAAACGGCGCTCAGCCGGTAGCGCTCCATCACTTCCTGGATGTTCAGCCGCGCCCACTCCGGGTCGAGCGAGGCCGCGAAAGCCACCATGTCGTCCCAGCCGCTGTAGTCCTGGACAAATACGCCCAAGGCCTCCGACTGCTCGCGCACCGCCACTTCGAGCTGCTCCCGCCGCTCGCTGGCGAAGTTGGCCGTGAGCGTTTCCGCCTCGTGCCTTTGCTGCAAATGCAGCGCGAACGTCATACCCAGCGTGATCGCGAGGCAAAGAAGCAAAGTGGCCAGAAGGTGCTGGCGGACGCTCATGTGCGGACCATTTCACGTCTTGCTTACGAGGTTGCCAAGCTCGCGCCGCACACCCCGGCAAAGACGCTCAGCCTGTTCAGGCCCAGCCCGCCCGCCTTTGTCCCGGGATCCGCGGCCGGGCTTATAAGTCCGCCGGCCTCACGCGGTAGGCGACGCGGTGGAAGGTCGTCGGGCTCTTCCATGAACCGATGCCGAGACCTATCTCGGGCCGCAACTGCCAGAGGGCGGGAATTCGCAGCTTTTGATCGGCGAGGGTCCAAACCATGCGCGGTTCGCCATCCCAGGAGGCGGTGACACGGCTGCCTCGCACCTCGAGGATGAGACGGTGTTTTTCGCCGTTGACGAGGCGCGCCGGAAAAAAGCGGTTGGTCCTTCGCATATCGTCGCCATCGATCAGTTGCAGGCCGGCGATGCCGAGATCCCAGGCATCGATCTCGAACGCGCCCACTCCGGACAAAGTCGGCACGAACACGGCGATCGAATTCTCGCCGCTGTTGCGGGTGAATTCGATCGCGATGTCATAGTTGATCGCGAGCCGCACCGGCAGCGCCAAGGCGCACCGATCCTCGCCCGAAACCAATTCCCCGCGAACCATCTTCCACTCTCCGGCGAGCGCGTCGGAGGCCGGTTTCACGTCGGGCAAAACCCAGGTCCACGGGACCGCGGGCAAATCCGCCTTTTCATCCGCGGGCCGCGCCGTGGCAGGGGACGCGTCCGAGGACGTCGGCACGGCGCCGGCTTCCGCCGTCGGCGCGGGGTCGACGGGGGGAGGAGGCGCCGTCTCCGGCGTCATATCGCCGGGAGGCGGCTCGACCGAGACAGGATCGGGGTCGTCGCCTCGCACGGCGCGAGCGGCGGCGGCCTCGGCCTCGGCCTTGGCCTGCCGCGCCGCTTCCACGGCGGCGACCGCCTCCGCCCGTTCCCGGCGCGCCTCGAGCAGACGCAGCTCCGCGACAACCGCGGCCGAGCGCGCGGCCGCCGCCGCCGCTTCCCGTTCGGAACGGATTATTTCGGAACGGGCCCACACGAGCGCCAAGGCCACCAAAGTAACACCGAGAACGGCCAGACGACGCTGCCGCCTCCGCACGGGAGCCCTGCAAGCGTGGGCAAAAAGCTTCGCGAACTCGGCGCCGCTCTTGGGTCGGCGCGCCGGGTCGGTCGCCATGGCCGAGTCCAGAAATATATCCACCTCCGCCGGCACGTTCGAAATGCGCGAAGGCCGCGCATACGCCCCCCGGGGCACGCGGCCGGTCAACATTTGATACGTCATCACGCCGAGCGCGTAGATATCGGCGGCCCCCGTGACCTGATCCGCCGACTCCATCTGCTCGGGCGCCATGTATTCGAAAGTGCCGAAAACAGCCCCGGCCGCCGTCAGCCCAGCCGTGAATCCCCCACCCACCGCGTGTGCGAGACCAAAGTCCGACAAGGTCAGGCGGCCGTCCTCGAGCACCAGCACATTGGCCGGCTTCAGATCGCGGTGAACAACCCCGCGCGCGTGCGCCGTGTCCAGCGCCTCGGCTATCTGCTCCACCCATTTCAACACCTGCGCCGGCGGATGCGCCACGCCCCCGATCAGCTTCGAAAGATCGCCGCCGTCCGCCCACTCGGTGACGAGATAGAGCGTGCCGTCGGGCATGGCGCCGAAATCATGGATGTGCAGGATGTGCGGGTGGTTGAGCCCCGAGAGTATCCGCGCTTCGCGCTGGAACCGTTCGCGCGCCTCCGGATCGGGAGTGGAGCTCGTGGGAAGAATCTTAACCGCGACCGTGCGGCCGAGACGCGATTGCTCCGCACGGTAGACCGCGCTCATCCCCCCGACGCCCGCCAACGCGTTGACACGAAGACCCGGAATCGAATCGCCGAGGTCGGACGCCTCGGGCGCTCGCCAGCGGGGCGCGCCGGATCCTTTCGGAGGCGGTCCATCTCCTCCCGGAGCGCCGGAACGCGGGGTGTCGCCGCCACTCATCGCGCGGTCCGCCTCTCTCGCATCGCACGAAAAGCCTGCATCGGCTTCTTCGTTCGGGCGGCGGAGGGGAAGTGCCACGCGGACTGCGATCGGGGACTCATCGGTTGCGTGCGTGAAGTTGGATCGCTTCAACTAGGCGTCGCAAGTCCGCAAACACCTCTTCGCTGCCGAGTTCTCCGGAGGCCTGGCGGCGGGCGGTCCGCCGTCGATTTGCGTAACGCCCAAGTGCGCGCGCCATTTGACAAAGGCCGCGCGCCCCCGCCCCATTGGCGGCCTGCCATGTCCCTGCCCAAACGCGCCGTCCTGCTCGTCAATCTTGGTTCTCCCGACTCCACGGAGGTGCCCGACCTCCGCCGCTACCTGCGCGAATTTCTTGGCGACGCGCGCGTGATCGACCTGAAGCCCCGTTGGTTCGCCAAATTTCTGGTCAACTGCATCATCGTTCCGACCCGCGCGCCAAAGTCCGCCAAGGCCTACCGTGAAATCTGGACGCCGCAGGGCTCGCCGCTGGTCGTGACATCGATGAACGTGCAGAAAAAGTTGGTCTCCGCGCTCGGCCCGGAGACCCCTGTTTTCCTCGCGATGCGCTACGGCACGCCCTCGATCGCCAGCGTTCTCCAGGCCATCGACGCCGCCGGCATCGAGGAACTCCTGCTCATCCCGCAGTATCCGCACTACGCCATGTCCTCATGGGAGACGGTCGTCGTGAAAGTGCAGGACGAGGCCAAGCGACACGCGCCGCGCACAAAGATCGCCTGCGTGCAGCCCTTCTACGAGGACGCGGATTACATCGAGGCGCTCTACCAAGTCTCCAAGCCCCACTTGGAATCCAACCCGCACGATTACGTCCTCTTCTCCTATCACGGCATCCCCGAGCGCCACCTCCGCGTCGGCGACGCCTCGAAGGCCCACTGCACCCTCGCGGCCGACTGCTGCAACAGTTGCTCCTCGGCGCACGCGATGTGCTACCGGGCGCAGATCACGAAAACCACGCAGGCCTTCGTGAAACGCGCGGGCCTCGCCGACGGCAAATGGTCGATCTCCTTTCAGTCGCGCCTCGCCGGCGAACCCTGGCTCACGCCCTACACCGACCACGAATTCGAGCGTCTTCCGAAGGAGGGAAAAAAACGCCTTCTCGTCTTCACCCCGGCCTTTGTCGCCGACTGCCTGGAGACGCTCGAGGAGATCGCGGGCGAGGGCAAAGAACAGTTCCTGCACGCCGGCGGCGATTTTTTCCACCACGTCCCCTGCCTCAACGACCAGCCGCCCTACGTCGATTTCCTCGCCGGGCGCGTGCGACGCTGGCTCGACGGCGAAACGCCGACCGCGACCCAGCGCGTCGAGTCGGCCAAGACTCTCGCCGGCGCCGCCTCGCGATCCTGATCGCGAGGCCGCCGCCCGGCGAAGCGCTCACGAAGCGGTCTGCGCGCCATTCCGGTCGGGCACGCTTGTCCCGTCCACCCAGCGTCCCTCCACCAGGATTCGCCGCTGATAGCGAGGGATGCCCCGTTCGTTTTCGAGAATCAGACTCGCGAGCGTGCTCACCGCGACCCGCCCGATCTCGTGGGAATTCTGGTCCGCGCCCGCGTCGAAATTTCCGTCGAGAACGCTGGTCGTGGCCACCGCCACGTCCTCCGGCACGCGCAGCCCGATCTCGAGCAGCGCGGCGCGCAGCAAGGGCGATGTCGTCACGATCGCATCGGGCTTTTCCGCCTTCAACCAGGCTGAAAGCTCCTTGCGGTGACGCCTGACATCCGCCGAAAACATGAGCGTTTCCAATCTCCGCCCCCGCGGCGTGAGTTCCTCCTGCGCGTTCAGGAAACCCTCGCGGAAGTGCCCCCGCGTGTTCCGCTCCAAAACCAGTTCGCTTACATATCCAATCCGCTGATACCCCCGTGCCTGCACGTTTTCATAGGCGAGCCGGGAGCAGTGGGCCTGGTCGCTGGTGACCGAATGCGCCGACACGTTCTTCACCGACGCCCCGAAGCGCACGATCGAAAACCGGCTCCAGTCGAAATCCGGAAGGACTTGGCCGCCGCGGTGGGGCGGGATCAGCAAGCCGCGCACGCCCCGCGTCTCCAGGATCGACTGCAGGCGCTTGCCCGGTCTGGAAAGCGGCCAGCGAAATTCCTCGAGGTTATAGCCCAAACGCTCGGCCGCCTCGCGGGCGCCAACCCAATAGTTGTCGAACTCCCTCAAGCTTCGCAGCTCCCCTGAATCGTCCCACTGGTTGATCCAACCCAGGCAGGCGCGAATGCCGGCGGGCCGCTTGCCCTGCCGATAGGCCACCAGCGAAGCCAACATCGGATCGGGGCGGTATCCCAACTTCTCCGCCATCGCCTTCACCTCGACTCTGCGCGCCTGGGAGACACGCGGCGAATCCCTCAATGCCAGCGAAACCGCCACATGGGACATGTCTAGCGCGCGGGCGATGTCGCGCAGCGATGGACGTGGGGCGGGGTCGTTGGACATTACGCCTGCCACGATGCACCCCGGCGTTTGCGGGGAAACACCAAACAGCGCCACGCTCCGCCACCTCTCGATCCCGGCCGCCCTCTTCCCGCGGCGCGGAACGGGCGTTCTTGTTACCATAGTAACCGCGCAGGCCTTTTACCCCCCGCCTCTCTCTTTTGCAGCCTAGGCGGCAACCCGCAGTCCGCCGGCCATGTCCTTCACGCTCGCCTCCCCCGCCCCATTCCCTTCGCCCCCGTCCGCGGCGCAAAAGCATCGCCCGCGCGGTCTCTTCGCCATGGACCCCGACGCGATCGATATCGTCTACGCGCAAGATGACCGGCGCCGCATCTCCGCGTCGGTCGATCTCAGGGAAGGGCTGATTCTGACCCCGGCCAACTGGCGGAATCATCGCGACGACCTCGCGGAGGCCGAATTTCTTTTCTCCGGCTGGAAGGCGCCGGTTTTTGACGCCGAATTCCTCGCCGCCGCTCCGCGCCTACGCGCAATCTTCTACGCCGCAGGTTCCATCCGGTATTGCACCACCGACGCGTTCTGGGCCTCGGGGATCGCCATCACGAGCGCCTACGCCGCCAACGCGGTGCCGGTCGCCGAATACACGGTCGCCGTCTCGATCCTGGCGCTGAAACAATTTTGGCGCCGCGCCGACCTCGCTCGCCGCGGCGAAGGCTGGGGTGATCACACCCGCCCCATCCCGGGAGCCTTTCGCGCCACCATCGGGCTCGTGTCCTTCGGCATGATCGCGCGAAAGGTCGCCGAGATGCTGGCCGCCTACGACGTGCGCGTCCTCGTCTACTGCCCCTATCTGAGGGAATCCGAGGCCTCTCTCCTCGGCGTGAAACGGGTGTCTCTCGCGGAGCTGTTTCTCGAATCCGACGTCGTCTCCGTCCACACGCCCTTCCTTCCCGAGACCGTCGGCCTCATCACCGGTGATCTCATCCGCACGATGCGGCCCGACTCCACGCTGCTCAACACCGCCCGCGGCGTGATTCTCGACCAGCCCTCGGTCGTCAAGGCCCTGCGCGCCCGCCCCGACGTCACCGCCATTCTCGACGTCACCAACCCCGAGCCGCCATCCGCCGACGATCCGCTTTTCTCGCTGCCCAACGCCATCGTCACCCCGCACATCGCCGGCTCGCATGGCCGGGAGTGCGAGCGCCTCGGCAGCTATATGGCGGAGGAACTTGAACACTTCCTCAACGGAGGAACGCTGCGCTGGCGCGTCACGCGCGAGATGTCCGAGCGCATGGCGTGAACGGCTCGCCGTCCGCCCGGCCGTCCCCCCCTCGCAGGCGAGCGCTTCCCAACCCCGCCCGGCCCGTGAGTGCGGCGTATCCCCGTTTCCCCCTATGATTCGCTTGATCCTGCATTCCGTCGTCCTCGCCCTGGCCTTCGCCGTCGGCATTCCATCCCGCGCCGAGGTTGTCGAGGTCGACAACCTCTCCGATCTCGCCCGCGAGACGGCCCGAAGCGGCCGCGAAATTCGCCTGAAGCCCGGCGTCTACCGCATGGCCGACTACCTCACCGACACCGTGCTCGCCGAGATCCGCGCCGCCCGCAAGGGCCTGCCCGGCCGTCCGCCCGTGCCGATGTTCGTCTTCCGCGGCGACGACAACCGCATCGTTTTCGACGGCGCGGTCATCGAGATCGACACCGCCCTTTATAAGAAACTCCCCGGCGGCTACGTCCGCTGCCTCATCGTCGCCGGCAAGGGCAACACCCTCGCCGGCCTCTCCCTCCGCCACACCGGCGCCAACCTCGGCAGCGGTGGCAACACCCTTTCCCTCGCCGGCGAACGCACCACACTCGAGGACGCCACCCTGCACGTGTATGGCTCCTTCCCCTACGGCTACGGAGACCTGCTCGGCAAGGGCGGCCCAAACCTCGTCGGCATCAAAAAACAAAGCGGCATACAGGTTCTCGGCTCCGGCTCCGTCCTTCGCCGTTGCCGCGTGTTCAGCCGCGCCTTCGGCCACTGCTTCTATATCCAGGAGGGCGGCGACATCCGCCTCGAGGATTGCTACGCCGAGGGCGTCATGCGGGCCACCGACGAGATGTTGCGCGACACCTCCGGCCCCGCCTTCGACCTCGGCTTCAAATCCGTCTATCCCAACCGCGACGGCCGCCACCTCGTCACCCCCGGCTACGTGAAGAGCCTGGTCGAGGACGGCTTCCGCACCTACGGCAACGCCGGCCGCGTCACGCTCGTCAACTGCACCGCCATCAACACCCGCGCCGGCTTCGAGATCGGCGTCCGCGACGAGTCCCCGCAAAAATCCATGCTCGAAAACTGCGTCGCCCGCGGTTGCGAGCGCGGCTTCCTCATCGGCTCGCAGACCATCGTCCGGCGCTCCCGCGGCGACATCGCCCACGGGCCGCTCCTCTACCTGCGCGGCGGACACGATTCCGAGGTCGACCTCGAGCTCGTCGGCGACGGCCCGAAGTCGCTCGTCCACGCCGTCGCCACCATCGCCGGCGAAAACCACCGCGTGCGCCTGTCCGCCCAGCTCGGCGAACGCACCATCCCCGCGATTCCCATCCTGTTCGGCTTCGGCATGCCCGAGCACGCCGAGATGGCCAGCCCCATCAAGCCCGCCGCCGCCCGCGGTGTCGCCTTGGTCAACGAGATCGCCGCCGCACCCGTCATCGTCAGCGATGCGCTCGTCGACTCCACGCTTGAGACCGCAGGCCGTCGCCTCGACGAGGCGTCCGTCCTCGCCAGCCCCGGCTCCTGGGGACTTCCGGCCAACGGCATCGCCCCCGGCGGCCCCGCCGCGCCCCCGAAGGCAAAATAGGCCGCAAACCCGGTAGGCCGCTCGCTCGCGGGCGCTCCTTCGGGTTCCGCCATCGGCCAAAACGTCCGCAAGCGAACAGATCGCCCGCGTTCCACCGTCCGCCGTCGCACGCCTCCTCCGTCCCACCGCCCACCATGCTCCGTCCGCTCCTTGCCCTGCTGCTCCTCCTCGCCCTCCTCCGCCCGCTCGCCGCCGCCGAGTGGCAATGGTCGGTCCCTGTCCCATCGGCCCCGAACTCCACGAAGGAAAAGTCCCGCGCGTTCCTCTGGATTCCTCCCGACTGCCGCGCCGTGCGCGGCGTCGTCTTCGGCCATCACAACATGGAGGAGGAGGCTCTGCTCGAGCACCCGGTCTTTCGCCAGGCGCTGACCGAACTCGGCCTCGCCGCCATCTGGGTCGCGCCGACCTTCGACCGGAATTTCCGACACGATCTCGGCGCGGGCGAACGTTTCGACGCCCTCCTCGCGGCCCTCGCCGACACCTCCGGCTACTCCGAGCTGGCCGCCGCCCCGCTCGTGCCCGTCGGCCACTCCGCCGCCGCCTCCATGCCTTGGTATATCGCCGGCTGGAAACCCGAACGCGTCATCGCCGGAATCTCCTTCAGCGGCCAATGGCCCTACGTGCCCGACCCCAAGGAGGCGCCGCAGGCCGCCGGCCTCGACATCGACTCCGTGCCCGGCCTCGTCACCCTCGGCGAATACGAGTGGGCCGACACCCGCATGCGCGACGGCCTAAAGACCCGCGCCGAACATCCCGCCATGCCGCTCAGCGGACTCGGCGTCCCCGCCGACGGCCACTTCGCCATGCTCGACGAAAAGGTCGCGTTCATCGCCCTCTACCTGCGCAAGGCCGTCGCCGCGCGCCTGCCGAAAAACGCCCCCGTCTCCGGCCCCGTCGTCCTCAACGCCATCGACACAGCCAAGACCGGCTGGCTGGTCGACCGCTACCGCCTGGGCAAAGCCCCGCTCGCGCCAGCCGCTCCCGTCGGCGAATACAAGGGCGACCCCGCGCAGGCCTTCTGGTGGTTCGACGAGGAAATCGCCAAGGCCGCCGAGACCTTCCAAGCGGCCCATCGCGGGAAACCCGCCCTGCTCGGCTACGTCCAGGACGGCGAAATCATCCCGCAGACCCAAGGCACCCACCAGCAGGTGAACATCCCCTTCAAGCCCGGAGCCGACGGTCTCACGTTCAAAGTCTCCGGCGCCTTCCTCGACACCGTGCCTCAGGGCCGCCCCGAAAAATGGGCCGGCAAGAAAGCCGGCGAGCACATCGACCCGCCCGCCGCCAATCCCTCCGCCATCGCCATCGAACGCATCACCGGCCCGATCCGCCACATCTCCGGCGACACCTGGGAACTCGCCTTCAACCGCGCCTCCTTCCTCGACGACCGCCGTGGCAACGAAGCCTGGCTCGCCGCCGTCTGGCCCGGCGACGCCGACCACAAGCGCGCCATCCAGCAGGCGCGCCTCGACATTCCCCGCGGGCTCACGCAAGGCGCCCCGCAGACGATCACCTTCGAGCTCCCCGCCTCGGTCAAACACGGGCGCGGTCACATCAGGCTCTCCGCGCGCTCCGACTCCGGCCTGCCCGTGCGCTACTTCGTCCGCGAAGGCCCCGCCGAGATCGACGGCGACACCCTCCGCCTCTTGCCCGTTCCCCCGCGCGCCAAATTCCCCGTCGCCGTCACCGTCGTCGCCTGGCAATTCGGCCGCGCCTCCGAACCGAATATCCAAACCGCCAAACCGGTGGAACGCACTCTCCTCCTCGAACGCTGAAACGTCCGAACCCTCGGCCTCCGTTACCAGTTTAACGGACCGCCGGCTTACCAAGCTCCCGCCATTCCCCCACCGTTCGAACATACACCCCCGCCCCTTCATGCCCTTCGTCTCATCTCGGATCCGTCGCGGTTTCACTCTGATCGAGCTCCTGACCGTCATCGCGATCATCGGCATTCTCGCCGCCATCATCATCCCCACGGTCAGCAAGGTCCGCCAGACCGCCTCCAAGGCGACCATGGTCTCCAACCTTCGCCAGATCGGCGTGGCGGCCGCCACGTTCGCCAACGACAACCGCGACAAGATGCCCGGCCTCTACGTCAAGGGCACCGACGCGGGCGGCATAAACGCGTCCTTCGCCCTCGGCACCGGCCAAAACGCCTACATGAACTACTCGGGCTCCGGCACCGAGCCTCGCGCCGCCATTCAGTCGATCGAACAACTCGGACGCTACATCACCCGCGTCGCCGTCACGGTCGACGGAGTCGGCAAGCTCTACTGCCCCGTTCTCGAAAGCCCCGCCTTCGCCACAAAACGCACGTCCGGATCTTTCCCTCCCAGCATCGAGCTCGGCAACACCATCATGGGCAACGCCGGCAACCTCGTCTACCCCTTCGGCAACAAAGCCGGCGGCATCGGCAGCATGAATTACTCCCGCCTCGCCGGCTCCTTCAACACCTCCCGCCGCTGGATGGCCATCGAGATCGACAAAACCACGCCCGCCGAAGTCGACTCCACCATCAAGAACGCGAGTTGGTATTCCGATTTGCCCGACCAGCCCGTCCACGGCTCCGGCTGGCTCGCCGTCTTCTTCGACGGCCACGTCGATATGCTCCAAAAGAACGACCCGCGCCTCAACAACCGCGTCAACCTCTGACATCCATCCGCCCGCGGCGGCGTTTTCCTAGGCCGTGTCTTGTAAATAAACCGGGCCAGCGTGAGCGAGAAGGGGTGCTCGGCCGAGGCGCCCGAGGCGGAGGCGGGCCAGCGGCCCGTGCCGCCGAGGGCAACGCCGGCCCAGCGCCTTTTCTCGCTTCACTCGTAGAGCGCCAGCGATGGGCCGGTTTGTCTACAAGACACGGCCTAACGACGGTCCTCCCGGACCGTCGTTCTTTTTTGCCCGTCCGTCCCCCATTCCCATGTCCGTCTGTTTCGCCTCGGCCGGCCCCGTCCCGTCCCCCTCCCGCCTCGCCGCCGTCGTCGGTCCGCTTCCGCTCTCGTCCATGCGCCTGCTCGACGGCCCGCTGAAGGAACGCCAGGATACCCACGCCCGCCATCTTGAGGCGATCGATCCCGACCGACTGCTCGCGCCCTATCGCCAGCAGGCCGCCCTCGCCCCTCGCGCCGAACGCTACGGCGGCTGGGAATCCCGCGACATCTCGGGGCACTCGCTCGGCCACTACCTTTCCGCGCTCGCCCATCTTCACGCCTCCGTCGGGGCCGAATGGATACGCCCTCGCGTCGACCATGTCGTCGCCGAACTCGCCGCCTGCCAGGCCGCCAACGCCGACGGCTATGTCCTGCCCGTCGACAAGACCGCTTTCGCCGCCCTCCGCGCCGGTCGCGTCGAAGCCACTCCCTTTTCGCTGAACGGCGTCTGGGTGCCCTTCTATACGCTGCACAAGCTTCTCGCCGGCCTGCGCGACGCCTTTCGCCTCGCCGGTTGCGCCAAGGCGCTCGCCGTCGCCCGCGGCGTGGCCGACTGGCTGGACGAAACCCTGGCCGCGCTCTCCCCCGCGCGAATTCAGGACATGCTCCGCTGCGAGCACGGCGGCATGAACGAGGCCCTCGCCGACCTCGCCGCCGACACCGGCGACATACGTTACCTGGATCTCGCCGCCCGCGCCTTCCACCACGATCAAGTCCTCGCGCCGATGTTTCGCGGCGAGGACCGTCTGGACGGCCTCCACGGCAACACCCAAATCCCCAAGGTCATCGGCCTCGCCCGCGAATACGAACTCACCGGCCGGCCTGAATACCGCCGCGCCTCCTCCTCCTTTTGGCGCCACGTCGTCCGGAACCGCTCCTACGCCACCGGCGGCCACGGCGAGAGCGAGCACTTCTTTCCCCTCGACCAATTCCCTCGGCGCCTCACGCCCAACACCTGCGAGACCTGCAACACCTACAACCTTCTCAAACTCACCGGACACCTCTTCGCCTGGGAGCCCGACGCCGCGCACATGGATTTCGTCGAGCGCGCGCTCATCAACCACCTCGCCGCGAACATAGGCCGCGCACCCGGCGAGTTCGGATACTTTCTCGGACTCGGCTCCGTCGGCGTGAAGGTATTCTCCACGCCCTACGATTCGTGGTGGTGCTGCGTGGGCACCGGCCTCGAGAACCCGGCGCGCTACGCCGAACACATCGCCTACCGGAACGGGGACACGCTCTGGCTAAACCTCTACTTCGCCGCCGCCCTCGAATGGCGGGAACGCGGCGTCCGCCTCGAATTGCACACCCGTTTTCCCGAAGAGGAAACGGTGCGCATCGCCGTCTCCTGCCTCCGCCCCGCCCGCTTCACCCTGAAGCTACGCTACCCCGCTTGGTGCGAGATGCCGACCCTCGCGATCAACGGGGAAACCCTGCCTGTTCGCTCCGCGCCGTCCTCCTACCTCGGGGTCGAGCGCGAATGGCGCGACGGCGACATGCTCGAGCTGAGACTGCCCATGCGCCTCCGCGCCGAGCCGCTTCCGCATTCGGACGGAAAAACCATCGCGTTGCTCCACGGACCCGTGCTCCTAGCCGCCGTCGTTCCGGATGTGCCCGGAATCGAAAATCCCGCGAAACAACGCTTCTCCGAACACCTCGCCGCGCGGGGAAAAACCGACGCCTTTCCACCCGTGCTCGTCGCGCCATCCGTCGAGTCCGCGCTCGCCGGCCTGCGCCCGACCGGGGGCGCCCCCTCCGAGTTCGCGAGCCACGGCGTGCTCCGGCCCTCCGACCTCGTCTTCGTGCCTCTCTATCGCGTCTACGAGGAGCAATACGCCGTCTACTTCCCCCTCCTCTCCGCCGACGAATGGACACGACGCGAAGGCGATCTGCGCGCCGAGACCGAAACCCGTCGCCTCCTCGACGCCGCCACGCTCGACCACGTCACCCCGGGCTATCAGCAACCCGAGGTCGACCACGCCTTCGCCGACAAAGACTCCGAGATCGAGGAGTTCTCCGGTCGCAAGGGCCGCCTCGCCCGCGACGGCGGCTGGTTCTCCTACATGCTGCGCACGCGCGCCTCCGATGACCCGCTCGCCCTCGTCCTCACCTGCTGGGGCGGAGTCTGGCACGAGCGGACTTTCGATGTCTTCGTCGACGACCACCCGCTCGGCGAACAACGCCTGCTCGCCAACCGTCCCGGCGATTTCTTCGACCGCGTGATCGCGATCCCGCCGGATCTGACGCGCGGCAAGGAAAAGATCACGCTGCGCGTCGCCGCCCGTCCCGGGGACGTGGCCGGCGCCATCTACGGGCTGCGCCTCGTGCGCGCGACCGCGGCCGCCGGCTTCGACACCGAGCCGAAGATCGTTTTCAAGGCCCACTAAGCCGGGATCGTGCAGTAGAGCGGCGGAGTAGCGAGGTGGGATGGCGAGCGCATTTCAGAGGCGAACGACCAAGGAATATCCGGAGGATATTGCGCCGGGAGAGAGCCACTGAAATGCGCCGTCAGATCACTTCGATACGACCCGATCTACTGCACGATCCCGGCTAAGGCGCGGGAACGCTGTCGTCCTCCGCCGAGTCCCGACACCGGCCGACGCTGCCGCCCTTTCGCCAGGTGCTCTCCACCAGAATCTCCCGCGTGATCGGCGGGATGCCGAGCTGGTTGCGGTTCAACAACGCTGTCAGCGCCTCGATCGCCACCCGCCCGATCTCCTCCGAATTTTGGTCGATGCCGGAGTCGACCTTGCCGTCCAGCACGCTGAAGCCGGCCAGGCCGATATCCCTCGGGACGCGCAGTCCCCGCCGCTCCAGCAAAGCGCGCATCTCCGGGATGTCGCTCAGGATGACGTCGGGCGTCCATTGTTCCATCCATCGGCCCAGAACCTCGGACCTCCGGCAAGCGACGCCTCCGGGCACGGGCAGCCGCAGGATCGGGAGCCGCTCCACCGCGTCCTCGTCGTCGGTTTGCTTGAGCAAAAACCCCGCTCGGAACCGTGTCGTCGCCTCGACGCCCGACACGAAGCCGATTCGCCGATAGCCAAGCCGGCGCAGGGCTTCGTAGGCGCGCATTCCGCTGGTCAGATGGTTGTCCGCGACGACGTTCGCAGGCGGAACCGGCACCGAATAGCCGAAGCGCACGACGCAGAATCTCGCCCACGGAAACTCCGGCCAGCCCGCGGGCAACTCCCCTCGTTGAGGCGGAATCAGGACGCCCACGATGCCCCGCGCCGCCAGGATGCCGTGCAAACGCCCCATCGGGCGCGATCCGCCCGGAACGCGAAACTCCTCCAGCCGATACCCGAGGCGCGCGGCCGCCGCCTCCGCGCCGCGCCAATACGCGTCGAACTCCCGGAACGAGCGCAGCCGCCCCGGCTCCGGCCACGCGTTGATCCACGCCAGCACGCCGAGCGTGCCGGGCGCGTGTCCGCCATGCCGGCGCCCGCCCAGTCCCGCCGCCATGAAATTGGGCCTATACCCGAGTTCGCGCGCCAATGCCTGCACGCGACCGCGCGTGGCGGCGGAGATCGCCGGGTTGCCGCGCAAGGCGCGCGAGACGGTCGAGTGGCTCACCCCCAGTCGCGCCGCCAGATCGCGTAGCGTGACATCGGGGCCGGGAGAGAAGTCGGAATGGGGCACGGGGAAAACGTGGCGGGAACTCGTCGCGGCGGGGGCATCGCGTCGACCGGGCCCGGGCGTGAAACGGGACGAGTCGGCGAAGTGACCTAGCGGATATGCCTTCGGATGAAAACGCGAGGCGCGTGCAACCGGGTGCGTGAAACTCCCCGCGTTTCGCAAC
Organism: uncultured Verrucomicrobiota bacterium; assembly: GCA_946482165.1. The sequence continues at coordinate 1,802 of CAMLQS010000034.1, read as the reverse complement.
CGGTTGCTCCCGCCCCGCCCTTGCCCGCGCCGCTCCGCCCGCGTCTTTTACGCGACGTCGCGCAACCCCCGCCGCCCCGCGCCGCGATCCACCCCGCTTTCTCGGAACACCCGAGCGAAAACATAAGCACCCAAAAACATGACCCCACGCCTGAACCACCCCACCCGCGCCGCCCTGGCCCTCGCCGCCGCCCTACTGCTCCCCGCCGCCCTTCGCGCCGGAGACGTGAACACCTCCACCCAGAAATCCACCGACTTCGAGGACGGCAACATCACCCCGTTCTCGGTCTGCACCACCAAGAGCCCCAACTACGTCCAGCCCTTCACCAAGAACGGCGCCAAGTGCGCCAAGCTCTACTGGACGCAGACCGGCTACGACGGCACGCGCATGACCAAGGGAGTCGAGGCCTGCAGCGACCTGAACATCTACAAGGAAGGCTGGTATGCCTTTAAGATCTTCGTGCCCTCCAGCGGCTTTCCCTACAACAAGACCACCACCATCGGACAGATCTTCGCCGAGGGAGGCTGCAGTTCCTGGGCCGCGATGTTCGAGCTGAAGAACAACGAACTCTGGATCGAGCACCGCACCGGATGCGTCACCCCCGTGCAGGCGCGCATCGCCGCCTCGATCCCGCGCGAAACCTGGGTCCGCCTCGTCTGCCGTTTCGTCGTCTCCAGCCAAGGCGCGGGCCGCCTCGACGTATGGTGGAACGGCGCCGCCCAAGGCAGCCCGACCTACAGCAAGACCAACATCAACTTCGCCGCCGGCGAATGGACCGGCGATACCCTGCGCTCGGATGGCGACTACGGCCTGTTCGGCTCCGGTTTGGACAACATGATCCGGCTGAAGCTCGGCATGTATTGCTGGGACACCGACAACTACACCGTCGGCGAGAGCAGAGTCCTTTATTACGACAATGTCGTGCACATCAGCGGCAACCCGGCAACCGCCTGGAGCCAGTGCAACCAGTGATGCGCATCGCGCCGCGGCGCATCCCGCCGCGGCGCCCCTCGCGGGCTTTTCTCCTCGCGGCGATGACGGTCGCCGCCATCGCGACCGGCCTCGCACTTCTCCCCGCGCCCGGACCGGAGGCGGCGAAAATTTCGTCCCGCCTCCCGCCGGAAGGTCGGTCGTCGCCCCTCGTCTTCGCGTCCTCGCCTCTCTCGCCGCGCACGCCCTCGCGAGATGCGGATCCGGACGGCGGTATGTCCCCGATGACGCCGGAGCCCGGCGACGAGCGCGCCTTTCAAACCGCGCTCGGACGCTGGCTCGAGACGGACCCCGCCGCCGCCCTCGCCTGGCTCGAGACACGGGAAGACTTGTCGCACCTCTCGGACTTGGTGGACGCCACGATCCTCGCGTGGAGCAAAGGCGATCCGCTGGCGGCCTGCGCCGGATTGCGTGAGCGTCCCGCCGGAGCCCTGCGTGATCGCCTGCTCGCCCGCGCCCTGCTCGGCCTTGCCGACTACGATCCGCGTCTTGCCGGCGACTGCGCCCGCGCCTGGGTGCCCGCCGGCGAAGCCCGCCGGTTCGCTCTCGAAGGCGTGGCCACGAGCTGGGCGCGGGACGATCCCGCCGCCGCCGCAGGATGGGCGCGCGAGATTGATCGGTCCGGCGAGTCCGAGATCGCCGGCCTCGTCCTCTACCCATGGTTCTCCGAAGCTCGGAGGGAAGTCGCCGATTGGGTCCGCGCGCTGCCGCCCTCGTCCGAGCGCGACCGGCTTCTCGCCCGCGTGATCGGATGGCAGTCGGAAAAGAATCCCGAGGAAGCGGAAGAGCTGATCGGAGCGATTTCCGACCCG
>CAMLQS010000033.1 GCA_946482165.1 uncultured Verrucomicrobiota bacterium | reverse complement strand
ACGCTTCAACCCACCGCGCTGGTGCACGAGGCCTGGCTGCGACTGTCCGGCGCCGGCGAACGTCGCTGGCAGGATCGCGCCCACTTCTTTCGCGTGGCCGCCATGGCCATGCGACGCATCCTCGTGGACCACGCGCGTCAAAAGGCCCGCCTCAAGCGCGGCTCCAATCCCGTGCGCATCGATCTCGTCGACATCGATCTCGCCGCCACCGCGCCCGACGAGCGCGTGCTCCTCGTGGACCAGGCGCTTACCCGTCTCGAGCAGCTCGATCCCGAGGGCGCGCGCGTGGTCACCCTGAAGTTCTTCGGCAACTACACCGTCAGCGAAATCGCCGGCATCCTGGGCGTCGGCGAGCGCACCGTCGAGCGACGCTGGACCTATGCCCGGGCCCGCCTGATGCAGCTCATCAAGGAGTCGGCATGAACGACGACGAGCGTGACATGGAGATCGAGCGGACGCTGTTCGAAGCCGCCCTCGAACTGACCGATCCGGCGCTGCGCGAAGCCTTCCTCGACAAAACCTGCGCCGCCGATCCCGCCCTGCGCGAGCGCCTCGGCGCGCTGCTCGCCGCGCACGTCGAGGCCGCGACTTTTTTCGACTTCGTCCCGCCCGCTCCGCCTGGTTCCGGCGAAACCGCTCCTTCGCCCGAGGCGCCCGCCGATCCGCCCGCCGGGAAGGACGCGGACTCGGCGACGGTCGGAGCGGACCCCGCGCGCATCGGACGATATCGCATCGTCCGCCGCTTGGGAGAAGGTGGCTGCGGAGTCGTTTACCTCGCCGAACAGGAGGAGCCGGTGCGCCGTCAGGTCGCGCTCAAGGTCATCCGCCTCGGCATGGACACCGAGCGGGTCATCGCCCGCTTCACGCTGGAGCGGCAGGCCTTGGCGATGATGAACCACCCGCACATCGCCCGGGTGTTCGACGCCGGCGCGACCGACGCGGGCCGGCCCTTTTTCGCCATGGAGCTGGTGACCGGCGAGCGCATCACCACCTATTGCGACACCCGGCGCTTGTCGGTGCGCGAGCGTCTGGACTTGTTCATCCAGGTTTGCCTGGCGGTGCAACACGCCCACCAGAAGGGCATCCTCCACCGCGATCTCAAACCGTCCAACGTGCTCGTCGCCTTTCAGGACGGCGTCGCCACGCCCAAGATCATCGACTTCGGCGTCGCCAAGGCGGTTTCCGGCCACGCCGCCGACGAGCCGAGCGTCACCCTCGGAGCGGACCAGTTCATCGGCACGCCCGCCTACATGAGCCCGGAGCAGGCCGAGCCCGGTCGTGCCGACGTGGATACGCGGGCCGATATCTACAGCTTGGGCGCGCTGCTCTACGAATTGCTCGCCGGCCGGCCTCCCTTCGACTCGAAGCATCTCGTCGACGCCGGCCTCGACGCCCTGCGCCACACCTTGCGCGAGGTCGATCCGCCCGCGCCTTCGGCCCTTTTGAGAAGCCTGCCCGCCGACGCCGTGGCGGAACTCGCCGCCCGCCGCCGTTGCACGCCATCCGCGATCACCGCGACGCTGCGACGCGACCTGGACTGGGTTGTCATGCGCGCGTTGGAGAAAGACCGGCAACGGCGATACTCCACCGCGCAAGGGCTGGCGGTCGACCTGCGCCGTTATCTGGATGAAGAACCGGTGGTCGCGCGGCCGCCGGGGGGATGTTATCAATTGGGAAAACTGGTGCGCCGCCACCGCTTCGCATTCGTCGCCGGCGCCGCGATCCTTGCCACGCTCCTCGGCGGGCTCGGCGCCTCCACCTGGCTCTACTTGCGCGAGCGCGCCGCTCTACAGGAACAGACCCGCCTGCGCGCGATCGCCGAGGATGCGGAGAAGATTTCCAACGCGGTTTTCCTCAGCCGTGAAAACCGCATGGAAGAGGCCAACTCCCTCCTCGCCGCCGTGCGCCATTCGCCCGACCGCCCCTCCTTCGAGGGGCTCACCGCCTATCGCACGATCGGCACCTGGCTGGGGGGCCGGCAGCGATGGGCCGAAGCGGCGGACCGCTTCGCGGTCGTCGAACGCGTCGGGCAGCTCGACTCGTGGAGGGATGTCACCATGGATCACCATGCCTACGGCGTGGCCTTGCTCATGAGCAACGATGTCGCCCGTTACGAAACCTTTCGCCACGACCACGCCAAACGCTTCGCCGCAGTCGAAAACGGCGACGCGGTCGGCCGCGTGCTCAAGCTTTGCCTGCTGCGGCCGGCCGATGCGCATTTACAACAAAGTCTCTATGCCCTCGGCGAACGCGTCGAACGCTGGTTCTCCACCCTTCCCAACCTCGCTCTTCTCGACAATGGTGTCGTATGGTCGTCCCTCCCGGTGGCCCTCTGGCGATATCGTCAAGGAGACCTTTCCGGGGCTCGTTACGCGGCGGCACTTGGTTACGATGAAGGCCTTCACTCGTCGGCGCTTACGGCCAGCAAACGCGCCCTGCTCGCCTTGTGCGCGTTGAGTGAAGGACATCGGGACACGGCCGCCTCCTTGCTCGCCACCGCCCGAGCGGATATCGCGGCCAAGTTTGCCAGCGGATTGGCCGAGGGCAAACCCAGCGACGGCTTTTGGTATGACTGGGCCTTTGCCAAGCTGCTCTTGGACGAGGCGGAGGCGCTGGCCGCCGCCGCGCAGGGATCCACCCGTTGACCCTAAGCCGTAGAAATTCAGTCGAGAAGGTCATATCGAGGCAATCTGGCGGCACCTTTCAGTGGCTCTCTTCCGGCGCAATACCCCTCCGGGTATTCCTTGGTCGTTCACCTCTGAAATCTGCTCGCCATCTTACCCCGCTACTCCGCCTTCGACTGAATTTCTACGGCTAAGGGGTGCCCGAAAGCGCATGCCGGGCAAAAGAGGTGGCGGGTTTTCCCGAGCCGCGGCGCTTCTCCCCCGAAGCACCGTAAACGTCCCCCGTCGTCCTCCAGATCCGAACTTATGCGCGCCCTCTTTGCATTCCTCCCTTTCCTGCTCGTCTCCGGCCTGCCGGCGTTCGCCGCCCTCGGCCCGATTCCCAGCCACCTGAAACCCGCCGTCATCGTCTCCACCGAGGCCGAACCCGTGGCGGCCGGCAAGTTCCAGCCCACCTGGGAATCACTCTCGCAATACGAGGTCCCTGAGTGGGTCCGCGACCGAAAGTTTGGCATCTGGGCGCACTGGGGGCCGCAATGCCAGCCCGAGGCCGGCGACTGGTATGCCCGCCAGATGTATGTGCAGGGCCACGGCCAAAACAAAACGCACGTGGCGAAATACGGCCATCCCTCCGAATTCGGCTTCAAGGACGTGATCAACGAGTGGAAGGCCGACAAGTGGGAGCCCGAGAAACTCGTCGCCCTCTATAAGCGCGTCGGCGCCCAATACTTTTTCGCGATGGCCAATCATCACGACAATTTCGACATGTGGGATTCCAAGTATCAGCCTTGGAACTCCGTCGCCGTCGGCCCCAAACAAAACATCATCGCCGGCTGGGCCAAGGCCGCCCGCGCCCAAGGTCTGCCCTTCGGCCTCAGCGTCCACGCCTCCCACGCCTGGTCCTGGTATGAAACCGCCCAAGGCGCCGACCGGGACGGTCCCAAAGCCGGCGTGCCCTACGACGGCAAACTCACCGAGGCCGACGGCAAGGGCAAGTGGTGGGAAGGCCTCGATCCCCAGGACCTCTACGCCCAGGATCACAAACCCGCCCCGAATTTCGGCAACGCCCACGCGATTCACGCGCGGTGGCATTGGAGCGGCGGCATCACTCCGCCCGACCAAGCTTACTGCGAGAAGTTCTACAACCGCACGATGGACCTGATTAACAAATATCAGCCCGAGCTGCTCTACTTCGACGACACCGCGCTCCCGCTCTGGCCCGCCTCCGACGCCGGCCTCAAGATCGCCGCCCACTTCTACAACACCAACCTCCAGCGCCGCGGCATCGGCGCCGGCGCGCTCTTCGGAAAGATCCTCACCGAGGACCAGCGCAAGGCCATCGTCTGGGACATCGAGCGCGCCATGTCCGACTCCATCCGCCCCTACGTCTGGCAGACCGACACCTGCATCGGCTACTGGCACTACGACCGTGGCGTTTACGACCGGGGTCTCTACAAGAGCGCCAAGACCGTCGTCCACATGCTCGCCGACATCGTGAGCAAAAACGGCAACCTCCTGCTCAACGTCCCCGTCCGCGGCGACGGCTCCATCGACGACAAGGAAGTCAAAGTCCTCGAAGGCATCGGCGCGTGGATGGAGGTGAACAAAGAGTCCATCTACGCCACCCGCCCCTGGAAAACCTACGGCGAAGGCCCCGTCAAAGACAGCACCGCCGCCGGCAATCTGAAGGAAGGCAAGCCCATGACCGCCGAGGATGTCCGCTACACAACGTCCAAGGACGGCAAGACCCTTTACGCCATCGTCTGCGGCCTGCCCTCCGGCCCCGTCGCTCTCAAATCTCTTGGCCAAACCGCCGCCCTCCTCGACCGCTCCGTCGCCAAGGTCGAACAACTGGGCGCCACCGAAACCATCACCTGGTCCCTCGGCGCCGACGCGCTCACCGTCACCCCCGCCTCCGCCAAGCCCGCTTCCGACGCCGCCATCGTCTTCAAGATCACGCTCAAGTAAACCGACAGCCAAGGTGGACGGACGGGCGCGTCCCCGCGCCCGTCACTCGTGGCGAACGCAATGGGCGCGGGGACGCGCCCATCCGCCAAGGTTCAAAGTCGGAATGCAATCAGCCCGGCGCTTCGCCCGCCGGTCGCGTTGCGTTTTACCGGGGGCGTGCCCGCCCACCCACCGAGCCTCGCGCCACATCCCCGCGCCTTCGCCTGCCTTGTGAAACCGCCAGAATTTCCCTCCCTTTTCATGTTCAAAACCGCCCTGCTCCGCGTTGGCCTCGCCCTCGCAAGCGCCGTCTCCGCCCTCGCGACACCGCAACTCACGCTCCATTACAACCGCCCCGCGGTGGAATGGGTCGAGGCGCTTCCCGTCGGCAACGGCCGCCTGGGCGCCATGGTCTTCGGCAATCCCGGCAAGGAGCGCCTGCAACTCAACGACGTCACCATCTGGTCCAGCGGCCCGCAGGCCGACACCGACCGCCCCGAGGCCTACAAGAACCTCCCCGAAATCCGCCGCCTCCTGGCCGAGGGCGACTACAAAGCCGCATCCGACCTTACCGCCAGCACCATGACCGGCGCCCGCGGCAACTTCGACTGGGCCTACAGCGGCTCCTACCAGACCCTCGGCGACCTCCGCTTTGATCACGCCCTGCCTCCCGGCGAACCCGTCGCCTACCGCCGCTGGCTCGACCTCGATACCGCCGTCGCCGGCGTCTCCTTCCAGCTCGATGGAGCGACCTACACCCGCGAGACGTTCTCCAGCGCGCCTGACCGCGCCCTCGTCACCCGCATCGCCTCCACGCGCAAGGACGGCGTCTCCTTCACGCTCGGCCTCTCCCGCCGCCACTCCGCCTCCACGACCGCGCTCGGCTCCGACACGCTCGTGATGACCGGCAACACCGACTACAAGCATAACGACCGCAACGGCCACGAGAAGGGCAACGTGGATTACCAGGTCCGCGTCCGCGTCCTCACCCAGGGCGGCACCGTTCGCGCCGAGGGCGATCAGCTCGTCGTGAAAGACGCCGACGAAGCCCTCGTCATCCTCGCCTGCGCCACCAGCTACGCCCTCGACTACAAAGCGAACTATCGCGGCCCCGCCCCCGAACCGATCGTCACCCGACAACTCGCCGCCGTAGTTGAAAAACCTTACGACCGGCTCCTCGCCGACCACGTCGCCGACCACCAAAAATACTTCCGCCGCGTCACCCTCGACCTCGGCTCCACCGACGCCGCCCAAGCCCCGACCGACGAACGTCTGAAGGCCTTCCAGAACGGCGCGGACGACCCCTCGCTCGCCTCGCTGTTTTTCCAGTTCGGTCGCTACCTCCTCATCTCGTCCAGCCGCCCCGACAACCCGCTTCCCTCCAACTCGCAAGGCATCTGGGGCGACGGCTTCGACCTCCCGTGGAAGGCCGACTACAAGTCGAACATCAATTACCAGATGAACTACTGGCCCTCCGGCCCGGCCAACCTCGCCGAGTTGTTCCTCCCCGCCGCACGCCTTAACCTCAGCGTCATCGAGCCCGGCCGCAAAACCGCGAAGGAATACTTCAACGCCCCCGGCTGGATGCTCGCCATGCAGACCAACGCCTGGGGCTACACCTCCCCCGGCTCCGGCCTGCCCTGGGGCGCCTTCTTCGTCGGCGGCGCCTGGTATGGCCGCATGTGGTGGGACCACTACGCCTTCACCCGCGACCGCGAGTTCCTGAAGTCCGTTTACCCCGCGATGAAGGAGTCCGTCCATGCCCACCTCGCCATGCTCACGCCCGACGCCCAGGGCCGCCTCGTCACCGCTCCCTCCACCTCGCCGGAAAACACCTTCCGCACCGACGACGGCAAGACCAGCCAGGTGGACGCCGGCGCCGCGATGGAGCGCCAGATCATCCACGACCTCTTCACCAACTACCTGCTTGCCGCGCGCACCCTCGGCGTGGACGAAGACTTCCGCCAAACGGTCTCCGCCGCCCGCGGAAAAATCCGTCCGCCCGAGATAGGCAAGGCCGGCCAGATCATGGAGTGGAGCGGCGACTGGGACCTCAACGCCCCCGATCCGGGCCACCGCCATGTTTCGCACCTCTTTGCTCTCTTCCCCGGCACCCAGATCTCGCCGCTCACCACGCCCGAACTCGCCCAGGCCGCCCGCAAGACCCTCGAACTCCGCGGCGACGACGGCACCGGCTGGAGTCTCGCCTGGAAGCTCAACTTCTGGGCCCGCCTCCGGGACGGCGACCATGCCCTGAAGCTCCTGCGCAACCAGCTTCGCTACGTCACCACCGCCAAGACCGAGATGAGCCGCGGCGGCGGCACCTACCCGAACCTCTTCGACGCGCATCCGCCCTTCCAGATCGACGGCAACTTCGGCGCCGTCTCCGGCATCTGCGAGCTGCTCCTCCAGAGCCAGGTCTTCTACTACGAGAACGACCAGGCCTCCGAGGAGCGCTACGTCCTCGACCTGCTCCCCGCTCTCCCCTCCGAGTGGAAGACCGGCTCCATCACCGGCCTGCGCGCCCGCGGCGGCTACGAAATCGATCTCTCGTGGCGCGACGGCAAGCTCGAGCAAGCCGTCATCCGCGCCAAAGGCGGCGTGAATCCCCGCGTCCGCTACGGCGACAAGATCGTCGATTGCCAGCTCGGCGCTGGCGGCACCCTCCGGCTCGGAAGCGACCTCCGGCGCCGCGCCGCAGATTAACCGCGAGCCTCGGCGTCGGTTACACCTCCGCACCTCTGTTCTGCTTGGCGCCCTGGCGGTCAACGCCGTCAACGCCGCCGAGCCGACGTCCGCCGCTCGCGCCGATCTCCCGCCCGACGACTTCGGTCATGCGCTGACTTCCCGACCTTCTCCCCGCGCCCTCCGGTTTATCTACAAGACACAGCCCAGGCGGGCACTTTTTTTGAGAATCGTGGCGGGGTTTGTCGGCGAGCGGCGCTTTTCCCGCAGCGCCCTATGAACATCACCAGCACCCCCCGCTCCTCCGTCTCGAAAAAATCCCCGGCCTCCCGGCTGCTCGCCGCCATCGCGACACTCTCGCTCGTCGTCGCCCCCTCGGCCTATGCCGCCAACGACGTGTGGATCGGCAACACCGACGCCAATTTTGCCACCCTCTCCAACTGGACCGGCTCGGTGTCACCCAACAACAACACTCCCGTGTTCGGAGCCGCCGGCACCGCCGGCGCCGTCCTGAACAACGACCTTACCGGCGCCACCTATGCCGGCATCACCTTCAACAGCGGCGCCAGCGCCTTCACCATCGGCGGCAACGCCTTCACGCTGAACGGCAACATCACGAACAACAGCTCCAGCCTGCAGACGATTAACAACGCCATGACCTTCGGCAGTCGCACGTTCTCCGGCGGCGCCGGCGGTCTCGCGCTGGGTGGCACGCTCACCTCCACGACCGCGATAACTGTCAACAGCGGTTCCGTCACCTTCAGCGGAGCGGCCAGCACGATCGACGGTGGCGCGGGGAACAATTCGGGCTTTCTCACGGTTTCGGGAAACACCGCTCTGACGATCGCCACAGGCGGTTCGCTTGAGATCAAAGGCACGACGGGAAGCAAACCCAACTCCATCGTCGGCCAGAACGTGACGGGCACGTCTACTCTGCTGGTGAATGGCGGCGCGCTTACGGTCGGTGGCAACACCGGCTTCGTGCTTGGCAACAGCGTTACCGCCACCGACCGCACCGGTGTGCTCACTGTTTCTTCCGGCACGGCGACGATCACCGCGGGCAGCGCGACTCTGCAGAACGTGCAGAACTTCATCTCCATGGGCCGCGACAATGCCACCGGCATCATCAACCTCGACGGCGGCACGCTGGCGACCGGTCGCCAATTCGTGCGCGACGGCAGCGGTGGCGGCACGGTGGGAGCAGGCACGGCGACCTTCAACTTCAACGGCGGCGTCCTTCAGGCGCAGGCCAACCAGACTTCCGGCAACGGCTGGTTCGAGACCGCCACCACCGGCAATTTCCAAGTCGTCACCACCACCGTGGAATCCGGCGGCGCCAAGATCGACACGAATGGATTCAGCACCAACATCAACACGGTCCTCGCGCATGACAGCGGCCTCGGCGCCACCGCCGACGGCGGTCTCGCCAAGAGCGGCGCCGGCACCCTGACCCTCGGTGGCGCCAGCACCTACACCGGCCCCACCGCGATCGACGCTGGCACCCTGGCGCTCGGCGCGGCGGGTTCGATTTCTGCGAGCTCGGGTGTCGTGATCGCCGCCGGGGCGATCTTCGATACCACCGCCCAAAGTTTCACCATGAGCGGCGGCCAGACTGTTTCCTTCAATCTCGATGGCGGCGGTTCCGGTTCCGCCGGTATTCTCCAGGCGGCCGCGCTGAACATCGGCTCCGGCTCGGTGGGCTTCAGTGTCACCGGAAGCGCCCTCGACGACGCCTCCTACGTCCTCGCGAACTACACCAGCGTCGCGGGCGTCGCCTTTGCCACGGTGAACAACCTGCCCGCCGGCTACACGCTCGACTACAACTATCTCGGCGGAAACCAAATCGCCCTCGTCGCCGTTCCCGAGCCCTCCGCCTTCGCCGTCATCGCCGGCCTGGCGGGCCTCGGAGCGGTCGGCCTGCGCCGCCGTCGGTCAACGCGCCGCTCCGTCGGTTTGATCGGCTGATTCCAGCCCAAAGGAGGCGGGGCGTTGTCACGCCCCGCCTCCCTTTTTTTACGGTCCGGCCTTCGTATTTGAGGTTCCACTACCAGCCTCCGCGCCGGGCGCCGATTCCCACGCCACTGCAGTTTCTCCCCTATGCGCATCCCCTCCCTTGTCCGTGCCGTCATCGCACGCGCCGTCTGTCTGTTCGCGGCCCTCGTCTGCCTTTCCGGCCAGGCCCGCGCCTACACGCACCCCTGCATTCCGGCCAATCTCGATGATCTGGACGCCATCAAGGCCAACCTCGACAAGGAGCCGTGGAAAACGGGCTACGCCCAGCTCCTGGCCACGTGGAACCCCAATTACACGGCACAGCCGTATGAGACCGTCACTCGCAACCCCAACCTGAACCTCACCGCCTGGGGCAAGGACATGGGCGCCATCTATAATTATGCGCGCCTGTGGTATTTCACCGGCAACGAGGCCTACGCGCAGAAGGCCCGCGATATCCTCATCGCGTGGGCTAACACGCAAAAGGTGATGGGCGGCAATGAAGCCGGCCTCGCGCTCGGCGACGCCGCCTTCGCCTACGGCGGCGGCGCGAGCATCCTGCGCGGCACCTGGCCGGGCTGGAGCGCCGCCGACACCGCCGCGGTCAAAAACCTCTTCTCGAATGTTTACTGGCCCGCGACCGCCAACGCGACGCACCTCCCTGGCCCCGCCAACAAGGGCGACATCAACCTGTCGTCCGGCATGGCCATCGCCCTTTTCTGCGATGACACCGCCAAGTTCGAGCACGTCCTGGAGATGTATCGCACCTATCCGGGCGCCGGCTTGTCCAACACGCTGCCCACGGGCCAAATGGGCGAGTCGGGCCGCGACGCGGGCCACGCCTACGGCAGCCTTCTCGGCAAAGCCTTCGTCGCCGAATGCGTCTGGAAACAAGGCATCGACCTCTACTCCGAGTGGGACAACCGGCTCCTGGCCGCCGGCGAATACTACTGCCGCAACACCTTCCTCTGGGATAACCCTTTCGTTCACTACGGCACCGTTGATTACCTCTATATCGAGAACGCGGAAGGGCCCTATGCCGCCAATCGCGCGGCGTTTTACCTGCTCCAGAACGCCTACAAGAACCGCAAGGGACTGCCCACGCCTTGGATCGACCGAAAACTCGGAGAGCAGGCCGTTGACAGCACCAACTTCATGTATGCCCGCACGGCGGACTTCAGCACCGCCACTCCGCTGGCGGAGGCGGTTCGGCCGCCGGTCTCGCTGGCCTCCGGCGGGCTGACCTTGACCACCCTCGGCAGTAATTCCGCAGGCCGCGGCTCTTCTTACGCCGACGGCGTCTGGACGATGACCGGCGCCGGACTCGATGTCTGGGGCGATGCGAACGACGATTGCCAATTTGCCTACAAAGAAATGAGCGGCGACTGCGCCATCGTCGCCCGGGTCACCTCGGTCCAATCAATAGCCGCCGCCAGCAAGGCGGGGGTGATGATTCGCGACAATCTCTCCGCCGCCGTTTCGCAGCGCGCCTTTGCCGCGATGCTGCCCACCAGCCCCACCCACCAGTATCAAAGCCGCCTGCGGGGCTCCACCGAGAACTGGGCCGGAAGAGTCGCGCAGACCAACGTCGTTCCGCCCGGCATGCCTTACTGGGTCAAAGTGGAACGCAGGGGCAACCACATCAACACCTACGGTTCGCAAGACGGCACCAGTTGGTCGCCCACCGTGAGTTCCTACTTCGGAAACCTGCCCTCCACCCTCTATATCGGCCTCTTCGTCTGTAGTGGATCGGCGACTACGACCACCGCCGCCACTTTCGACCACGTGGCCTTCACCGGCGGCACGGGCGGCCTGGTGACGACTCCGGCCGCCCCCATCGCCCTCTGGGCCGCCGGCTCCGCCAAGGCCGTCACCGTGCGCTGGCTGCCCTCTTTCGGCGCCACCGCCTATGACCTTCTCCGCTCCACCACCTCCGGCGGCGGCTACACCGTCATCGCCGGCGACCTGCCCGCCGACAAGACGAGTTACATGGACACGGATGTGACCGCGGGCACCACCTACTACTACGTTGCCCGTGCCAAAAACTCCGCCGGCACCAGCGGCGACTCGCCGGAGTTCTACGGCTCGCTGCTTCCCGGTCCGATGGTCAACCTCGCCTTCAGCGGCACAGCCACCGACGACCTGAACTCGGCCCCAACGAATAATGCCGCAAACGGCTTCAACCAAGACCCCGGCGCTCTCTGGTTCCACGGCGGCGGGACGACCGGCTGGCTGCAATACGACTTCGGCGCGGGCAACGCCCAGGTCGTCAAACGCTACACGGTCAACTCCGCCAACCTCATCCCCGAACGCGATCCGAAGGACTGGCAGTTCCTGGCCTCCAACGACGGCACCAACTGGACCACGCTCGATTCACAGAGCGGCCAAGCCTTTGCCCTCCGGATGCAGCAGAACGCGTATGACCTTTCCAACACCACCGCCTACCGCTACTACCGGCTCAACGTCACCGCCAACAACGGCCACGCCGACATCCTGCACATCGGCGACGTCGGCCTGTGGAACGACACCGGCCGCACCATCCCCGACGGCACCTACCTCCTCGTCAACCGCAACAGCAACCAGGTCGCTTCCCTCGCCTCCGGCTCCACCGCCGCCGGCACCGATCTCGTCCAATCCGCTTGGGCCGCCGCCGACACCCAAAAGTGGCAAGTCTCCTGGCAAGGCAACGGCCTGTATCGCGCCACCAATGTCGCCACCACCGCAAGTGGCGCCAAGGTGGTCGACAACGGCGGCTCCTCCAACGCGGGTGACAATCTGGTCATCCAGCCTTCGACCGGAGCCGGCAGCCAGCTCTGGAAGATCACTCCCGATGGCGACGGCTTCTACCGCTTCACCTCCGCAAACAGCGACTTGGTCATGGATGTCGCCGCCGGCTCCACGGCCGACGGCGCGAACATCGTCCAATCCACCTACAGCGGAGACGCCAGCCAGCAATGGATGCCTGGCGTCTCCGCGACACCGCAGCCAGTTCCCCCCGCGCCGACCGGCTTGGGCGCCATGGCCGCCTCCATCAGCCGGATCAACCTCTCGTGGACGGCCAGCCCCGGCGCGATCAGCTACACCATCAAGCGTTCGGAATCGATCGGCGGGCCTTACACGACCGTCGCCTCCGGCGTGAACATCACCAGCCACGCCGACACCGGCCTGAACGCCAGCACGACCTATTATTACGTCGTATCGGCGGTGAACGGCAGCGGCGAGAGCACCGACTCCGCGCCGGCCAGCGCCACCACCCTCGCCAGCCCGCCCGACGCCCCGACCGGTCTGGGCACCGTCCTGGGCCACAATCAAGTCACCCTCAGCTGGACGGTTTCCGGCGGCGCCACGAGCTACACCGTGAAACGCGCCACCACGAGCGGCGGCCCCTACACCACGGTGGCCGAAGGCGTCACCAGCGCGACCTACACCGACACCGGCCTCTCCAACGGCGTCATCTACTACTACGTCGTCGCCGCCCTTAACGTCCACGGCTCCAGCCTCGACTCCACCGCGGTCTCCGTCACCCCGAGCACCTTGGTCGCCCACCTCAAATTCGACGAGACCGGCGGCGCCATCGCCGCCGACTCCAGCGGCCGCGCCAACCACGCCACGCTCGTCAACACCCCGACCTTCTCCCCCGGCACCTTCGGCAACGCGCTCAACCTCCCCGCGACCTCCGCCCAGCACGCCCGCCTCCCCAATGGCGTCACCAGCGGCCTTACCAACTTCACGATCTCCACCTGGGTTAGGCTAGATGCCGCATCAAACAACAATCGGATCTTCGATTTTGGAACGGGCACGAACAACTACATGGAACTTAGCCCGAAAGCCTCGGCCACCGGCTTTATGCGGTATGAAATCGTGTCGGGCGGAACGATCCAACGTATCGACACCACCTACACATTCCCCACCGGAGCGTGGACGCATGTCGCATTCACGCAGTCGGGCACGACGGGCACCCTCTACATCAACGGCACCTCGATCGGAACCAATGCCGGGCTGACATTGAAGCCGTCGAACTTGGGAACCACGACGCTCAATTATATCGGCCGGTCCCAGTGGTCCGCCGACCCCTACCTCAACGCCGCCCTCGACGATTTTCGCATCTACAGCCACGCGATGAGCGCCTCCGAGATTACTGCCTTCGCCGCCCCCTCTGCGGGCGTCCCGATCCAGCTCTCCGCCACGTCCGGCGACACCCAGGTCACCCTCGCCTGGCTCCCCAACGCCACCAGCACCTACACCGTCAAACGCTCCACCACCAGCGGCGGCCCCTACGCCACCGTCGCCGAGGGCGTGACGGCGCTCACCTACACCGACACCGGCCTCACCAACGGCCTCACCTACTACTACGTCGTCAGCGGCGCGAACGAGCTCGGATCCGGCCCCGACTCCGCCGAAGTCGCCGTCACCCCGAGCGCCTTGGCCCTGCATCTCAAGTTCGACGAAAGCACGGGCACTCTTGCCGCCGACTCCAGCGGCCGCGCCTTCCACGCCACGCTCGTCAACGCCCCCGCCTTTGCCACCGGAAAGCTCGGCAACGCCCTCGGCCTCACCGCGACCTCCTCCCAGTATGCCAAGCTTCCCTCCGGTGTCGTCAGCGGCTTCACCGACTTCACCGTCTCGACCTGGATCAAGGTCAACGCCTTCGTCACCTGGCAGCGCATCTTCGACTTCGGCAGCGCGACGAACAACTACATGTTCCTGACGACGCAGTATACCCCCACCGCGCCGAACAACGCCAAGCTGCGCTTCGGCATCCGCACTCCCACCGTCGGCGAGCAAAGCGTCAGCGGCACCGGCGTCGCCCTGGTCGCCGGCGCATGGACCCACGTCGCCGTCACCCGCTCCGGCACCACCGTCTCCCTTTACGTCAACGGTTCCCTTGCGGGCTCCGGCACCATCGCCCTCAACCCCTCCGACCTCGGCGTCACCACGCTGAACTACCTCGGCAAGTCGCAGTTCAACGATCCCTACCTCGACGGCGCCCTCGACGACTTCCGCCTCTACAGCCAGGCCCTGAGCGCCTCCGAGATCGCGCTCCACGCCTCGCCTCTCGCGGCTCCGCAAAACCTGGCCGCCACGCCCGGCCCGCTTTCGCTCGACCTCTCGTGGAACGCCGTGCCCGACGCCACGAGCTACACCGTGAAGTATTCGACCGTAAGCGGCGGCCCCTACGCCACGCTCTCCGCGGGTCTCCCATCCACGACTCAGCTCCACTCGGGCCTGAGCCACGGCACGACCTACTACTACGTCGTCACCGCCGCGAACTCCGTCTACGAGAGCCCCGCCTCCGCCGAGCTCGCCGCCACGCCCGATTCCGCTCCGCTCAGCGAAGCCGAGTCCGCCACGCCGGCCTTCGTGATCATTCCCGCCTCCGGCGAGGATCCCGCGATGGCCAGGCTCACCACCGCGACGTCCGTCGCCGGCCACAGTTACCAGCTCCAGACCTGCACCGACCTCGCCGCCGGCTCCTGGCAGAACGTGGGCGATCCCGTCTTCGGCGACGGCTCGCCGATCGTATTCGAAACTCCCTACGATCCCGCCGAGCCCCGTCGCTTCTACCGGATACTCATCAGCCGTTGATCGGCTGCCAACTCCTGCTGAAATCGACGCCGAGACATCGGGGAGTCCGCCTCATCGGGGCGGACTCCTTCTTTCGGCTGGCCGATCTGGACGGGGCGGCCGCCCCGAAGTCACGCGCGCCGATTCCTAAATTCCCGGCTCCTGCATAATGACGCTTATGAAAACGCTTCGAATCGCCCTAAAGCTGATCGCCACCATCGTGGCGGCATCCCACACGCCTCTCTCGGCCCAACCGGCGACGCCGGCACAGGCCGCCACCGCCATCATGCTCGGCTCGTGGAACACGCAGGTGGAGGTCGACGCCGTCAAAGTCGCCTGCGGGAGCGAGCCCGTGTTGGACGACGCCTTTGACCGCGAGAATCCCGGTTGGAACCGTCAGGGCGGCGATTGGCGGGTCGCCGACGGCGTTCTCCGCCAAAGCTCGTCGGCCACCCCTGCGCTCGCGCGTCATCCGTTCACCTGCGCCGGATCCGACTACACGATCCGCGCGCGCATGCGCAAAACCGACGGCGGCGAAGGCTTCCTCGTCGGCTTCGGCGCGCAGGACGAAAAGAACTTCTATTGGCTGAATCTCGGCGGCTGGGGAAACACCGCCCATCGCCTGGAAAAAACCGTCGAAGGACGACGCGCGCCCATCGGCCCGGGTGCCGAGGGGCGGATCGAGAACGGACGCTGGTATGAGGTCCGAATCGATGTGCGAGGAAACCGGATACAGTGCTTCCTCGACGAGCGGAAGATCATCGAGGCCATCGACAGCGGCTTCACGCTCCCCCCCGACAACGATATCCTCAACTTCGGCCAGGCCTTGCTCCCCGACCTGAACGCGGACCCGAGCATCTCGGAAATCGACGGCACCTTCTACCTGTATGCCACCACCGACGGCTGGGGCCGCCATCTCGCCACCTCGGGCACGCCGGTCGTCTGGACCTCGAAGGATTTTCTCAACTGGAGTTTCGAGGGCTCGAGCTTTCCTTCCGATTTCGACGCGAAGTATTGGGCGCCCAGCAGCCTCGTCCCCCGCGACGGACGCTATTACTCGTTTCCCACCCTCGACGCGAAGATCACCCCGGTCGTCGCCGACTCGCCCGCCGGCCCCTTTCTCGCCCCCGACGGTCGGCACGTGACCAGCGCCACCCTGCAACCTCACCGGATCGAGCAGAAGCATTCCATCGACGCCGAGGTGTTCGTCGACGACGACGGCCAGGCCTACATGGTCTGGGCCCTGAACCGGATCGTTAAGCTCAAGCCCGACCTGCTCACGCCCGACGGCCCGGTCACCAAGCTCCCCGTCAAGCGCACCGCCTATTCCGAAGGCCCCTTCCTAACAAAGCGCAAAGGCGTCTACTACTACTTCTACACCCTGGGCGGTGACGAAGTGTATCACTATGCCTACATGATGAGCCGCGTCTCGCCGATGGGGCCTTGGGAAACGCCCGAGCAGGACATCATCGCCACCACCGACCGCGAGCGAAGGATCTTCGGCCCCGGCCACGGCTGCTTCTTCAATCCCAAGGGGAGCGAGCAGTGGTATTTCATCTACCTCGAATACGGCCGCGGCGGCACCAACCGCCAGATCTACGCTGACAAGATGAATTTCAACCCCGACGGCACCATCCAGCCCATCACCCTCACCAAGGAAGGCGTCGGCGCGGTGCGGCCCGTCGAGAACAAACGACCCAACCTCGCCCTGACCGCGCGCGCCACGGCTTCCTCCGTGCTGCCGAACGCCCGCGTGGCGCCGCGGAAGGATCCGCTCCTCGACCGCAGCGAAACCCACGCGCCGGCCAACGCCCTCGACGGCTACAACGGCACCCGCTGGATGGCCGCGGCCGGCGACTCGCGTCCGTGCTTCCAGGTGGATCTCGGCGCGACGCGCGAAATCAAGTGGACCGAAGCTTACTTCGTGAAGCCCGCCGACGGCCACGCCTACACGCTCGAGACCTCCCTCGACGGCGTGACTTGGCGACCCTACGGCGGCCACGACGCGCGTATCCGTCGTTCGCCGCACCGCGACGCCGGAGCCGTCCCCGCGCGCTACCTCAAACTCACGATCATCGAAGGCGCTCCCGGCCTTTGGGAGTTCCGCGTGTATTGACGCCACCAAACCCCCGGCGACTGCGTCCATGTGGGGCAGGCCGCCGGCTTGGCTGCCTCACTACCAGTGTAGTCAGTCCATCGGTCGCCAGCGCGCCGTGGCGCACCGTGTCTCCGCCGGACGTCTTTGGCGAAGCGCCGGTCAAGGCGCGTCGCCCGTCTGCCGCGCCCGGTAAAAGCGTCGGGCGGCGCCTGCTTGGCTCTGGGTTTCCGCGAAGGCGCCCGCCGGCGTCGTGACCGTGCCGTTGGCCACGGTCTGCCACGTCGTCAGATCGGTGGAGCGCTCGATGGCGTAGGGCAGGCCCGCGGTGCCGGTAACGGTGAACTGGATACGGGCGTCCGCGGTGCGCGCGAGCCCCTGGATTTCGAGCCGGATGGCCGGCGGGGGGACGCCCTCGACGAAGACAAGGTGCGAGGCGTAGGCGGTGGTGAGCCGGATGTCGTCGATGTAGAACGTCGGCGCGTCGGAGCCTGTCCCGTTTTGGAAGAAGATACGCCGGATGTCCGGGCTGCCTTCGACGCCGAGCTCTTCGAGGGGGATTTCGACTTTCCGCCAAGTGTTGGCCGCGGGGGCGGCGATGCCAACCCAAGGGCCCGAGACCGGGTCGCTGCGCTGGGCGAAGACTCCGATGCTCTGCCCGCCGACTGCGCCGCCGTGGATCCAGAAGGTCAGCGTCTTGTAGGCCGAGGTGTCCAACGCCGGTCCGGAGTAGGACAAGCCCAGGGCGCCCCAGGCTCCCGCGGTGACCTCGATGGAGTTCGCGCCCGACTGGACCACGCCGGCGTGGCTCAAGTTGTGCGGCGTCCAACTGCCTTGGTCGCTCCAGCCGGCGGCCGGGCTGTCGCCGTAGATGGCCAGTTCCTGGGGATTGGTGACCAGGTTGCCGCCGGGGGTGTTGTTGAGGCGGTAGGTCACTTCCCGGCCGCTCCACAGGTGGAACGTGAGATCGATCGGGTCGTTGGTCGTCGAGTCGAAGAAGTTCTTCGTGACGGTGATCGTGTTGTTCGCGTAGTCGGGCAGGTAGGTCTCCCCGAATACTTGGAAGGAGGTCCAGTTGGCCGGACCGGGGTAGGGGTAGCCCCGGCCCGCATACCTGGCCTCCATCTTTTCGAGAACGTCGCCGTTGAACGCGAAGGGGATCTCCACGCCGAGGCCCTTGGTGCCGAGCGCGGCGGACGAAAGCGGCGCGCCAAGGTGGCGGACGTGGAGCTTCCAGGGCAGGCCGGAGCTGAAGTTCACGTCCAGCACGGTCCGCTCTCCGTATACGCCGGATGAATACGGGGCGAGCAGCGCGGACTTCAGCGTCAGGGTGTTCCCGGAGAGCGTGTAGTCGTTCCCGGGCGCGAGGACCGTCCCGTTTCTGGAGAGGGAGGCGAAGGTGTTGCCGTTCGGGTTTAGGGTGACGGAGACGTCCGCCGGCGCGCCGCTCTTCACGAAGACGAGGTCCGTCGAGGCGGTGCCCGAGCGGCCTGACAGGCCTTGCATGTAGTAGGCGAACAGCTCGGGATCCAGCCACCGGTTGTTTAAGCGGTCGAACTGGCCGCCGGCGTCCCAGAGCTGCCAGGTGACGCCCTTGGCGCGGGCGGCGGCGGTGTAGATTTCGAAGTATTTCAGCAACTCGCCGCGTTCGATCGGGCTGTTCAGGCGGTTGTAGTTGAGGATGCCAAGTTCGCCGACGACGACGGGGATGCCGTGTGCGACGAAGGTGTTGTAGACGTTGTTGATCGAGTCGTTGATGTCGTTGACCACGGCGGCGGTGACGGTGGTCGCGCCGGTGATGTTCACGCTGAAGGGCCAGTAGCCGTAGTAGTGGGTGGTCGCGATCAGGTTGGGGTCGTTCAGGGCGGTCATCGTGGCCTTGAGCGAATCGAGGTATTGCTGGCCGGAATTCGTGTTCAGCGAGGGGAGCACGAGCGGGCGGGTGGCGTTGCCGCCGCCGGTGCCGCGGACGATGTGGAAGAAGGAGGTGTTCAGCTCCTGAAGCAGCGCCATCTGCGCGGCGTCGGCGGCGCCGTCGAAGGTCGGCTCGTTGATGCTTTCGAGCATGAGCGTGTTCGGGTAGTCGCGGAAGCGGGGGGCGATCTGCGACCAGAGCGCGTTGAAGCGGGCGAGCACGGCGTCGTGGTCGGCCGGCATGGCGCGCACCCAATACGAGTCGTGGTGGACGTTGAGCATCACGAGGAGGCCCGCGTCGAGCGACCAGTCGACGATCTGCTGCACGCGGTCCATCCAGGCGGGATCGACCGTGTGGTCGGGCCCCGGGCCCATGTGAGGCTCCCACGTCACCGGAATGCGGATACTTTTGAAGCCTTGCGCCTTGATCTGCTGGATCAGGGCCTGGGTGGCGGGCGGGTTGCCCCAGGAGGTCTCGGTGGGCGTGGCGTCGAGGGTGTTGCCGAGGTTCCAGCCGGGCTGCATGGCCTCGACGTAGAGCTGCATCGCCGTCTGGGCGGAGGCGGGCGCGGCGCCGAGCGCGAGCAGCGAGAGCAGCCAGCACAGCGCGATCCCCGCGACGCCGAAAATCCTTTGCAGAGGCCGGATGATCGGCCCGCGATGCGAAGCGCGCGACGCAAAGGCCGGGACGTCGTATGACAAGGGGCCGGGATCGGGGGCACGCACGGAGGCGGGGTGGGGGAGGTGAGGCATTTTGGTGGCTCCCACGGAGAAAAAGTCGGAAGAGCGAGGCACCGGGAGGGATTGGAGATTCCGAGATTTTTTCTCGCAGGAGGGGGATGATCGAATTTAACATTAAATCATCGCTTGGCGCATCATGGCGTCAAGCGCCTGTTCACCTCTGTGAGACCCCGTCCCCGTTTCCCCGTCGCCACTTGTCGCGTTTCTATCTGCGGGCGTGGGTGAACTCGCGAGACCGACGGCATGTTTTCCCCGCCTTCGATGCCCGGCGCCACTGTGTGTTGAATGCCTCCCTCCGCCTCTCCCCCCGCGAATCCGCCGCTGTCGGCGGCGCCTTTGAACTGACCTAAATCGGTTTAAACCCCAATCCCCGACGATCCATGTGTTCCACTCGACCGATTAACGGCCGACCCCAAATCCGCCCGCCGCGCGCGTCGCGCCCGCTTCGTTCGGCCCTGGCCGTCCTCATCCTGGGCGCATGGTGCATCACGAGCGCCGCGCTCGCGGCCACGGTCCCCGCGCCCTACGAGCTCGCCACGTGGCGCGGGTTTCGCGCCAGCGCCGTTTCCTACACCTTCGACGACAACTCGCCGAAGCAGTTCTCGGTCGCGCGGCCGATGCTCGATGCGAGGGGCTTCCGCGCGACGTTCTTTTGCATCGTCGGCAATCTCTCCGCCTCCCAATGGACGACGATCGAAAGCGCTTCGGCGCAAGGACACGAAATCGGCAGCCATACCCTGACGCACCCCAATCTCCCCACGCTGACGGACGACCAGGTCGCCGTCGAAGTGGCTGACTCGAAGAGCCTGATCGAATCTCGGACCGGGAAAAAATGCGTCAGCCTCGCCTATCCCTACTGCGCCGTGCCCAAAAAATCCATCACCGCGCCGCATTACCCCTTCGCGCGGAGTTGCAACGGATCCCTGGTCCCCGCCACGCCCCCGGATTTTCTGAGCATAGGCGCGCTGGGCCCCGACGGGGGCATGGATGCCGCGTCCGACAACGCCGCCGCTTCGGGAAGCTGGCTGGTCTGGTTGCTCCACGGCATCGACGACGATCCGGCCTGCTGCCCGATCGATTCCCTGGTCCTGGAAGCGAATCTCGATCACGTCGCCGCCGATCCCGGCAAATGGTGGGTCGAGACGTTTGGAAATGTCGCCCGCTACATCCAGGAGCGGAACGCCGCCGTCCTCGCGGTCGTCTCGACCGGCGCCACCAGCATCACCCTGCGCCTGACCCACGACCTCGACGCCGCGGTCTTCGATTACCCGCTCACCTTGCGTCGTCCGCTGCCGGTCGGCTGGGCCGGCGCCGCGATCACGCAAAACGGCGCGCCCGTGACCAGTCAGGTCGTCGATGGCGACCTGGTCTTCGATGTCGTGCCCAACGGCGGCGACATCGTCCTCGCGCAGGCGGAGCCCCTCGCCCCGGCCAACATCGGCGCCGATGATCCCCGCATCCAGTATGTCGGCCGATTCGACCGGACGAACCCCGCCGCACCGGGCTTCGACTGGTCGTATAGCACCATCCGCGCGAAGTTCGAGGGCACCTCCTGCTCCGTGAAACTCGACGGCCCGGGCAAATACTTCGACGTCTTCATCGATGGCGTGAAAACAGCGCCCATCATCAGCGCGTCCGGCGGGCTGGAGACCTTCCCGGTGGCCTCCGGTTTGAGCGACACCGCGCATACCCTCGCGCTTCGCCGCAGGGTCGAGGCGAGCACCGGGAGAAACATATTCCACGGCTTCGTTCTCGACGGCGGCAAGACCCTGCTCGCGCCGCCCCCGGCCCCCGCCCGCCGGATCGCGTTCATCGGCGATTCCTACACCTGCGGTTACGGCGTCGAGGCCCGCTCCGGAGACCCCTTTGCCGCCGCCACCGAAAACGCGGGCCTCACCTACGCGGCGCAGATGGCCGCCCATTACGACGCGGACTGCATGATCACCGCCTGGTCCGGCCGGGGCATGGTTCGAAATTACGGCGATCCGAATCAGACCTCCCCGCAAGCCGCGCCCTTTTTCTACCCGCGCACCTGCGGCTCCGTGGCCAACGACGACTACGCCTTCACCTGGCAGCCGGACGTGGTCGTCATCGCCCTCGGCATAAATGATTTTTCAACGTCCCCGCATCCGTCGCAGGCGCAGTTCGTCGGCGGCTACGGCGACTTCATCCGAACGCTCCGCGGCCACCACCCCGACGCCCACCTCGTCTGCACCTACCTCTCCGGCATGGATGCCGTCGCCAGCGGCTACATCGCCGAGGCGGCGAGCGCCTCCGGCGATGCCAAAGTCCATTTCGCCAGCGTGCCCTACAACCTCGATTTCCCGGCCGACTTCGGCCCGGACTACCATCCCAGCATTTCCGGGCAGACCAAGATCGCGAACGCCTTCATCCCCGTCCTCGACGGCATCCTCGGCACGGCCTGGGGCGAGGGGGGCGCCCCGTCGTCGGCGCCCCCGAGCTCAACGCCCTCTACGCCTTTGAAGGCAACGAAGGGGACGCAAAACTGACCTGCCGCGATGCTTTTATCGGATCGTCGTCACTGTTTGCGGCGGCCGGGCGAGTGCATGTCCGGTCTGCCTGCAAGGATAGCTGGAGCGCTGCTTGGAAAGACATGCCATCGCTGCCTAACTGTTGAAATGAATGGCAGCGACACCCAGAACGACGACGGCCGATCCACGGCTGATTTCTGGTCGGCGGTTCAAGCCGACAAAGCGGAATTTCGTTCGCGGGTTGCCCGCGCGGCCGAATCAGGAGAGGACGCGCGCGCATTCCATGAAAGTGTCTCCCTGTTAGGCATTGACGCAAATCGACGATAGCGGCCTAAGTTGGTGGCTATCAACGGCGTGCGTCGTGCCAGGCGATAACTCCACGTTCCCGCACGATTACCGGGTCCTGTTCTCGGGACCGGAGCTTCCTGTCGTCGCTGGTGGTCAAGCAGTCAACCTCTGGGCGATCACCTATCTCGAAGGCGAACCTGCGCAGGAGTTGGCGACCAAGTATGGCAGCGGAGACATGGACATCGTGCGGAACGATGCCCGTCATCGAGTTTCTCAAGAAGCTGCCCGGCTGGCGCTGCGAGCCGGCATCCCTGCGGAACTTCGGCGACATTCGTATTGGCGCGGCGCGTGGTTTGGCGTCTGACGGCCGAAAACTGCTCGTGGAGGTGCTGCATCGTGTCCAAGGGCTCGATCCGCAGGATCTCGTTGATGCCGAGGCGGAATATACCGGCACGCGGTATCGAATTCTTGATCCGGTGGCGCTGCTCAAAGCCAAGGCGGCGAACCTGCGGGATTTCAATCAGGACGGCGATCCGCGCCGACACGACGCGGAGCACCTGAGGCTGATTGCCCGATGTCCGCCTCGGTTTCTCGAAGACGTGTCCTCAACGAAACGACCGATCCCGAAGAGCTTGGTAATCAGCTCAAAACGGTCAGCCGCGCGTTTGCGGTTCTGCAAGATGCCAAGACGGCGGCGACATTGCGGAGCATTGGGATGGAGCCGGCATCGCTGGTGCCGGAGTCGCTTGCGCATTCGTCAAATGAGAAAATTCGCAGGGCGTATGCCTGTCAGATCGAATATCTGACAAAGGAAAATGACTGACAAGCAACGCCTTGCCCCGGCGGATTGCCCGACTGAGAATCAACGAACAACGCCTCGACCCCCTCTGGATCGATCCCCCGAAGCCAATTTGCTGGGAGCCGTGCGCTACGCCGGGAGCGTCGTGTTGGCTTCTTTCGCTGGAAACGCCGGTCGCAGCCATGGCTTGGATCTCGACGAGATATTCCCGCTGAGTTTGCAGATGACCGGTCCGCAGAATGTGCGGATCGCCGTCCAGGAGATTTGTCGCGAAGTCCGCGTCGTCTTGGGCAAGCGAGATGCGCCGTCGTCGCCCGAGGCACCGCCCGGCTGACCGAAGCTCGAGCAACTGAGGCTGGGCCGCTGTTTCTTGGAAATGGGGCGCGCG
>CAMLQS010000032.1 GCA_946482165.1 uncultured Verrucomicrobiota bacterium | reverse complement strand
CACGATCCGCATCACGGTGATCCGCGAGACGCGGTTCACCGAGACGGCGGTGTGACGCGGCGCCCCTTTGTTTTAACCGCGGATTGCGCGGATGGGCGCGGATTAAGTTTGGGAGGGGCGTCGTCCTCGGCGCCCGGCAACGGAACCAGAAAGGCGGATGCCTTCGGGTCGCGCGCGGACGCCGGGGGCGGCTTCCCGCCAAGGCGGTTCAGCCCAGCGCCTCGGCGAGGGCGGCGACGATTTCCTCGACCGGCTCGGCGCCGACGCTGAGGCGCATGAGCTCGGGGCAGAGGCCGTTGCGGGCGAGGTAATCGCGGCCCTCGGGCGTGGTCACGAGATCGTAGTGAGCGAGGAACATGAACGGGCAGATCAGGCTCGTGGAGAGGCCGAAGCTCGGGCCCTTGGCGATGCGGAGGCGGTCGTAGAACGCGGAGATCGACTCGCCGGCGCGCAGGTGGAACGTGATCATCGATCCGACGGCGGCCGGATCGCGCGCGAGAGCTTTGTAATTTCCCGCCGAATACGAATGGCCGCTCCAGAAAACGGCGGCGACTTTCCGGTGGGTCCGGAGGAACTCGGCGACGAGCGGCGTGGACGCGTTGATCCGTGCGATCAAGGCCGGCGTGGCGTCGATTTGCGCGGCGAGACGCGCGACGTCGCGCGGATACACGGCGGGGACCGCGGCGGCCGCGGCGAGACGCGGGCGGAGCCCGGCGGCGAGGGGCGAGGCCGGGTTGACGACCGAGGCGCCGAGGATGACGTCGCCCTCGGACGCGGTGTATTTGGTGAGCGAATTCACCACGACGTCGGCGTGCGGTAGGACGTCCAGGTTGTAGGGCGACGCGATGGTGGGATCGACGACGAGGGCGACGCCGCGCTCGCGGCAGAGCTTGGCCAGCGCGGGCAGGTCGGGCGTCTGGATGAGCGGGTTGGTCGGCACCTCGGCGAGGATGCCCGCGACGCGGCCGGCGTGGGCGTCGAGGAGACGAGCGAGGCCGGGGAGATCGAAGACGTCCTCGTGGTGCAGGTAATCTTCGGCCGGGCGCGCGGAGAGTTTCTGCAGGATCGCGATGGTATCGAGGTAGAGCCAGCCGAGCTGGACCCAACGGGTGCGCCCGAGCGGGGCCTGAAGGGCGTTGACGGCGTCGAAGGCGGCGAAGGTCGCGGCCATGCCGGAAGGCGCGAGGTGAATCTCATCGGGCGACAGGCCGTGACCGTAGATCTCGGCGAGCGTGCGGCGCACGTGGGCGGCGGCCGTGTCGGCCGCGCCGGGGAAAAGCGGTTCGGGCGCGACGGATGGGAGGTGTCCTTGCGCGACGAGCCAGTCCTCGGCGGCGCGCGACGAACCGAAGGCGCCGGTGTGCTGGAGGTAGCGGCGGGCGCGATTGGAAAGATCCGCGTCGGCCCCGTCGGGGAGGGCGAGCGCGGCGAGATGGGCGTCGAGCGGAATGATTTCGCCGGCCTGGCCGACGTGGGCATTCAGCGCGGCGGCGACAGATGGGCCCGCGCAGAGCCAGAGTTCGCGTTTGCCGAGTTCGGGGCGGGCGCGGCGCAGTTCCGCGGCCACCTGCTTGAGCAGCGGGTGGACGACGAAGCGCGGGTAGCCGCTCGTCATGTGCGAGGTGACGGCCGGGTCCTTTTCCTCGTAGCCGATCACATCGCGCATCGTGGGCAGGCTGCAGGAGACCGCGTGGAGGCGGTCGGGGATGCGTTGGCCAAGCGGACGATGGACGAGTGAGGAGGCGGACATGGCTAAACAAGCAATGTCCGATAACCGGGGCCCGGTGCGCAAGCGCGCGGGTGGGGGGGCCGACGGGCCTGCCGGCCCGCCTCCGCCTCGGTCGCGTTGGCCGAGCCGGGTTTCGAGGGCGCAGATTCAGGGGGCCGGGGCGGGAAGGGGCGTAAGGTGCTTGGCGGCCTTTTTCTCGATGGATTGCCCCACCATTCGCACGAGCAGGAGGCCTTGCGGGGCGTCGAGGGCGCGGCCGAAATTCCGGAGCGATTCGAAACAGGCGCGTGCCTGTCGCGGGTCCTGGGCGCTTGCGGCATCCACTCCGGAGTCCTCGACCGCGCGGGCGAGGTTGCGGAGGTCCTCGATCACGGCGTGCATCTCGGCGCCTTTTGCTTCTCGTTCGGTGGCGGAGAGAGCGGCGAAATCCTTCTCACCCAGGCTGAGAACCGAATCGGCGGGAAAGAGCCGTCCGGCGGACCAATCCGTTGCGACGAAGCGGCGGACGGCGGCGGGTTTGTCGCCTTGTTTCCAAAGGGACAGCGGCTCCTGCAACGCAGGTGGGCCGTCGAGGGCGCCGCGACCTTCGGCGAGGGATTTTTCCGCGTCGGCCCGCACCTGATGGGCGGCTTTGGCCACGCGCGCTCGGCTGTAGACCGTCGCCGCGACGCCGAGCAGGGCGATGGCGAGCAGCACCACCGTGAGCTTGAGGGCCGAGCCTCGAAGGGGGCTCGGCGGGCGGGCCTCGCGCGCTTGACCGGCGGCGGCGCGCGGAGGGGGGAGCTTGTCGTCGCTCCGCGGCGTCGGCGTGGTCGGGGAGCGGGCGATCGTCTCCACGTGCGTCTTGAACACGCTGGCCTGCTGGTAGCGCAACGCGGGTTCTTTCGCCAAGGCGCGGAGGACGATTTCGTCGAGACGCACGTCGATGCTTACTCTTCGCGAGGGCGCGACGACCTGGCCCGGGCCGGGGCGCTGGTCGGTGAGCATCTCGTAGAAAACCACGCCGAGGGAGTAGATGTCGGCGCGGTTGTCCACCTTGTCGGGAGACGCGATCTGCTCCGGCGCCATATAGCTGGGCGTGCCCACGGGGTGCTCCTCGGGGCAGTCCCCGGAGCCGAGCATTTTCACCAGGCCGAAGTCGGCGACCTTCACGTGTCCGTCGCTGCCGAGCAGGAGGTTTTCGGGTTTGATGTCGCGGTGGACGATGCCGCGGTCGTGCGCGTATTGGAGGGCGTCGCAGAGGGAGGGGATGATCGCCAGCGCCTGCTCGGGAGTGAAGCGGTAGTTTGTCAGGAGCGTGCGCAGGTTGGAGCCGTCCACGTATTCCATCAGCAGGTAGAAGAAGCCGCCCGCCTGTCCGAAGTCGTGGATGGCGACGATATGCGGGTGGTTGAGCTTCGCGAGCGCCTGGGCCTCGCGAGCGAAACGCTGGGAAAACTCCGGGTCCTTTTCGCGTCCGGGATCGAGGAGTTTGAGCGCCACGAGGCGGTCGAGCGCTTTTTGGCGCGCCTTGTAGACCACGCCCATGCCGCCGCGTCCGAGACAGGAGAGGATCTCCAGTTGCGGGAAATGAGGCGCGATCTCCTGGGGGGACGGGGGCGGAGGCCGCTCGCCGGGGGCGGCGAAGAGGCTGTCGTCTTGCAGGTTCACCGCCGCGAGGCAGCGAGGGCAGAGCCCTTCGGGCGCGTCCTTTGACATCGGCAGGCCGCAGCGGGGGCAGGGGGATTTTTTCGGTGGATGGGTGTTCACACGAAACAGAGAAGGACGCCGCGGAGTTTGTTACCGAAATTCTCAATCGCGGCCGAGCACCGACACGACGTGGCGCACTTCGTCGTCGACCTCGGCCGGATCGGACACGGTCTCCGCGATCTCGTCGCGAAAGAGCTGGCGGAATCGTTTTCGCAGCCGATGCAGCGCCACGCGCGCGGCGCCTTCGTTCAGGCCGAGGCGGGCGGCGATCTCGGGGTAGGCGACCTCGCCCCGATCCGAGGTGAGGAAGGTTTTCAGGCAATGAAACTCCTCGATCCGGCCGGACTTTTCGTAGTCCGAGCGCAATCGCGCCATCGCCCGGTCGAGCAAGGTCAGGGCCCAGCGCCGTTCGAAGATCTGGTCGGCCGGCATTTGCTCCGCCGCCTCTTCCAGGTAACGCGATTCGGCCAGCCCGGAATCAAGCGGCAGGTGCAGGACGCCGCCTCCTCGCTTGAGGGTGCGCTCCTTGTCCCGTTCGTTGGCGAGAAAGTGTTTCATCGCGACGACGAGGAAGGCGCGGAACCGGCCCTTTTCGGGCGCGACCGAGCGGAGATAGTCTTTCTCCAGGAGCCGCTCAAAGAAGCCCTGCGTGAGGTCCTGCGCGTCGTGCGGGGAACGGCCGCGCCGCCTCACGTAGGCATACAGCGGATACCAGTAGATCCGGCAGAGCGTGGCCAAAGCGTCGTCCGAGGCGGGAGAATCCTTGTCGCGGGCGGAGAGGATGATCGACCAGCGCGTGGTCAGGAACATCGGGTGCGCGGACGGCGGGCGGGAATCGCGGGCCGGGTCGCTCATGTCGGGAAGCGCGCGGAGTTGCGGCGCGGACGGTCTGAAGCCGGGAGACGGGGAACGCGGGGCACGGATTTGGGGGAGTTCAAATCCTACATAAGCGCTTTTCGCGGCTTGTTACACGCGCGGGCGGGGCCGCTTACGAATTCATGGCGAGGACGACGAGCGCGCGGAGGCGGGCGGGATCGGTGGCGGTGGTTTTGGCGACGAAACCGCCGGCGTGGGTGAAGTGGACGTCGGGCTCGGATTTGATCCGGGTGAAATCGAGGAGGGGGTGATCGCGGAAGCGGGAGAGTCCGTAGCCGGTGCTCCGGCGGTCGGGCGAGATGGTGGCGATGACGCGGTCGGCGAGGCCTTTGCTGGAGATGTAGCGGTCGATGCCGGCGGAAGGGTCGTCCGGCAGCGGATCGGTGCGAGGAACGAAAAAGATTTGCCGATCAACGGCACCCTCGCGGAGGGACCAGCACTCGCCATGGCGGCCGACAAAATCGAGTCGGGAGCGGAGGTCGCGGAGATAGGAGAGCACGTCGTCGCCGACAAAGCGCATGACCTCCCAGAGCGCGTCGCCGGGCTGGAGGCGCGAGGCCAAGGCGAAGCGGCGGAGGAGGGCGCCGTCGAGGGGCGAGTTGAGCTTGTTGACGATCTCGCGGTCGATGCCGAGGCGGCGGGCGGTGTCGTTGGGGCCGCGGCAGTCGAACCATTCGGCGGGTTCGAGCCAGTCGAGGAATTCGCGCGCGTCGGCGTAGAGGTCGAGTTCCTTCAGGATGAGCGAGATCGAACAGGTGGGCGTGTGGTCGCGCGGGAGTTGGTGGTGGTCGAAGTTGTTGAGCGCGGGCTCGTGGCGATGGCCGGCGTCGAGGACGAGGGTGGCGGGATCGGCGAGGTCGGCCTCGGTCGGCTCGCGGCGGAGGATCGGCGCGGGAGCGGTGGAGATGAGGAGGCAGCAGGCGATGAATTCGTCCTTATGGGCGGAGCCGGGATGGGTGAGGATCGTGGTA
This sequence comes from uncultured Verrucomicrobiota bacterium, assembly GCA_946482165.1. The sequence continues at coordinate 18,428 of CAMLQS010000032.1, read as the reverse complement.
AAGGGTTTCATGCGCCGCTGCGGGGATGGGTGCGGCGGGCGGACAGCGCAAGGTTTGCGTCGGGAAACTACGACCGCGCGCGGAGCGATGGGCCGGGATGGCGAGGTGATTTCAAGGGTTTCAACTTTCGGGGGAGTGGGGCAGAAGACGGGCGATGCGAAACGTGACTCGGCTTTTCCGCGGATGAGCGCCTTGGACGGGTCGGGCGACATCAAGGGATTTTTCGATCTGTGGTCGATCTACGACCGCGTGCTCGATCTCGACTACATGTTTCACCGCGAGCTCTACGCGGAGGTGTCGCGCACGCTGACGGCGCGTTTCGGCGAGCGGGCGCTTTCGGTGCTCGATCTCGGATGTGGCGGCGGACGGCATCTGGCGCCGGTGCTGGGCGCGCTGCGCGTGGAGCGTTACGAGGGGCACGATCTTTCGCCGGTGGCGCTCGAGCATGCGCGGAGGAATTTCGCGGGGTTCGGCGGAGCGGCGAAGTTTGAAGAAGGCGATTTGCGGAACGCGCTGCGGAAGAAGAACGGCGAGCGCTTCGATCTGATTTTCTCAGGCTTCACGCTGCATCATTTGAGCGCGGAGGAGCGGGCGGAGGCGGTGCGGCTGGCGCGGGAGAAGCTGGCGCCGGGCGGGCTGTTGCTCGTGCTGGATTCGATGCGCGACGAAGGGCAGACGCGCGAGGCTTGGCTGGACGCGTATTGCGGGTGGATCGAGGCGGAGTGGACGGCGATCCCGCGCGAGGGTGTGGAGGCGATCATCGGGCACATCCGCGGAGCCGACCAACCGGGCACGCGGGAGGAGCACGATGCGGCGGCGCGAGCGGCGGGGTTTGCGCGTGGCGGCGAGATCGCGCGCAGGCGCTGGCATGTGTTGTGGAGCGCGGAGTAGCAATAGAAGCCAACGAAACCGCTTCCTCTTCCCTACGCTATCGCAGCGGAGTTATGGCTGTTTGGGCCGCCGGCTCGGAAACAGGCCCTGTTCCATCTGCTTTCGATGATCGCGATGTGCGGGTCCGGCGTCGTGGTCGTTTCGAATCTAGATCAAAGAATCGGGCGAGTGGGATCGGTGCTGGCGGCGGTGCCGGCGGGACTAGGCGGAGGGTATGGAGCCTACTGGATGTTTTCCCAAGTCATGCCGCTGCTACGCTGGCTGGTTGCACGGGGAGTGGTTCAAGAGCCCGACGAAACCAAGTTTCGGGACAAGATCCTGTGGACCGCTTGCTGGAAGGAGGAATCGGCAAAGAAGAATGAATCCGGCGACCAATAAAATCGGGATTCCATCGGGTAGGGCGCGGGGGGGGGGGGGCCGGGTGCGCTGCGGCCGAGTGGCGCCGCCCGCGGCAACGCGCGGCGGGCCCAGAGTCCCCGCCCTACCTGGAACCGAGTGAAGGTGGTCGTGCCGTCGCCGGTGTTGTTGCCGGCGAGGTAAGTCGGCAAAATCTCGTTGCCCGGCGGGCGCGCGGGGGGCTTTGCTGGCCGGCTACGTCTCCGAATACCCTTCCCGTTTTTTCCGCCATGAAGCACACGCACCACTGCGCCCAGCTCACCGCCGCCGACCTCGGCGCCACCGTCTCGCTCGTCGGCTGGGTCGACTCCATCCGCGACCACGGCGGCATCCTTTTCATCGACCTGCGCGACCGGAAGGGCATCACCCAGGTGAAGTTCGACCCGCAGGACCACGCCGAGCTCGCGGCGCAGGCAGCCACCGCGAAGCCCGAGTCCGTCATCGCCATCACGGGCAAGGTCGTCGCCCGCCCGGAGGGCACCACCAACGCCAACCTTCCCACCGGCGCGATCGAAGTCTCGGCCACGGAACTCGTCATCCACAATATCTCCGACACGCCGCCCTTCCCGCTGACCGACGCGGGCGGCGACAAGGTCAACGAGGACCTCCGTCTCACTTATCGCTACCTCGACCTGCGCCGCCCGAAGATGCGCAAGAACCTCCAGGTTCGCCACAAGGCCACCAAGGCGATCCGCGACTATTTCGACTCCCAGGAATTTATCGAGGTCGAGACGCCCGCGCTCTTCAAATCCACGCCGGAGGGCGCCCGCGAATACCTCGTGCCCTCGCGCATCCACGCCGGCCAGTTTTACGCGCTCTCGCAGTCGCCCCAGCAGTTCAAGCAGATCCTCATGGTTGCGGGCGTGGAGCGTTACTTCCAAATCGCCCGCTGCTTCCGCGACGAGGACTTGCGCGCCGACCGCCAGATGGAGTTCACCCAGGTCGACGTCGAGGCCTCGTTCATCGACCGCGAGGACGTGTATCGCCTCTTCGAAGGCATGGTGACGCGGATCTGGAAAGAGGTGCTCGGCACCGAGCCCGCCACGCCCTTCCTGCGCATGCCCTACCACGAGGCGATGAACCGCTTCGGCGTCGACAAGCCGGACATGCGCTTCGGCTTCGAGCTCACCGACCTTTCGGAAACCTTCCGCAACTCCGCGTTCAAGGTATTCCAAGCCACCGTGGCCGGCGGCGGCGTGATCAAGGCGATCAACGCGAAGGGCCTCGCCGACCTCACGCAGGGCGAGCTCAAGAACCTCGAGGACATCGCGAAGAGCCTCGGCGCGAAGGGCCTCGCCTTCATCAAGTGCGAGGGCGGCGAGTGGAAGTCGCCCATCGTGAAATTCTTCTCCGACGCCGAGAAGGCCGCGCTCACCGCGCAGCTCGGCATCGCCGACGGCGACGTGGTGTTCTTCGCCGCCGCGCCCTGGGAGAAGGCCTGCGCCATCCTCGGCCGCATCCGTCTCGAGGCCGCGCAACTCCTCGTGAAACGCGGCAAGATGGAGATTCGCCACGAGGACTGGAAGTTCCTCTGGGTGGTCGATTTCCCTCTCATGACCTACGACGAGGACGCGAAGCGCTACCTCGCCACGCACCACCCCTTCACCGCGCCCGTCGCGGAGGATCTCCATCTTTTGGATACGGCTCCCGACAAGGTCCGCGGCCAGCACTACGACCTCGTGCTCAACGGCATGGAGCTCGGCGGCGGTTCGATCCGCATCCATCAGCCCGCGGTGCAGGAGAAGGTCTTCAAGGACGTGCTCAAGATCCCGGCCGACGTGGTCGAGAGCCGCTTCGGCTACATGCTCAAGGCCTTCACCTACGGCGCGCCCCCGCACGGCGGCATCGCCTTCGGCCTCGACCGCATGTGCGCGCTGCTCTGCGGCACCACGAGCATCCGCGACGTGATCGCCTTCCCGAAGACCCAGAAGGGCCAGGACCTCATGGCGCAGTCGCCCACGCCGGTGACCGACAAGCAGCTCAAGGAGCTCCACATCGCCGTCGTCGCGCCCGAGGCGCCCGCCGCGCCCGCCGCCGGCTGAACCCGGCCCCGGCCGAGAGCGACAGAGCCGTAACCGATTGCCAAATACAAACCCGCCGAGCTCCCCGAGCCGGCGGGTTTTTCGCGTCCGTATCCGAAGATGGAATACGCAGGACGCGCGGGAGGCGCCGCGCCGGCGGATTCATGAAGCGGAGGGGAATGATGAAATCTTTTTGACGCCATGAATGCGTTCGATGGGCGGGCGCCCTTGGCACAACGCGTGCTATTCCGGGACCGGAGGCCTTATCGACCGACGTTAAGCCCGCTCAAGATCAATAACCTACGAACAAACTACGCTATGAAGTCATGGTCCAAGCCCCTCGCCGGGCTGCTGAAACTGACAGGTGTCCTCGCACTGGGCGCGCTTGCCGCGACCTCGTATGGGCAAGAGGCCGCGCCCGCCGCGGCGGCGACCGCTCCGGCGCTTCCCGATATTTCCACGTTTAGCGCGCTGCGCATCGGCCTCGACACCGTGTGGGTGCTTCTGGCCGCGATGCTCGTTTTCTTCATGAACGCGGGCTTTGGGCTCGTCGAATCGGGCCTCTGCCGCGCGAAGAACTGCGTGAACATTCTATCCAAGAACTTCATCGTCTTCGCGCTTTCGACCATTTCGTTCTACGTGATCGGCTTCGGCCTGATGTTCGGCGACGGCAACGGCTTCTTCGGCACGGAAGGTCTCTTCTTGGTGGGCGGCGCGGACAATTCGCCCGCGCTCGGCGAAGCCTACGCGGCGATGAATCCCTTCTCCACCGCGAAGTATGAGGGGGTCTACGGCGCCCTGAACTGGACCCCGGTTCCGCTCTGGGCGAAGTTCTTCTTCCAGTTGGCCTTCGCCGGCACCGCCGCGACGATCGTCTCCGGCGCGGTCGCGGAGCGCATCAAGTTCCTGGCCTTTATCGCCTTCTCGCTCGTGCTCGTCGCCTTCATCTACCCGATCGGCGGCCACCTGATCTGGGGCGGCGGCTATCTTGCGGCGATTAACTTCCGCGACTTCGCCGGTTCCACCGTCGTCCACTCCGTGGGCGGCTGGGCCGCGCTCGCCGGCATCATCGTGCTGGGACCGCGCCTCGGCAAATTCAAGGACGGCCGCGTCCATCCGATCCCCGGCCACAGCATGACCTCCGCCGCCCTCGGCGTGCTTATCCTTTGGCTCGGCTGGTTCGGCTTCAACCCCGGCTCCACCATGGCCGCGATGGATGGCGCCGCGATCTCCCACATCCTCGTTGCGACGAACATGGGCGCCGTCTTCGGCGCCATCACCTCGACCATCACCGCCTGGGTGCTTCTCAAGAAGCCCGATTTCTCGATGACCTTGAACGGATGTCTCGCCGGCCTCGTCGCCGTCACCGCGCCCTGCGCCTTCGTGACCGTCGGGTCGTCGTGCATCATCGGCGCCATCGGCGGCGTGCTCGTGGTGCTTTCCGTGCTTTTCTTCGACAAAATGAAGATAGACGACCCCGTCGGCGCGCTTTCGGTGCACTTGGTGAACGGTGTTTTCGGCACTCTCGCGCTCGGTCTTTTCTACAATAACGACATTGCGACCGCCATTGCCGCGCTGCCCACCGGCCAGAGCGTGATCGCGCAGACCATCACCCAGATCAAGGGCATCCTCCTGGTCGGCGTGATCGTGTTCCCCGCTTCGCTGGTCACCTGGTATGTGGTCAAGGCCGCCTTCAACGGAATCCGCGTGAGCGCCGAGGAGGAGGTCGAAGGTCTCGACATCGGCGAGCATGGCAACGAGGCCTATCCCGACTTCACCCCCGCCCACAAATAAGGCTTACGTTTCGCCAAGCGGCGCTCGGACACTTTCCTTGCGCCGCATCCCCGAGACACTACACATTTCACAACCACCTTAAAAACCCGCATGAAACTCATCATCGCCATCATCAAGCCTTTCAAACTCGAGGAGGTTAAGGAGGCCCTCTCCGAAATCGGCGTCGAGGGTATGACCGTCACCGAGGTCAAGGGCTTCGGCCGCCAGAAGGGGCACACCGAAATCTACCGCGGCAGCGAATACACCGTCGATTTCCTCCCCAAGGTTAAACTCGAGATCGTTGTCGCCGACGAGATGGTCACCAAGACCGTCGACGCCATCGTCAAAGCCGCGAAAACCGGCAAGATCGGCGACGGCAAGGTCTTCGTTGTCGGCCTCGAGGACGCGGTCCGCATCCGCACCGACGAGCGCGGCGAGTCCGCCATCTAGGACGGGCGTCGCGCAGCCGCTAGCCCAAGCCCGGCTCCCAGTCAGCCATTTCAGGCCGGCCCCATTCGCGGGGCCGGCTTTTTTTTTGCGAAATTTCTGCCAAACCCGGCTTCCGGGCGCCCGCATCCGGAACGGGGACGGCGGAGAACAGTCCCAGCCGCGCATGCCTACCCCATGGGGCGACGCCCCCACCCGCAGCCCCACGCATCGCCCGCGAGCATTTTTGAGCCTCGGGTGGCATCTTCCGGCTCCATCAAGCCACGCCGCCTTCGCGCATTTTTCCCGAACCCGTATCGCCACATGAATGCCGCCACCGCAGCCGCTCCCGCGCGCGCCGCATCCTCGCCGGCGCCCGGCGTCACTCGCGAAGACGTCGCCCGCCACTACGACCAGCTTGATCGTTTTTATCGCGATCTTTGGGGAGAACACGTCCACCACGGATTCTGGGCGACCGGCCGCGAGTCGCGCGACGAGGCCGTGCGCGCACTGGTCGATGTGGTCGCGGCCCGCGCCCGCATCGCGCCCAAAACTAACGTGGCCGATATAGGCTGCGGCTACGGCGCCACCGCGCGCATCCTTGCCAACGAGAAGCTCGCCAAGGTCGTCGGCTATACCGTGTCCGAGGCGCAGTATTGGTATGCGCAGGGCCAGCAAACCGCGCAGGAGCAAAAGCAGGAGGAGCAGGCGCTCGTCGACGAGGAGGCGAACCCGCGCGTCGTGCTGGGCGACTGGCTGCAGAACGATTTGCCCGACGCCAGCCAGGACGCGGTCATCGCCATCGAGAGCACCGAGCACATGGCGGACAAGGCCGCGGTGTTTCGCGAGGTCGCCCGCGTGTTGCGCCCGGAGGGACGCCTGGTCGTGTGCGCCTGGACGGCCGGCCGCCAGCCCAAGCCATGGCATCAGCGCCGTCTCCTCGATCCCATCCGGCGCGAAGGCCGCCTGGCGAGTATCGATCGCGAGGAAGATTACGTGAACTGGATCAGCGCGGCCGGTCTGAATGTGACGGGACGCGACGACGTCTCCGAACGCGTGGCCAAGACTTGGTCCATCTGCGCGCGCCGCCTGCTGCTCGGCCTCGTCGTCGACCCGCGTTACGCGCGATTCCTTCTCGACGGGCGCAACGACAGCCGCGTATTCGCCAAGACCCTACCGCGCTTGTGGCTGGCCTATCGGGTCCGCGCGCTGCGCTACATGATTTTCACCGCCTGCAAGCCGCCGGCGGAGTGAGGCCGGTCGCGCGGGGCTCGGTCGCGCTACTGACGGGGATCAGCGGTAGCGAAGGACGGTCCGATCTTCTCCTTCGCCGTCGATCTGGAAAACGACCCCCTGGCCATCGGCGCCCTTGCCTTCGCGATGGATGCGGAGGGTGGTTTTCGTCGACTCGCGGTGTTCGGCGTCGGCGCGTTTCGCGGGGATGCGTCCGTCGAGTTCGAGCACGATCTCGGACGATTTCGGGGTCAAGCCGGCCGGGAGGGAGGCGTCTTCCATGCTTACCGTGATTTTCCCCGTTACGACAGCGATCTTGACGGCTTCGTCGCCCTCGTAGGAGACCAGTTTCATGGAGCCGTCCGCGAGGCGGGGTCGATTGGGGGCGAGGCTTTCGCGAAAAGCATCGGTGTTGATGGGCCAGCTCTCTCCAATGGCGACAGGTTTGGTCGGGCCAAAGATGGTTTGGCTGGAGTATTTCGAGGAGTGGTTCGCGGTAAGGATCTTGATCACGGCTTCCTGCTCGGGCGCGGCCGGCTTGCCGTCCACGGTGATCGATTCGCCGTTGTCTGTTTGCTCGACGATGATCTTCGTGCCCTTGGGCAGAAACGGTGTCTCTTCGGCCTCGTTGAGACCGACCCGAAACGAGCGAACGATATAGAGCGCCTTGCGCAGACCGCCGTTGGGATGGACCGCCAGCGCCACGGCGTCGGCCTTCATCGTTCGCACCGAGCTTTGTTTATGCTCTTTGACGACCTTCTGGCCGGAGGCGATGACGGTGCGGGTCTTCTGGTGGCTGGCCGCTTCCACCTCGAATAGTTGCCCTACCGTCCACGGGGGGCTGAAGTCTACCGTGTAGACAGGGGCGTCGGCGCGTAGGGCAGCGGCGCCGACGACAGCGAGAAAGAAGGAGATGCAAACGCGGAGCGAGACGGCGAAGCGCATGAACGGAAGGCAATGACACAGCGGGGAATCGGGACGGATTACAAGCTGGGGGCGTCCAGACCGTGTATCGAAGTATGCATACAGTATACGGCGTGTTTGTGACGGGCGACGAGCCGAGGTTCGTCGTCAAAGGCGGCGTCGTGCCGCCGCAGTCCATATCGGAGGTGCCGCGTGAAAATCCCTTGGCGGGCGAAGGCGGACGGGCTGCCATTGGCTTATGGCGGGCTATAATTGGCTTGGTCTGATTTGCGGAGTGCTGGCGGTGGCGCTGTTCGCGCTCGTGCATCGGGCGGGGCGGAGGACCGCGCGCGCGCGGCTTTCGGCGTGGAGCGGGGGCGCGCTGGTCCTCGCGTCGCCGGGGCTCCTTTTCGCGGCGCACTACCTGCGCGTCGTGCCGGAGTGGTCCTGGTTTTATGAAATGCGCTCGTGGCGCGGGTCGGAACTCTGGGTGCTTCCATTGGGCGTCCTTGGCGGCTGCGCGGCGGCCTGGCTGCCGCGGCGGGCGCTTTTGTTGCCCTTGCTCGCCACGACGGGCGCGGCGACGGGACCCTTTCTGAAGCCTGTGCTCGCGCCATTGCCGGAGAACGAATTTCGCGAGGTTTGGACGAAGGAAGTTTGCATTCAAAGCACCTTGGCGACCTGCGGGCCGGCGAGTTTGGCGACGGTCTTGCGCGCGCGAGGTGTCGAAGTTCGGGAGCGCGACATGGCGCGGGCGGCGCACAGTTATCGGGGAGGCACGGAGGCCTGGTATCTGGCGCGAGAGGCGCGAGCGCGCGGGATGCAGGCAAAATTTCTCCGCGAGGCCGGATTTCCCGAGACGGTGCGGTGGCCGGCGATCGTGGGCGTGAAAGTCGAGGAGGGGCGCGGTCACTTCATCCCGTTTCTCGGACGGGAGGGGGAACGGTTTCTTGTCGGCGATCCGATGATCGGGCCGGAGAAGCTGACGCGCGAGGAGCTGGAGCGGCGCTACCGTTTCACGGGCTTTGCGCTGGAGCTCAGCCGTCCTGGCGTCGGTGCATCGCGGTGATGGCGCGAAGACGTTGGCCCAGCGCCTCGGCGATCTGGATCATTTCCTCCGCCTCCGAGGCTCCGAGATGCGCGCGACAATGGCGCCGCCAGAGCTCGAGCCAGGCTGCGAAATGCGGTTCCTCGAGTTGCAGCGGGATGTGTCGCGCGGCCATGCCGCCGCCGTAAAGCGCAGGGCCTCCGGTGAGGCCGGACCAGAAGCCGGCGATCTTTTCCAGGTGGGAAGGCCAGTCGTCGATGCGAGCGGTGAAGATGGGGCCGATCACGTGATGCTGGCGCACGTCGGCGTAGAAACGGCGAAGCAAAAGCATCAGTCCGTCGCGACCGCCGATGCGTTCGTAGAGAGAGGGCGGAGGGAGCGTGTTCATGACTGGGCGGGAGGAAATGCAACAATCTGTGTTGGGTTCCATGGGGAGCAAGCGGGCGCGCAAGGCGGACTCTCCGCGCGCGGGGCCAAGTTTCGAATCGGTTCGCTTTCGGTTATGCAAAATGGCGACGCTCGCGGAAAATGGAGATTGGAGACGCGCGCCCGGAAGAGTGGTCGGAACTGGAGCGAATTTACCGCGAGACGCGCCAGGCGCGCTTCACGTGGCTGAAGCCTGAGCGAATCGTGGAATCGACGCTGGCGCGGGACGCGGAGGGCGAGGCGGTCTATGTGGCGCGCGAGGCCGGTCTGGTGCTGGGGTTCGTGTCCGTGTGGGCGCAGGATGCGTTTGTGCATCATCTCTATGTCGATCTCGCGCGGCACGGCCGCGGCGTGGGCTCGGCGTTGCTCGATTTCGCGGCGAACCGGCATCCCGGACCGCTACGCCTCAAGTGCGTGGAACTTAACGGCGAGGCGCGGGAGTTTTATCGTCGGCGCGGCTGGCGCGTGGTTGGCCGCGGGTGCTCTGAAGACGGCGACTATCTGCTGATGGAGAGTCCGCCGGGAGCGTGAGCGCCGGTGCGTTTGGAGCGCGGTCGGTCTTTGAGGTCTTCCGCGCGGAGGGTCCGGGCGTAGCGAACGACGGCGGCCGCGTGGCACAGGGTGCGGGAACGGCGGAGGTCGGTCCCGGTCACGCGAGCATGCGGCTCTTACGGTTCCGCCGAAGAGTGGAAGCGGCGCCGGAAGAGCGCCCATTCGTCCGGGCTCGTGGTCCAGTCGGCGTAGACCGCCACACCGCTCACGCGCCGGGCGCGCGGGCCGAGATCGACGAGGGCGGCGTTTACCCCGCGGAGCGCACTGTCGAGGTTTTCGACGCGCGGATCGTGATATCCGACGCCGGCGTCTTCGTAGGCGGGGACGCCGAGAACCAGTTCGGCGTGGTCCGTCCAAGTGGCCACCTCGTGCGTCCAGTCCGAGACGAGCCTCGTGTAAACTTTTTCAAGGCGAAGGGAGGTGTCATACAGCATGGGGGCGAGTTGGTTGCAGCGTCGATCGACCTCGCGGTAGTAGGCTTCGCTCCAGTGGACCTCGGGATGCGGGTGCCACCGCGTGGGCGGAGGATAGGCGGCGACGGAAAGGAGTTTTTCGTCGCCGAGGGCGCGCTTCAACTCGTCGAGGAGCGCGAGGAAGGCGGTGTTGCCGTCGGGCATGGGCTCGATGTTGAGATGCAGGCCGGCGAGGCCCGGGTGGCGGCGGAGCAGGTCGGCGCAGTTCGCGGCGAACGCGGCGCGCCAGACGGAGGATTCCACGGGGCAATGTCGCCCATGCACGCCTCCGACCCAGGGGAGAACTTTGGCGTCGGGAAGCGCGGCGAGGAGCGCCTCGATACGGTCGGCGTCGTGTGCAGGAAGGTCGCCTCGCGGCGAGGCCGGGCACAGATGGGGGAAAACGTAGAGGATGCCGTTCTCCGCGCAGGTGGATCGGAGACGATCGCGGGAGGATGAGGTGTCGTAGTCGGCGGGGTTGCGTTTGTTGCGGGCGAACCAGGCGTCGTCGCCCATCCAGCCATGCGCGAGCCAGAGACCGTTGCGGGCGCGGTCAAATTTGCCGTGCGAGGAGGCTTCGCCGGGATTCCAGAGCGCGTAGACGAGGAGCGGCAGGCCGAACCCGAGAGCGAGGCCGATGCCGAGGCGGCGGAGTTGTTGTTTTAACGGGAGCATAGCGCGGAGGGTGGGAGGCGAGGGGGCAACGACAGGGCCGGCGAGCGTGGAGCAGCATGCCGCATGACCGTGCGGTGAGGATGAAGACTGGATGAAGACGGGATGAAATCTACATTGGCGGCGTGGCGGGAGGGCCTACGTTCGGAGGATGTTCATCGGAGCTTCTGTGCGCCGGGGCGGGTGGATTTTATTCGCGCTCGCATGCCTTGGAGCGGGTGCGCTTCACGCCGCCGATCCCTTCATCGCCGGGATTGCCGTGCAGCCGCCGAATGCGTCCGACGGGGTTCGTTTGCAGGCGCGGTGGGTCGAGTTGAACGAGCTTTCGGCGCCTTGGATCGGCGGCGGCTGGAGCATCCATTCAATAGAGAAAGCCACGGCGCTGCTGGAGCACCTACGCGCGGAGCGGCGCTCCGATTCGGGGAACGTGGTCACCTTGCGAGCCGGCGTGGATCGGCCCGCCGTGCTGGCCTTCAGCCCACGAAGCGCGGACCCGGAGGCGCCCGCCACGAGGGTGATGATTACCGTGGGTGGCGTCCCGCAGGAGTTCACCGCCCGGAACGTGGGAGTGGAAGTGGAGCTGTATCCGGAGAGCGGCGACGGGACGGAATCGAGCGGACGACTGCGGGCGGTGGTGAAGCGCACGCGTTTCCTGGGGTTCAGGGAGCTGGCGCCCGATGGGGCGGAATCGACCAGGCGCTCCGGGTTTTATCGGCCGATCTTCGAGACAGAGACGAGCGAGTCGGTCTTGTCGATGGGCGCCGGAAAATGCGCGATCCTGCGTGTCGACTGGCCGCCGCCGAGCGCGCGGGAGTGGGTGGATCGCGCGTTGGAGGTTTCGGCGGCGAAGGACGCATGGCGGCCGGCCAAGGCGGGGCCGGCGTTGCTGGTGGTGACGCCGAACGTGAACGCATTTCCTGGTCCGCATGACCTCTGAATCGGACAAGGTTTTCTTGAATGAGCGATTACGCACTTCCTGCGCGCGTTACGCGCTCGCGGGTTTGTTTGGAACCGGCTGCGCGTTTCTTTTGCTTCCGGAGATTCCGACTTGGGCGGAAGGCGGGATGCGAATCGTCGTTTGTGGGCTGGCGGGAGCTTTCGCTGCGGGAACGGCGTTTGTCTTGGGTTTGCCTCTCCGGGACCGGGCCGTCGGGAGCCGGTGGAATCGTTTCGGCATGGGGGCGGGACTCGCTTTGGCTGCGGCCTTGGGCGTGACGAAGTGGAATATCGAAGTGGCGGAGTGGATTTTCGGTGTGGAGGGCGAAAAGCTCGGGCGGGTGCGCGACGCCGCGGAGATCCTGGCGATCGGAGGCTGGTATTTGGCTGTTTTTCTAGTCGCGAATTTTCCGCGTCGCGGGCGGATAGGAGCCGGGTTTCGGGACACGTTTTCCCCGGCCAAGCGGCGGGTGTTGAAGCGAGGGGGGCTCGCCGTGGCTTTGTCGGTCGCGGCGTGGTGGCTGGTCCCCGCGCCGTTGAACGGGTATTGGCACACGCCGATCTCGGACTGTCTTTGCGATTCAAAGAACCTGATCGTTTTTGAGGAAGGCCGCGTGTTTCGATGGGCCTCGGCACATGGGTTGGTTCGGGAACCGCTCGGCACTTATCGCCGGAATTTTTGGTGGGTCACTTGGGATACCGGAAAGGAGCGGGTCGAGTTGCGCCCGGGCTGGTTTTTGATGCGCGTCCGGATGGATGGAAATTTTGCGGCGTCTGACGCGGCCTATTGGGGATATCGTGAATGGCGCCGTGATTACATCCGCGAGGTGTTGGCCACGAAACCGGCGAATGGGGAAACACTGAACGCGGCGGCAAAGTAGCGCCGGATAGGTTCGCTGTCGGAGGATGAGGCAAAATCGAGGCAGGTCTGTCTTTGTCGTAGCGGGTTCGCGGGCGCGGACGCCGGGGACGGCGTCCCTCCAAGATGCGGCGGGGAGGCGAGACGCGTCTCGTCGTCGAAGGCGGCGTCGTTCCGCCGCGGTCCATGGGGCGCTCGCGTATCGGCGCGTTGGCTACGGCCTCAAGGGGCGGCCGGCAGAGGGGTTTGCTCGGCGGAGCGTATGAGCGCGGGCAGCTCGTCTCCGGTCAGTTTCCGATACGCGGCGGCGAAGGTGCGCGAATCGGCTTCGCGCAGGGGCGTCTTGCCGACTTCGCGCCAGAGTGACGAGAGGGCGTCGTCGCCGTGTTTCTCGGCGAGAAGGAACATGGCGCGCGTGGCGTAGGCGTAGTGGGCGCGGTTCGAATCCGTGTCGCGGAGCGCGCGGTCCTGTTTCTCCACGGCGGGCCAGTCGGCGAGGGCGATGTGCGGCTGCTGCACGGCGTAGCGACGGAGCTGGTCGTCGAGGTCGTAGCACTGCTTGGCGAACTCCGCGTCGACAAGGTCGCGCGCGACGCGCCAGGCCACGTAGTTGGCGGTGCCGTCGCAGAGCCAGCGTCTGTCTCTGCTGGCGATACGACGTTCGACGAGGCCGATCTCGGCGGTCTCGTGGAAGAGGATGTAGGCGACCTCGGGGGCGCGATAGCGGACGGCTTGGGCGAGGGCGTCCGCCATCATCGTTTCGTAGCTTTCGAGAAACTCCCCGACCACGGCGGAGGGGGCGCGGGCAAGGCGATCGGCTTTGAGAATGAGCGGAAAATCGAGACGAATCTCCGGAGTCGGCGAATCGTCTGCCGTCTGCGCGGGGATCGACAACGGTTTTGGGGGCCGACGCAGGCGGATGGAGGCGGCGACGGCGGTGGTGCCGTCTTGCATATCGAAGGAGTAGTCGTGGTCGAGTCGTTGGGCGTCGATCTCGGTCTTGAGCGCGTCGACCAATTCGCGTGGGGGCATGTATTGCGAATACGATTGGAAGCGGCCGGTGTCGGTGGCGGGGTCGTAACTGAAGCCGGGGATGCGTTCGCCGTCTCGGAGGCGGCGCACGAGATCGTCGCGACGCCAGATGGAATGGGTGCGTTGTTTCGCGCCGCGGATGATCTGCGCGGCGCCGTCGGCCATCATGACGGTTTGGATGTCGTAATATCCGAGGAACGTGTCGTAGGTCCGGGCTTGGAGTTCGGTGGGCGCGTCGAGGCCGACCTGTCGGGCGATGGCGGCGAGGAAGATGTCGCGTCGGACCCGGAGGTCTGCGGCCGAGCCGGGCAGGGTGGACGCGGGCGATGCGTGCGCGGTCAGGCGGGCCTCGATGCCGACGTTTTTCGCGGCGGTGGCCTCGAGCAGGGCCGCGGCCCAGGGCTCGTCCTCGGGGGAGTATTCGACCGAGACGCCCCCCCGTTCATCGACGAGGCGATCCGGGCGGTCGGGATGCGGACGGGGCTCGGCGGGAAGCGAGGATGCCACGATGAGCGCGACGAGACAGGCTGCCGCATAAATGAATGGGCGGGGAAGAAACGCGGCGCGGGGCATGGGCGGGAGAACGTGGCTGGAAGGAGAACCCAGGTCAGGTGCGCCGGAGTGATTGCCGGACGCGCGGGCAATGGCAAGCGGCAGGGTGGAGGCGGCGCCGCGAGTGATCGGCCAGAACGATGTCAGCGCGGCCGGATATTCCCCGGCGTGTCTCCGTCCCGGCGATTGTTGTCGACCGAGTGCGGCGACGAGACGCGTCTCGTCGTCGAAGGCGGCGTCGTGCCGCCGCAGTCCAAATGTGCCGCGCGGTCAGGCTTGCGGGGGTGGCTCGGGCTTCACCCGGGTGGCGGTGAAGTGCTGGTCGAGCTGGCGCTTGGAGCAGGCTGGGCAGATGCCGTGCGAGGTGCCGGTCTGGAAACGGCTGTCGAAATAGTCCTCCAGGCTCAGCCACTCGCCGTGGTCGTTGACTTTCCTGCACCAGCTGCAGATGCGAAGGTAGTTCTCGAGCTCGTGCAGGCGCTTGAGCAGGTGCGAGGTGGTGATATGCACGATCAGCCAGATGACGATAATGGCCGCGCTGCGGACCGCGATGCGCGGCCACATGGCTTCCGTCGAGTCGCCGAAAACGCGGTTCGGCAGGTGCAGGAACTCGGCCGTCCACATCACGAGGAGGAGGAAGGAAAAACCGAAGGCCTGGCCGCGAAGGATGAACTTCGCGCTCGGGGAACGCAGAATCGGCGCACGTCTCGGGTGCGGCTGCGATTTCGAGGGGGTGGGGCCGGGAGGCTGGATAGGATCGGACATCGGCGGAGCACCGGCGAAACAGGCTCCGCGCCGCAGGGGAACGCGGCGGGCGCCTGGAGTCGGCGGATGGCGTGGCGATTGCGCGTGCTTTAGCTCCGGCGGGGGAGGTCGAAGCGGTCGGCGTTCATCACCTTGTTCCAGGCGGCGACGAAATCGCGGACGAACTTTTCCTCGTTGCCGCTCTCGGCGTAGGTCTCGGCGAGGGCGCGGAGCTGCGAGTTGGAACCGAAGACCAGATCGACGCGGGTGGCGGTCCACTTCACGTCGCCGGTGGCGCGGTCGCGCACCTCGAAGAGCTCCTCGGAGGGCGAGGTGGGTTTCACCACGTTGGCCATGTCGAGCAGGTTGACGAAGAAGTCGTTCGTCAGCGTCTCGGGGCGGGCGGTGAACACGCCGTGCTGAGATTTGCCGTGGTTGGCGTTGAGGACGCGGAGGCCGCCGACGAGCACTGTCATCTCGGGCGCGGTGAGGCCGAGGAGCTGGGCCTTGTCGACGAGGAGTTGCTCGGCGGGGAGCGTGTAGCGCGTTTTCTGGTAGTTGCGGAACCCGTCGCTGGTCGGCTCGAGCACCGCGAAGGAGGCGACGTCGGTCTGTTCCTGCGTGGCGTCGGTGCGGCCGGGGGCGAAGGGAACCTCGACGGGGAAACCGGCTTTCTTGGCGGCCTCTTCGATGGCGGCGGCGCCACCCAGGACGATGAGATCGGCAATGGACACCTTCTTGCCGCCGGCGGCGGAGGCGTTGAAGGCCTGCCGCACGCCTTCGAGGGCCTTGAGGACCTTGGCGAGTTTGGCGGGCTGGTTGGCGTCCCAGTCTTTCTGCGGGGCGAGGCGGATGCGCGCGCCGTCGGCGCCGCCGCGTTTGTCGGAGCCGCGGAAGGTGGAGGCGGAGGCCCAGGCGGTGAAGACGAGGTCCGAGACGGACAGGCCGGCGGCGAGTATCCGGTTTTTGAGGACGGAGATGTCGGCGGCGTCGACGAGCGGGTGGTCGACGGCGGGGATCGGGTCCTGCCAGAGGAGGTCCTCGGAGGGCACCTCGGGACCGAGGTAGCGGGGCTTCGGGCCCATGTCTCGGTGGGTGAGCTTGAACCAGGCGCGGGCGAAGGCGTCGGCGAACTGGTCGGGGTTTTCGAGGAAGCGACGCGATACCTTTTCGTAGGCGGGGTCGAAGCGCAGGGAGAGGTCGGTGGTGAGCATCGCGGGACGATGCTTCTTCGACGGATCGTGCGCGTCGGGGATGATGGCGTCGGCGTTTTTGGCGACCCACTGGTGGGCGCCGGCGGGGCTCTTGGTGAGCTCCCACTCGAAGCGGAACAGGTTTTCGAAGAAGTTGTTGCTCCACTTGGTCGGCGTGGAGGTCCAGGTGACCTCGAGACCGCTGGTGATGGTGTCGGCGCCCTTGCCGCTGGCGTAGGCGCTGATCCAGCCGAAGCCCTGGGCCGCGATGCCGCAGGCCTCGGGTTCGCGGCCGACGTGGGAGGCGGAGGCGGCGCCGTGGCATTTGCCGAAGGTGTGGCCGCCGGCGATGAGGGCGACGGTTTCCTCGTCGTTCATGGCCATGCGGGCGAAGGTCTCGCGGATGTCGCGCGCGGCGGCGACGGGATCGGGGTTGCCGTTGGGGCCCTCGGGGTTGACGTAGATGAGTCCCATCTGGACGGCGGCGAGCGGGTTCTCGAGTTCGCGGTCGCCGGAGTAGCGTTTGTCGGCGAGCCAGGTTTCCTCGGCGCCCCAGTAGACGTTCTCCTCGGGTTCCCAGACGTCGGCGCGTCCGCCGCCGAAGCCGAATGTTTTGAAGCCCATCGATTCGAGGGCGACGTTGCCGGCGAGGACCATGAGGTCGGCCCAGGAGAGCTGCTTGCCGTATTTGCGCTTGATGGGCCAGAGAAGACGGCGGGCCTTGTCGAGGTTGGCGTTGTCGGGCCAGGAGTTGAGCGGAGCGAAGCGTTGCTGGCCGCCGCCGGCGCCGCCTCGGCCGTCGGCGGTGCGGTAGGTGCCCGCGCTGTGCCAGGCCATGCGGATGAAGAAGGGACCGTAGTGGCCAAAGTCGGCGGGCCACCACTCCTGCGAGTCGGTCATCAGCGCGTGGAGATCTTTTTTAACCGCCTGCAAATCGAGTTTCTTGAACTCGGCGGCGTAGTCGAAACCCGCGCCCATGGGATCGGAGAGCGCGGAGTTTTGGTGGAGCATTTTCAGGTTGAGCTGATTGGGCCACCAGTCGCGGTTCGAGCGGCCGCCGACGGTGCCGTGGCCGGGCTTGGGCATGGTGCCGTGAAGATGCGGGAAGGGGCATTTGCCGCCGGTGGGGGCGTCTGCGTGCGGGTTGGCGTGATCCATTGTGATGTATTCTCCGGAAATGTAAGGGCTGTGCGTCGCGGCGCTCCGTTCGGTGGACGAGCTGGGCGCCGAAACGAAAAGCCGCGATCTTGGCGCGAGCGGGCGCGCGCGCAAAGCGTATCGGGCGATTTCCCGATATTATTGCCCGGACGAGGCCGCTTGGATCGAAGGCTTGACGGGGTGTGGCGGAAGCGCGGAGCGATTTCGTGAACGACCTCCGCGGAGATGAAACGGCACCGCCATTCCGCTACTTCTGAGCATCGCTCGTTATTCGGCGGGCGGAAGCGCGGGCCAGCCGTCTTCCCAGACCATCTCCTGGATGCGGAGTTTGGATTTTCCCTGGTCCTTCAGGTCGTAGGCGTGGAAGGCGAGGTAGTCTTTGCCGTCGAAGGTGTAGGCGGCGCAGTGACCGAGGGCGGCCCAGTCGATGCCGTCGCCTTTGGCGAGGAGGGTGCCGCCGCCTCGGGAGAGGCGTTTGCCTTCCTTGTCGATGTAGGGGCCGCGGATGTCCTTCGAGCGGCCGACGAGAATCTTGTAGCTGCTGTTGGCGCCCTGGCAGCAGCGGTCCCAGGAAATAAAGAGATAGTAGTGGCCGTCCTTGCGGAAGAGAAAGGGGGCCTCGATGGAGCCGCTCATCATGCCTTTGTTTCGCTGGAGCTGCTCCGGGGTGTAGAGGCTGGCGTAGTCGAGCTCGGGGTTGGCGGAGTCGCCGGCGTCGCGTTCGTCGACCTCGAAGTCGCGCGGACGCGACGCGATCGTGTGCCACTCTTCGCCGGGGCCGCTGAGGACGCTCGTGAGATCGGGGCCGAGCTTGACGAGTTTGATTCCGGTCCAGAAGGAGCCGAAGGTCATCCACGGCGCGCCCTGTTCGTCGAGGATGACATTCGGGTCGATCGCATTCCAGAGGTCTCGTCCGGGGACGGAGCGAACGACGATGCCTTGGTCGGTCCACGCGTAGTCGGGGCTCTTCGGGTCGAGGGTGCGGTTGGTAGCGACGCCGATGGCGGAGGTGTTTCGGCCGAAGGCGGAAACGGAGTAGTAGAGGTAGTGGACCCCCTTGTGATGGAAGATGTCGGGCGCCCAGATGTTGCCGTCGAATTTCGGGGCGACGTGGCGCACCCAGTCGGGCGTTTGGGCGAAGACGGGCGCCTCGTCTTTCCA
>CAMLQS010000031.1 GCA_946482165.1 uncultured Verrucomicrobiota bacterium | reverse complement strand
GTGACGATGAAGTTCAGCGAACCGATCACCGAGGAGACGCCGAGGATTTGGAGGCCCATGATCCAGAGGTCGGTGGAGGCGTCGCCGACGAACTGTTGCGAATAGGTGTTCGACGTGATCGGAGCGTAGCCGAACCAGCCGACATCGGGCGCGCCGGCCTTGGTGAACCAGCCGACGTTGAGCACGATCGCTCCGGCGAGAAACACCCAGAATGCGAAGCCGTTGAGGCGGGGGAACGCCACGTCGCGCGCGCCGATCTGGAGCGGCATCATGTAATTGAAGAACGCGGCGGAGAGCGGCATGACGGCGAGGAAGATCATCGTCGTCGCGTGCATCGTGAAGAGCTCGTTGTAGAGCTGATGCGAGATGAAGGTGTTGTTCGGGATCGCGAGCTGGACGCGGATCATCAGCGCCTCGATACCGCCGACGAGGAAGAAGAAGAGCGCGAACACGGCATAGAGCAGGCCGATCTTCTTGTGGTCGACGGTGGTGAGCCAGGAGACGAGCCCGGTTTTGGCTGCGGGGCGGGTAAAGAACCAGGGACGCGACGCGGACTTGGCGGCGGGTGCGGTATAGGCGGCGGTGGTGGCGGTGGAGGCCATGGCGGACGAAAAGGGAATGAGGGAGTAAGGGAGTGAGGAAGGAGGCTCGAAACCGGGAGGTGTCGGCCTACTTGAGGCTGTGGAGATACTCGACGATGGCTCGGGCCTCTTCGTCGCTTACGTTGATGACCTGCTTGATTTTCTTCGGGTCGTTTTCGTCCGGGACGTAGGAGCGGGTTTCGAGGTCCCACGCCAGATAACCCTGCATCTTCACGTTGGTGTGGGTGCCGATGCCCATCCACATCTTGTTACCGGGTTTCACCTCGTTCGGTTCAACAATCCAGCGGTGGAGGTTCTCCTTGGTATTTTCCAAGAGACCGCCGGCGAGCGTGGTGCGGGAGCCGAAATGGGTGAGGTTGGGGCCGGTGGTGCCGGCGCCTTCGTGGCTGCGGATTCCGTGGCAGTTCACGCAGCTTTTTTGGGTGAACAGAGCGCGGCCCTTCGCGACGAGCGCGGCGTCCTCGCCCTTGTTCGGAAATTGGAACGCGGTCCACGCCATCATCGGATTTTCGTCGAACTTTTCCGACCAGCCCGGGGCGTTGGGTTTCCAATCCTGCACCTCGTAGCTGGCAAAGGTGGCTTTCGGTCCGTCGGCCGCGGGGGCTTCAACCACGCGGGCCGGTTTCTTTTGGTTTTCGAGCCAGGCGGCGAATTCGTCCGAGGCGAGGGCGATGACGCGGAAGCGCATCACGGCGTGGGACTCGCCGCAGTATTCGGCGCATTGACCCCAGAAGTAGCCCGGCTCGTCAGCCTGAAGCCACATGTGGTTTCCGCGGTTGGGAATCATGTCCACCTTGCCGGCGAGCTTGGGAACCCAGAACGAATGGATCACGTCGTCGGTGCGAAGATTCACGCGGACCGGCCGACCGGCGGGGATGACGAGCTCGTTGGCGGTCACGAGCTGCCCCACGCCTTCGATTTGTTCGGACGGATATTCGAATTGGAACCACCACTGGAGACCGCGGGCGTTGACCTCGTAGGCGTTGGCGCGCTGCTCCGCGGGAACGTCGTAGCTATACCAGATGGCCTTGAGCGTGGGGACGGCGATGACGACAAGCGCGCCTATGGAGGCGGCGATCAGCGAGAGTTCGATCAGCGGGTTGCCGTGGCCTTGATGCGGATCGGCGGGCTTGGTGCCCTCGTTTTTGCGGACCCGGAACTTGAGCGTGGCGTAGGCCAGGACGGAGGCGACGATGACGAAAATCGCCAAAGTGACCCAGACCGTGACGTAAAACACTTCGAGCTGCGTGCGGGCGACGGGACCTTTTGTGTCGAAGGTCGACTGCGGGCCATGGATCCAGCCTCCCGTCAGCAGGGGCAGGGCGAGGAGGGCGAGCGAGGTCGCGGCGCGGCGCAGAGGGAGAACTGGGCGGAAACGCATGGTCGTGTGGTCGAAAAAGGAGGCGGTGCTAAGTGCCAAGCGGGCGAGAGTCCGAAGGCATAGGGTGTAAGCAAGCTAGAATCGGAGCCGTCGTTTTCCACTCGTCTCTTGGCAAAATGCCCGCGAAAGCGATTTATAAGCTGGCGTGAAGGAGGTGTAAGCGGGGCTAACTTGCCCCGAGCCTCGTGTTTTTCGCTGGCGGGATCGAGTTGATCGCAGGTCGGCGATTCACCACGCCGATCATGGCTGCGGGCCAATTTCTGCACAAAATGCAGTCGCGGCTTTATTGCCGGCGGATTGCCTTAGGCGCTGTCTTCAAAATAAACCGATGCTTCGTGAGGCGAAAACCATGCTCGGCCAAGGCGACCGAGGCGGAGGCGGGCCAACGGCCCGTGCCGCCGAGGGCAACGCTGGCTCAGCTTGGTTTCCGTCTCACCCGCAGGGCGCTAGCACAGCACCGGGTTATGTTGAAGACAGCACCTACGGCATCGGCGACAACGCCGAAACAAAAAAGTCACGCGGCCGTCGTTGGGTTTGGTGAAATATTCCCAATCAGGAAACTTGCCTGAAATCGCCGGAGGGGAAACCTAGGTGAAAATGCGAAGCGACCCCGCGCAACGCCATTGGGAGACCGCCGTGCGAGCCTTGGCGCGCCGCATAAATCTCGCCGCGTGGTTCGACCGCGCCGCCCCGGGGCTTTTTGGGGTCGGCGTCGCGAGCGGGTTTGCGGCGTATGCCTTGCGTCGGGCCCGGATCGACTTTTCCGATGCGTGGACCTGGTGGGGAGTCGGCGCGGCCGCGGCGACGTTCGCGGTCGCGATCTGGGCGTGGTGGAATGCACGGGCCGATTTTTTCGATGAGGCGGACGCGCGGACCTTGCTTGAACACCGACACAAATTGGACTCGGCCCTAAGCGCCGCCGCCGCGGGGGTCGGGGCTTGGCCGGAGCCGCGCGCCATGCCCGCGACGCTGCGGTGGCGGGCGCCTGCGGCGTGGGGTTGGCTGCTCGGGGCCGCGGTGCTTTTCGTGAGCGGCGCTTTTTTGCCGGTGCCCGCCGCTTCGTCTTTCGATTCCGCCCGCGGCACGGAAAAGCCGCCCGCGTTGGCTCAGACCGAAGAATGGCTCGAACAGCTCGCCGAGCAGCAAGTCGCAGAACCCGAAGACGTGGAAAAGATGGCGGAACAGGCTCGCGGGCTGGGCGAGCGCACTCCGGAGGAGCGTTATTCTCATTCGGCGCTCGAAGCGGCGGACACGCTGCGATCCCAAACCGCGGAGGCGATCCGCGGACTCGGCGCCAACTTGGAAGAGGCGGCCGCCGCGCTCGAATCGTTGGAGCAGGACGCTTCCCGGCTGAGCGATCAGGAGCTCGGGGCCGTCGCGGCGCGTCTCGGCGAGGCTTTGCGCGGCATGCAGGACGGACCTCTCGGAGCCCGGGAGGAGCTGATCAAGAAGCTCGCCGCCGCCGCCAATGCCGCGGGCCGAAAGAGCCTTTCCCCGGAGCAGGCGGCGCAGTTGAGGCAACAACTCGCGAAGGCGGGTCGCGCCGCCACCGGCGTGCTCGGCGCCCGAGGAGCGGGGGCTCCGGTCGCCCAGGCCGATCCCAACCGGCCGGTGCGTTCCGGCAAGTGCAACGGGACCTGCCAGGCCTCGAAAGATGGAAAGCCCTGCGATGGCTCCTGCGAACACGGCGGGGGCGGCGTGCAGCGCGGGCCGGGCCATGCGCCGTTGATGTTTACCGAAGCGGCGAGCGACGCCGGCGCGGGCCGCACCGAGACCGCGAGTTCGGACGATCTTTCGCGCGCGGCGCTGGGCGAGTTGCTCGGGACCGAGCGAGGCGAGCACGAGCTCGATCCCGCAAAGAACGCCGGGCCCTCGGCGGCCGGCGCGGTGGCCGCTCCCGCGCAAGGCGGCGACGTGGTGTGGGTGGACCGGCTCACCCCCAAGGAGCGCGCCGCGCTCAAGGAATTCTTCAAGTAACCCATGCCGACCACGCCCTCGCCGCTGCAAGACTCCGAAATCTCCACCGCGAAAGAACGCTTTGAGCGCTTGCTTGGCGCCCTGGACACCGTGCTTTTCGGACAGCGCGAATTGATCGAGCTCGTGGTCGTCGGGGTCGCGGCCCGGGGGCACATCCTGCTCGAGGGCCTGCCCGGGCTTGGAAAAACCGAACTCGTGAAAGGCTTGGCCCACGCCCTCGGCCTCGACTCCAGGCGCGTGCAATTCACGCCCGATCTCCTCCCCGGCGACATCACGGGCAATCCCGTGCTCCAGGAGGTGGACGGCCGGCGCGCGTTCGTGTTTCAGCGGGGGCCGATTTTCGCCAACATCCTGCTCGCCGACGAAATCAACCGCGCCTCGCCGAAGACGCAGTCGGCGCTGCTTGAGGCGATGCAGGAGCGCCGAGTTACCGCCGGCGGGGAAACGCACACGCTGCCCGAGCCCTTCTTCGTCCTCGCCACGCAAAATCCGATCGAGCTGGAGGGCACTTATCCTCTGCCGGAGGCTCAGCTTGACCGCTTTCTTTTCAAGATCGAGGTGCGGAGAAATTCGCCCGAGGTGCTGGAACGCATCGTGCTGGCGCGCGAAATCGGCGTATCGCCGACGGTGGCGCCGGTGATGAGCGCGGCGGAGTTCTCCGAATTGCTGGCGTGGACGCGCCGCGTTCACGTGCCGGAGTCGGTCGCGGGCTACATCGCCCGGCTGGTCAACGCGACGCATCCGGGCGAGTCGGCCGCCTCGGCGGGCGTGCGCTACGGAGCCAGCCCGCGCGCGGCGCTCGCGCTCGCGGCGGCGGCCAAGGCGCGCGGGCTGCGCCACGGCCGCCCGCACGCAAGCCTGGAGGACGTGCAGGCGGCGGCGCGTCCTGTATTGGCGCATCGAATACTGCTGGACCACTCCGCCCGGCTCGACGGCGCCACCCCCGCCCAAGTGGTGGACAAACTCCTGGCGGAAGTGCCGGTGCAGGCCACGCCCTTGCCCGGCTCGCTGTCCCTCGCGGCGGCGAAAGTCCGCTGAACCTCGCCGCGCGCGCCCCTCGTTCTCCCGATGTTTTCGCTTTCCGCCGTCTTGCGCAGGATATCCGTCAACGCGCTGTTTCCGCCGGAGGTTCCGTTGGAGGGGCGCGACGCCGCCCCTCCAAGACCAGGCGGGCGCCTCGCGGTGTTTGTTCTCCTTCTGACGTGGGTGGTGACGGCGGGCGGTCCGCTCCGCGCCGGCACGCCGGGGACTTCGGTGATCCCGCTCGATTCCGAAGTGCCGGCGAGCATTTCGGTGACGCCGGTCGCGGAGCGATGGGATGGGCGTGGCTTCATGCCCTTGCTTGTGCGGATAGAGAATCGCGGTCCGCGCCCGCTGGCTTGGAAGTTTACCTTCACCAGTGGCATTGGCTTCGGCGGGGACTCGTTGACGCACGAGGTTGGGCTGCGCGTCGATGGCGAAGATCGGATCGAGACGGTGGTCTACGTGCCAGGCACGGGTGCGCTGGATTCGGGCCAGCGGGCGACCATAAACGTCAGGGCGGAGGGGCCGGGGGCCGAGCGCGCCAGCAGTTACATGCTTCACGGCAACAACGATGCGGTCGTAAACACGGCCACGATCCCGTCCCTCGAGGCGGCGCTTTTTACCGCGACGCACGGCGCCCCCGGCATCACCACCGAAATCACCGCGGTGGAGCCCGCGCGCTGGCCGGCCGACTGGCGGGTGTGGGCGCCGTTTCAGCGGGTCGTTTTCACCGAACGGGAATTCGCCGCGCTCGACAGCGCGCGCCAGGGTGCGTTGCGCGACTGGGTTTCGATGGGCGGGGTGCTTGATCTTTATCCGGCGGCAAGCCAGGCGGGTGAGCAGGTGGAGAGCCGCGGGCTCGGCGTTATCCGCCAGCGCTCACGCTCGCTGTCCGACGAAGCGACCGACACCAAGGTCGAGGCGACTCTGCCGGGCTCCCGGATCGTCGACCTCTACCGAGTGCGCGCGCCCGAGGTGCCGGTCGGGCGGCGTCAGTCGCTGGAGCCGAAGCGCGGGACCTTGGGCGTGGCGCTTTTCCTGGTCGGATTTGGCGTGGTCGTGGGGCCGCTCAACCTGTTCGTGTTTGCGCCGGCGAACCGGCGCCATCGCCTGTTTCTCACCGTGCCCGCGATCTCGCTGGCGGCTTCGCTCCTGCTGGCGGGCTACATCGTCGTGCAAGACGGTTTCGGCGGCGAAGGCGCGCTGACCGGCACCGTTTGCCTCCTGCCGGATTCGAACCAAGCCGTGGTCACGCAAACCCAGGTGGCGCGAACCGGTGTTCTCGCCGGGACCGGATTCGACCTCGCCGACGATATCGTTCTCGAAAATAAACGGGAAAGCTCCGGCGCGTGGCCTCGCCGGTCCGGCGGGCGCGCGGAGCACTACCAGCGTTCGCAGGGGTATGCGGCGGGCGATTGGTTCGCCAGCCGACGGATGCAGGAGCATGTGCTGCGACGATTGGCGCCGACGCGAGCGCGCGTGGAACTGGTCGACGGAGGGGTAGGCGGCGCCGCGCCGGTTGTGCAGTCGAGCGTGGGGGCGGTGTTGAAAGATTTTCAATACGTGGACGAAAAGGGGAACGTGTGGGGCGCGACGGAACTTGCGCCCGGCCGGAAGGTGACGCTTGTGCGGCGGCAGAACTTAACCGGGGGCGGCGGCGCTCATCGGGGCTTTTTCAGCGCCCGCGGCGGAGCGGCCGAAGGGCTCACGCCGATTTCGACGCTGGGCTCCATTCGTTGGGATGAACCGGAATTTCTTTTCGTCGGCCCCCTGGTCGGCGCTCGCAAGCCATGAGCACACCTCTCGTTGAAGTCACCAACATCACGCGGCGCTTCGGTTACGTGCAGGCGCTCAAGGGCGTGTCCTTCACGCTCGAGCGGGGCCAGGTGGTCGGACTGATCGGCGCGAATGGCGCGGGCAAGACGACCGCGATGCGCATCCTCGCCTCGCTGGACCTGCCGGACACCGGCACGGTGCGCGTCGGCGGCATCGATATCGTGCAGGAGCCGAACCTCGTGCGGCGCCGCATCGGCTGGATGCCCGACCATTTCCAGGCCTACCGCGACATGACGGTGGGCGACTATCTGGACTTCTTTGCGCGCGCCCACGGGTTTCGCGGCCGCGAACTCGTGCAACGCGTGCTCGAGGTGATGGATTTCACGGACCTCGCCGGTTTGGCGACGCGCCCGATGGACAAGTTGTCGAAGGGCGAGACACAGCGGCTTTGCCTGGGGCGCACGCTGCTCAACGATCCCGAATTCCTGCTCCTCGACGAACCCGCGGCGGGGCTCGATCCCAGGGCTCGGCTGGAGTTCAAGAACCTCGTGCGCATCCTGCGCGAACGGGGAAAGACCCTTCTCATCAGTTCGCATATTCTGACCGAGCTCGGCGAGATGTGCGACACGCTCGTATTCATGGACCAAGGACGCGTGGTGCACCACGGCGACAAGGAGGACCTTTTGCGCCACGACGCGGAGGCGGGGGCGGTCTTCGACATCGCGGTGCACGGTTCCGCGGCGGCGCTGGTGGAGTGGGTGGGCAACCGGCCCGGCTGGCGATTGGTCGAGCAGCGACGGGACGGCGCGCGCGCGGAATTTCACCGGGGGGATCCGGAATCCGTCTCGATGGAATTGCGGCGGCTGGCCAATGATCTCCCGGTGTTGAGCTTTCAACGTCAGGAGCGACGCCTGGAAGACGCTTTCGTCGACATCCTTCGCGGCGGCGCGATCTCGCCCATGCGACGTTTGTCATCGCGGCAGCCGCCGCCCTTGCCGGGCGCGATCACGGGCGGGAAGGAGGACCGCGCATGAGCACCGATATCGCCACCGCGCCCGGCGTCCGCTTGCCGGATACGCCACCCCGCCTGGATTTCCCCGGCTGGATGCCGCCGATGTTGGTGAAAGAGCTTCGCCAAGGCCTGCGGCAGCGCGGTTTCGTCGGCGGGCTGATCGCGGCGCAGGCCGTGCTCATGATCATGTTCGCGACCGGCTTCGCCACGGATACGGGGAGCGGATCCTCGTCGCGGGGCATGATCGACGGCTTTTTCTGGAGCACGATGTTCGCGACGCTGCTTTTGCTCGCCCCCTTGCGCGCGCTGAGCGCGTTGAGCGGGGAACTGGATGGCCGGACGATGGATCTGCTGCTGCTCACTCGCCTGGATTCGTGGCGCATCGTCTGGGGCAAATGGGTGTCGCTGATGGCGCAATCGCTGCTGCTCGCGGTCGCGCTGCTTCCCTATGCGGTGGTGCGCTACTTCTTTGGCGCGGTGGATATCCTGCAGGATCTCGCGATCATCGTCTACATGCTGGCGGCCAGCGGGATATTCACCGCGGCCGGGTTGTGGGCCTCGGGCATGAACCGGGTGGTTCGAATGTTGCTCGTGATCGGCATAATTTTGGCGTCGTTCTCGATCTTCGGCGGTCTGCTCGGCCGCCGCATGTTCATGGGCGTGAGTGTCGTGCACAGCTCGGGAACCATGCCTGTCTGGCTCGGAGTCGCCTGGATGGCTTGGACGACGGCGTCCGTGATCGCGTATTTCCTCATGATGGCGGTTCGCTGGTTCGCTCCTCTCGCCGAGAATCATGCGATCGGGCCGCGCCTTATGCCGTTGGCGCTGGCCGCTCCCTTTCCGGTTCTCGCCTGGGTGGGCGGCGGATCTTTCATGGGCGAAACAATACTCTCCTGGTTGGTGGTCTGCGGTGTCGTCGCCGCGATCGAGCTCGCCAGCGCGCGCGAGGTGCTGGCGATTCACCTTCGCGGACGTCTGGGGCGAAGCGGCGTGTGGCGGGTGTTTGGGGCCGCGCTTCTGCCCGGTTGGCCAAGCGCTGCGCTCTGGCTCGCGCTCCTTATGGGCGCGACCGGTTTGGTCTGGGGGATCGTCGATTGGCGGCAGGCGGCGGATTTGAAAACCGCCGGGGCGCTATGGTTGGGGGTGCTCGCGTGGACCGGACTCGTGTTCCCGGCGGTGCTCGTGTCGCTGGTGCCTTCGGTGGGCCGCGCGGCCGGCGTGCTGTATTTTATCGTCCATATTCTGCTCGGCATCTTCGCCATGATGGCGGGCAGCGATTCGCTGAGCCAAAAGGCTCCCGCGGTGATGCTGCTGCTGGACTGGATTTCGCATGCGGTGCCGACCACTAGCTTTTGGCACGCGATGAACGAGCTGGAGCGACCGAGCGAGCTTGTCGGAGTCGAATTCGGCCAAGCGCTGGGCGTCGCGGCCACGCTCGCCTTGATGATCTTCACGGCGCGCCGCTATTGGGCGGCGGTGCGGCATTTCCGTTCGCTTCACGCGAATACGGCCGACCGGAAATGAACGGGGAGCGCGATCAAAACGGCGGCGCCGGAGCGGCGGCGAGGAGCGAGGGTTTGGAGGCGGCGCGGCGTTTCCGGCTGCCTTTCACGCGCCAAGCCTGGCGGGGCGCGGCCGGCGGCTGGCAAGGCTCGGGCGCGGGCAGCTCGATCGATTTTCAGGATCATCGCGCCTACGTTCCCGGCGACGATCCGCGGCACCTGCATTGGGCCGCCTACGCGCGCACGGGGCAGCTGACCATGAAACTCTACCGCGCGGAAGTGTCGCCGATGGTGGATCTGGTCGTCGATGCGTCGGGTTCCATGCGCCACGAGCCCGCGCGAGCGAACCGCACGGAGGCGCTGGTCTCGTTTTGCCTGGAAAGCGCAGCCCGCGCGGGAGCGCCGGCGCGCATGTATGCGGCTCTCGGGAAACGTATCCGCGTCGTGGCGACGGAGCGCGTGCGCGCCCAGGGGTTTTGGATGGCGACCGGAGGGGAATCGGAGGTGCCGGGAGCGAACGCGACCGGGCAGGCGGGAGCGGCGGCGCCGCCGCCTTGGCGCGCGGGGGCGATGAAGATCTGGATCAGCGACCTGCTGTTTCCCGGCGAGCCGTCCGCAGTGCTCAACGCCATGGCGGCCGGCGGGGGCTGCGCGCTCGTGTTTTCCCCCGTGCTCGCCGCCGAAGCGGAGCTGACGGAGCGGGGCAACGTGGAGCTGGCGGATCACGAAGGAGGAACGCCCCGGCGCCAGCGTATCGACGACGCGCTCGCGGAGCGTTACCGCGCGGCCTATGCTCGGCACTTCGGGTTATGGCGCGACGCGGCGCGACGCGCGGCGGCGGGTTTCGCCCGGATCGATTGTGCGGGAGGCTTGGTCGCCGCGATGGCGGGCGAGGCCCGCGCGCAAGGCGTGGTGGAGGTGCTGGCTTGAATCTCGGCGCATTGAGTCTGGGCAATCCCGCCGCGTTCTGGGCGCTGCTCGCGTTGCCGGCGTTGGTGGCGGTGCATTTTTTCCAGCAACGCTCCCGCCGCGTCGCGTTGAGCACGCGGTTCCTGATCGAATCGCTTTCGCCGGAAAGCCAGGGCGGCAGGACTTGGGAGCGGTTTCGCGCCTCGCGGAGCTTCTGGCTGCAAGTCCTGGCGATTCTTCTCGTCGCGTGGGTGTTGCTCGAGCCTCGCTGGCCGCGCCCCGATTCGGCGCAGACGGTGGTGATCGTGCTCGACGACGCGCTGGCGATGCAGGCGGCGGAAGCCGAGGCGCGCGAGGCGGCGCTGCGTTTGATGGCCGAGGCGGCGAACGGCGCGGCTAAAACCGAGTGGATCGTGATGGGAAGCAGTCCGCGCGCGCCGCTGCGCTACCGCGGCGGGGAACTCTCTCGGGCGAAAGCCGCCGTGATGGCGTGGCGACCGGGCCTGGGAACCCATGACTATGCGACGGCGTTGCGCAACGGCCGCGCGCTGGCGACATCGACGAACGCAGGCGTTTGCTGGTTCGTGACCGACAGGGAGGAAAAGGCGCCTCCCGACCAAGCCGCGGTCGGTGTCGGCCGGCCCTTGGCAAACGCGGGCTTCGCGGGTGGCGCGGTGTCGCGAGGCCCAGGCGGAACCTGGATGTGGCGGGCGGTGGTGAAAAACGCCTCGGGCGAGACGCAACGTCGAAGCTGGTGGATCGAGAGCGAGACCGGCGCGAGCGAGCGGCGGAGCCTGGAACTTCCGGCGGACGGCGTTCTCGAACTGGGCGGCGCCTGGCCGGAAGGCGCGGAGCGCGCAACCCTGCGCATGGAAGAGGACGGCTTCGGCGCGGATGATCGCCTGCCTTTGGTGCGTCCGGACTCCAAGCGGCTTCGCGTGTTCATTGGCGTCGGCGGCGAGACGGGTTTGTTCTTCAAGCGACTTCTTACGCAGCTCGAAGGCGTGACCGAGGCCGCTTCGGAGACGGCCGACCTGCGCGTGTTGCGAGCAAACGACGCCGCGGTGGTTCCGGCGGGCGGGGCGATCATGTTGCCCGCCGCGCGGGACGAGGAAGCGAAAACATTGAGCCGCGCCCCGGTGGTGGCCGAACGTCATCCGCTGGTCGCGGGTTTGAATTGGCAGGGGTTGCTGGGGCCGGGGCCGGCGGGCTTGGCCATGGAACCGGATGGGGAAGCGCTCTTGTGGCAGGCGGAGAAGCCGCTCGCCTGGTTGCGCGCAGGCGCCGAAGGGCGGCGGCATCTGGTGTTGAATATCGACTGGGAAAACGGAAACGCGCCTCGTTTGCCTGCGACCGTGCTGCTGTTGCGTCGATACGTGGAGTCGGTGCGGGATGCGCAGCCTGGCGCTTATGCCGCCAACTTCGACGCGGGTTCGGCGGTGATTCTCGCGGAGGCGGACCTGTCCATGAACGCCGCCGCCGAGTGGGGAATGGAGCGCACGGGAGGCGAGGGCCGGGTGGTGGCACACGAAGAACTGGCCGTGCTTCGCGCGCCGGAGGAGGCGGGCTTTTTCGTGGTGAAGCGAGGGGATGAGACGCTGGTGCGCGGAGCGGCGCAGTTTGCCGATCCGCGGCAGGGTGATTTTCGCGCGGCGTCGACATTCCGTCGCGAACCGCCCGTCGCGGAGACCGAGATGGCGCTCGCACGCAACACGCAGGGCGATCCGCTGGCGAATGGTTGGCTGGCCATCGCCTGCGCGGCGCTGCTCGGGAGCTGGTGGCCCGGGCGTGCGCGGATCGCGGACGCGGCCGGGGACGCCCGGAGGATCTCGGCGTCGCGCAAAGCGGGGGCGATCTCATGAACTTTGGATTAGCCGCGCCGGAATGGCTGTTTCTGCTTCCCGCATTGTTCGCGCTGGGTTGGCGGGTGAAGTCGCTGCGACTTGGCGAGCCCCTTCGCGCCGGAACACTGGCTTTGATCCTGCTCGCACTTTGCGACCCGCAGCTCCGCATCGGCGGAGGCGGCTTGGATCTGTGGGTTTTGGAGGATCGCTCCGACTCGGCGGCGGCCGCGGCGACGGCGCAATCACCGGAACTGGCGTCGATTCTGGAAAAATCCCGAGGTCGGGACGACCGGGTGTTTTTTGTCGATTACGCGGTGGATGCGCAGCGTCGCGATCAGGGCGACCCGGTGCTTCGGGGCGGCAGCGCGCGCACCAACACGGCGAATGCGCTCGATTTCGCCCTTGGTCAGATGCGCGATGGAAGGCCCGCCCGGCTGTTGGTTCTGAGCGACGGATTTTCGACCGAGCCCTTGGGCGAGGTCGCGGAAAAAGTGCTGCGCCGGGGCGTGCCCCTGGACTACCGCCTGCTTGGCGAAGGACTGGGCGACGATGTGCGCGTCCATGTGGTGGAAACGCCCGCGCGCGTGCTGCCGGGCGAGCCCTTTCTGGTTGAGTTTACGCTGCTCGGTCGCGGCGACGGCGAGGTCCCCTGGGAGGTGTGGCGCGGAGGCGAAAAACCGGCCGCGAGCGGCGTGGCCCGGCTGGGCGACGGCGTGGCGCGCGTGCGCTTGACGGATCGACTCGGAGGTTCGGGAGCGGTGCGCTACGAAGTGAGGATCTCACCGCCGCAGGACGTTCATCCGGAGAACAACCGCGCCGGGGCCTGGGTGGAAGTGGCGGGCGGAGGGCGCGTGCTGCTGGTGAGCAATTATCCCGACGATCCATTGGCCAAGTTGCTCGCGGCCCAAGGGCTGCGGGTGGAACAGGTGGCAAACCCGGGCGCGCTCACGGCGGCTGCGCTCGCCGGCGCGAGGCTGGTGGTGCTGAACAACGTGCCGGCGCACCGGGTGGCCTCGGAGTTTTTGTCGGCCCTCGATTTCTTTGTGCGCGAGCAGGGGGGCGGACTGCTGATGGTGGGCGGCGAAAACAGCTTCGGGGCCGGAGGGTATTTTTCCTCCGCGGTCGACCCGCTTTTGCCGGTCTCGATGGAGTTGCGGAAGGAACACCGCAAGCTGGCGACGGCGATGGCCGTGATTCTCGACCGGTCGGGCAGCATGGCGGCGAGCGCGGGCGGCGGGCAGACGAAGATGGATCTCGCCAACACGGGCACGGCGCGAGCCATCGAGCTTCTGGGCAACTTCGACGCCGTGTCGGTGCATGCGGTGGACTCTGCGCCGCACGAGATCGTGGCTTTGGCGCAGGTGGGACCCAACCGGCAGCGCATGCTCGAGTCCGTGCGGCGAATCGTGAGCAGCGGGGGCGGCATCTTTGTTTACGAGGGGCTCAAGGCGGGATGGGAACAGCTGAGCGGGGCGCAAACCGGCCAGCGGCATATGGTGCTGTTTTCCGACGCGGCGGATTCGGAGGAGCCGGGCGACTACGTGAAGCTGCTCGCGGAGATGCGGGCGGCGGGCGTGACGGTGAGCGTCATCGGCCTCGGAACCGAGAAGGATGTCGACGCCGCCTTGCTCAAGGACGTGGCGGAAAAGGGAGGCGGGAGAATTTTTTTCACCCAGGACGCGGGAGAGCTGCCGGCGATTTTCGCGCAGGAAACGGTGTCGGTCGCGCGCTCGGCCTTCGTGAAAGACGCGACGGGCGCGGCGGGCACGCCGGGCTGGACGGAGATCGCCGCCCGGGCGCCGAAATGGTTGTCATCGGTGGATGGATACAATCTGAGCTACTTGCGCGAGGGGGCCACGGCCTCTCTGGTGACGACGGACGAGTATCAGGCGCCATTGGTGGCGGCTTGGGCGCGTGGCGCGGGCCGGGTGGCGGCGGTCTCTTTTCCGCTGGGCGGAGCCTATTCGCAAAAGGCGCGGATGTGGCCCGACTATGGCGATTTCTCGCAAACGCTCGGGCGTTGGCTGGCGGGCGAAGACGCGCCGGCGGGTATGGCCGTGCGCTCGGAAGTTCGCGGCGAGACGCTAAGCGTCGAGCTTCTGCATGACGAGTCCTGGGCGGGGCGGATTGCGCAGACTCCGCCGACGGCGGCGCTGGCGTCCAAGGCGGGTTCGGCCAGGGCGCTGGTGTGGGAGAAGATCGAACCGGGACGTTTCGCCGCCACGGTGCGGCTGGAGCCGGGCGAAGCGGCGCGAGGCGTGGTGCGGGTGGGGGGGAGCGCCATGCCCTTCGGACCGCTCGCGGCCTCGGGCTCGCCGGAATGGAGCTATGATCGCGAGGCGCTCGAGGAGTTGCGAAGGCTTTCGGCGCGCAGCGGCGGCGGCGCGCGCCTGGATCTGGCGACGATCTGGGATGCTCCGCGACGGATCGAAGCGAGAAGCCTGCGCGCCTGGTGGCTATGCGCGGCCGCCGCGCTGCTTGTGCTCGAGGCGGCGGTGACGAGATTGGATTATCGCCGGGCGCGGCGCTGGAGGTTTTGGCGGGTTGGCTCGACCGAGCGATGGCGGTGCGCGGGCCCGCCGCATGGACGGACAACGTGGTTTACCGGAGCTCGAAGGTGGCGCCGACCGTGCAGGTGATGGTTTTCTCCAGGGAGCCGGTGTCGTTGTTGCCCTCCCAGCTCGTTGCGGTGGAGTAGAGCGGGTTGATCTGGACGACGCCCATCCTGGCGCTGCGGAGGACGCGTATCTCGCGACCGCCATTGCTCGCGATTTGTTCGGCGCGGACGCGGGCGTCCTTGGTGGCGGCGGCCATCATCTCTATCTTCGCGTCCCCCGCCTTCGTGTAGATGAAATCCATGTCGTCGGAAGAGAGCGACACGCCTTGTTCAAGGAGCGAGGCCGAGGCGCTGGCCAAGGCCGGGATGCGCTCGACGTCGGTGGAGCGGACTTTCAGCGATTGACGGATGCGGTAGCCGGCGGGCTCCGTGGTTTCGCCGTCGGATTTGCGGACACGGCGCGTGAGCTCGCCGACGGTGACCGGCTGCACCGCGTAATCGGTTTGGCCGGCGGCACGAA
Source organism: uncultured Verrucomicrobiota bacterium (assembly GCA_946482165.1). The sequence continues at coordinate 8,608 of CAMLQS010000031.1, read as the reverse complement.
GGAATGCCTCCACTATGGCCAGGTCGCCCTTGGATTTGGCATGGGCCGCCGGCAAAGAGCCGGCGTCGGAGACGAAGCTGCATTCCCAAAGCACAAGGTCGGAGCGGACGTCTTTCCGCGCCGATCCGGTCACGGAGATAACCTGGGATTCGCTGATGCGCATCCAGGCGCGGGTGACCAGCAGCGTGGCCAAGCAGAGCGCGACGGAGAGAAAAAGTCCGGCGACAAGGCCGAACAAATGGGGACGGGGAAGGGTCGACATGGAAGGGGGGGCGGCGTGGCCGTCGGGTCTGCCCGGCTCGACACGGAATGTCGCGCGAAGCTTATTCACCAAGTCGTAAGAGGCTGGAGTTTAGGGGGAAGTCGGATGGTTTTGCGCGCGACGGAAGACCGGGCGGCCGACTCGGCATATTAAGGCTTGGAGCGGGCGGGGGCGGGGAGCACGGTGCGCGGATGTTAAGAATTCTGTTCGTCGGTGACATCGTGGGGCGGCCGGGTCGCGAGATGCTGATGGAGCGTCTGCCTCGTCTGCGTTCGGAGCTGAAGCTCGACGCGATCATCGCCAATGGTGAGAACGCGGCCGCGGGCGCGGGCATCAATGGCGGCATCGCGAAGGGGCTGCTGCAGAGCGGCGTCGATGCGATCACGTTGGGCGACCACGTGTGGGATCAGCGTGGTTGGGAATCCGAAATCGACGATTTTCCCAAGGTCTGCCGGCCGGCGAATCTCCCCGGCGCCTGTCCGGGGGCGGATCACGTGGTCGTGAACGTGAAAGGAACGCGGATCGCGGTGTTCACCGTGCTGGGCCGCACTTTCATGGGGATGAAGGCGGAGTGTCCTTTTCTTTGCGCGGACGAGATGTTGCGTCGATTGGCGGCGGATGCGGACGCGTTTTTCGTCGAGGCCCACATGGAGGCGACGAGCGAGAAGATCGCGCTGGGCTGGCATCTTGACGGGCGGGCGCTCGCGGTGCTGGGCACGCACACGCATGTGCCCACGGCCGATGCGACCGTGCTGCCGAATGGCACGGGATTCATGTGCGACGTCGGTATGACGGGGCCTTATGCGTCGGTGCTCGGGCGCGAGGTGAAGCCCGTGGTCGAACGATTCCTGGACGGTATGCCGCGCAAGTTCGAAGTCGCGGAAGGCGACGTGCGGATTTCGGGTGCGATCATCGACTATGACGAAGCGGCGAGGCGGACCACGAAGGTGGAATTGTTGCACCTTCGGCGCGGTCGCTGAGTCTGCGCGGGCGGGGTGATGAGAACGGAACAGCCTCGCCGATCCGCTACGTTTTGGAGACGGCCGCTTCGTTCGAAAGCCGGGTGATGTAGGCGGCGAAGTCGGGGTCTTCGCCGCTGAGGAGCGACGGAAGGGCCTCGCGAAAGTCGGCGCGCCGGCACCATTCGCGCATGTAGTCCTCCCACGAGGCCCAGAGGCGGGCTTCCTCCTTGTCCATGTCCGGCTCGTAAACGAGAATGTAGGCGCGCTCGAAAAGGGCGACGAGGATCTCGAAGAGCACCATGCGCCGCTCCTTCTGCTCGTCGCTGAGCTGGGCGCACGGCGCGTTGCGCGTAGTGAGTTGCAGGTCCGCGTTTTTCAGGACGAGACGGAGGAAATCCGCGTATTGGTCCGACAGGCGGACGTAGACTTCCTCCTCCTCGTTTTTGCGCTCTTTACGCTGGTCGCGGAGATAGACCCAGATGCCGAAAGGCAGGCCGATGACGGTGACCAGGTAGCTGAGTCCCTCCAGCAACTCCATCAGGTTCATCCCACCAGTGTGGCCTCGCGTTTGGCGGGGTCAACCGGGGCGGGCAGCGCGCCGCGCATGTCGCCGGTCTTGAGAAACTGGCGGTGGAAGGCGAAGGCGTGCTCGGGATCGAAGGGCTCGTGTCCGTCCTTGGCGATGGCGAGGTAACGATGCAGCTCCGGACGGAAGTCCGGGTGGGCGCACTTCTCGATGATGACCTCGGCCCGCTGGCGGGGATCGAGGCGGCGCAGGTCGGCCACGCCGTGCTCGGTGACGAGGACTTGCACGGAGTGCTCGCTGTGGTCGGCGTGGGTGACCAGCGGGACGAGGGTGCTGATCTTGCCGCCCTTTTGAAGCGACGGGCAGGTGAAGATCGAGAGGTGGGCGTTGCGGGTGAAATCGCCCGAGCCGCCGATGCCGTTCATCATCGTCTTCCCGAACAGGTGCGTGCTGTTGATGTTGCCCTGAAGGTCTGCCTCGATGGCTGTATTCACCGAAATGATACCGAGGCGGCGGACGATTTCTGGGTTGTTGCTGATCTCCTGGGGACGGAGCACGATCCGGTTGCGGAGGGTGTGGAGGTCGGCGTAGAGGTCCTTGAGCGCGGGCGGGCTGAGGGTGAGGGAGCAGCCGCTGGCGAACTTGAGCTTGCCCTGGCGGAGAAGGGCGAGGGTGGCATCCTGCAGCACCTCGGAATACATGGTGAAGCGCGGGATCTCCGGGTGGGCGCCGAGCGCGCCGAGGACGGCGTTGGCGATGTCGCCGACGCCGGACTGGAGGGGCAGGAACTCGGTGGGGATGCGGCCGGCGCGGAGTTCGGCGGCGAGGAAGTTGGCTACGTTTTCGCCGATCTTGATGGTGACGGCGTCGGGGGCGGCGAAGCCGCCGACCTCGTCGTCGCGGTCGGTATGCACGATGCCGACGATCTTGGCGGGATCGAGCTGCAGCCAGGGCTGCCCGATGCGGTCGGAGACCGAGTAGAGAGGGATCTCGTGGCGGTAGGGCGGATCGATCGGCTCGTAGATATCGTGCAAGCCGCAAAGGGAGGCCGGGTGGCGCCTGTTTAGCTCCAGGATGATTTTGTCCGCGCAGCGGGCGAAGGTGGGCGCGGCGCCCACGCCGCTGGTGAGGACCACGCGACCGTCGGGCGTGATGTCGGCGACTTCCAAGACGGCCCAGTTGATCTCGCCAAGGGCTCCGGTGCGGACGTGCTGGGGGAGCTGGCTGAGGTGGAGATCAAAGAACCGCACCCGGCCGGAGTTGATCGCCTTTCTCAGGTCGGGGTCGGACTGATAGGGGGTGCGAAATGAGATGGCCTCGGCTTTGGCGAGGGCGCCGTCGAGGGAGGCGCCGGTGGAGGCGCCGGTGATCACGCCGATTTGAAAGGCGCGGCCGGCCGCGTGCTCGCGGGTGGCGAGAGCGGCAAGAGCGGTCGGGATCTCCTTGGGAGCGCCCGCTGGCGTGAAGCCACCGAAGGCGACGGTGTCGCCGTGGGTGATGAGCTGGGCGGCCTCTGCGGCGCTGAGCGTGGGAAAGGGCAGGGACATGGCAGGTGGGATGAATTCTTTGCGACGCGGACGTTGCGGAAAGGATTCCAAAGGATAGTCCGGAGCGGCTGTCCGGGCTATGCATTTGTTGGCGAGGGCACGGCGCAAAAAGGCCCGGCCCGCACGAGGCGGACCGGGCCGGGAAAATCTCGCAAAAGTGGGTAAGGCGCGGGGGCTCAGTAGAGACGGACGTAGGCACCCTTGCGCAGGCGCTCGAGCCACTTCTCCTGCGCTTCGCGCGTCATTTGCTGCGCGAGCGTGGTCTCGATCTGCTCGCGAACGTCGGCTATCGGAGGCACCCCGGCGGCCTTGCGATCTTCGGCGTAAAGGAGATAGACGCCTTCCTTCTGGATGATGGGCTGGCTGACCTGGCCCGCCTGGAGGGCGAAAAGCGGTTCGCTGAACTCGGGCTTCAGGTCGGCGCGTTTCTGCCAGCCCCAGTCGCCGCCCTTGGACTTGCGGGCGTCCTGGGTGTATTCTTTCGCGAGGTCCTCGAATTTTGCGCCGCCGCGCAGTTTCGCCACGATCTCCTCGGCTTGGGCGACAAGCTGCGCGTCGGAAAATTCGCCGCGGTTGAGCTGGATGAGCCGGAGGTGAACCTGTTCCTCCTGGTGAAATTTTTGCTGGTTGGCGCCGTAGTAGGCCTCGACCTTGGCCGGGCTCACCACGTTGGCGCTTTTGCGCTGCTGGCCGCGCATGTAGCCAAAGATGATCTCGTCTTCCATCTCCTTGCGGTAGTCGCGGAGCGTGAAGCCGCGGGATTTCAGGTAGGCCAGGAAACGAGCGCGGTCGCCCTCGAACTGCGTGGCGAGCTGCTCCTGGATGGCGTTGTCGATGAAGCTCTCCGGAATCTTGCGCTTCTCGTCTTTTCTGAAGTCCTTAACGATGAGATGGCGGTCGATCAGGTTGCGGATGATCTCGTCCTGCACGCCTTCGAGTTTCTGGGAAAACTCCTGCTGGTTACGCGAGTCGCGGCGGATCTGCGGGAGAATCGGGGCGAGTTCGCGGCGGATGTCGTCAACGGTGATGACCTTTTCCTCCACGACGGCGGCGATTCCGTTGGCGAAACGAAGGTTGAGGCCGTCGTCGACCGATGCGGAAGGGGCGGCGGGCGCGACAGGCGCCATGGGTTGGGCGAGGGCCGCGGCGGAGGCGCCCAAGGCGCCGATCAGGACGAGGCGGGTTGCGATGCGACGAAAGGCTTTGGACATGAGTGACGGGACGGAGGCGGGCTGCGGCGGCGAAAGGTAAATTTCGTGCAAGCTAGGAGCAGGAGACGGAGGGTCAATGGGGGAAACGCGCTTCGCTCCGCCCAGCGGATTCGGGCGAGGCTGGCCGCCCGGCTCCGTTTGGCGCGGGATGCGGGACCGGGTTCCTTTCCGCTCGCGCGAGCCGCCCTTGAATGAGATTAAATCATGCGACCCCGTCATGAAGCTGCTGCCTCTTTTGTTCGGTTTATCCTTGGTCTCCAATGCGGCGTTGCTGGTGGCGATCCGTGAACGTTCGCACGATCCCGCGGGCAAAGTCGCCGTCGGCGCGGACGGACGCGGCTCAGGCACGACGCAGCCGGTGCTTTCCCCGAAATCCGGCGGGCCGGCGACGGGCGACGGTGCGGCGATAGCCGACTCCGTCCGCGGCGACGATCTCACGCGTTTGCGGGACGAACTGCGCGCCGCCGGTTTGGACGAAGAGAGCGTCCGCCTGATCGTGAGCGTGCGTCTGTGGAAGCGTTACGAAGCTCGAATGAAAGCGTTGCAGCCCGCGCCCGATCCGGATCGGCCGTGGTGGAAAAACGACGACGAGTATCGCGGCCAAACCCGGGAGCAGCGCGAGCAGGCGAGATTGCTCCGTGACGAACAGCGGGCGGAACTGGAGGCGCTGCTGGGCAAAGATCCAAATGCGGCGGGCGCCAACTCCTGGCTGGCGCGCCAATACGGATTTTTGCCCGAAGAAAAGCGGGAGGAGCTCCAGCGCCTCGAGCAGGATTACAACGACCTCGCGAGCGAGACCCGTCGTGAGGCGCGCGGGTTCATGCTGCCTTCGGACCAGGAGAAGCTGCGTTTTATCGAGGAGGAGAAGCGCCGCGACCTCGCGACTTTTCTTTCGCCGGAGGAGTATGCCGCCTACGAGATGCGCCAGTCGCGAACCGCGCAGAATCTTCGTCGACGCATGACGCAGATGGATGCGACCGAGGCGGAGTTTCGAACGATATTTGAGATCCAGAAAGATTTCGACGAGCGGTTCACCGAGGCGGATCGCTTCGGCGGCGGCGCCCGCACCCAAGAGGAATTGAAGGCCCGCGCCGAGGCCGAGAAGGCGGTGAAGGCTCAAATCCGCGACGCGCTCGGCGCGGACCGCTACGCCGCCTACGTTCGCGCCCAGGACAACGACTACCAGCAGCTCAGAAACGCGACGCAGCGCTTCCAGCTGCCGGCGGATACGCCGGATCGAATCTACGCGCTTCGCGATGAAGTGCCCCGGCGCGCCACCCGGATCGCCGACGACTCAAGTTTGTCGGCCGACCAGAAGCGCGAGGCGCTCAAGAAGCTAGCCGCGGAGACACGCGATTCGGTGCGGGCCACGCTGGGCTCCGAGGTGGCGCAGGTCTATTTCGCCAACAACGGGATGTCGTGGGTGAACCACTTGGAGAACGGCACGATCGTGAGCTTCAACGAGGATGGCGGGCAATCGCAGCGCCGCATCGAACAGGCCAGGAAGCCGGCGACGAAGCCGCGATGACGCCCGAGGTTTTCACGCGGCGGTCCCTCATATCGCCTGCGTCGGCGACATTTCAATCCGGCAGGGTTTCGCGAAGCGTTTTGCTATCGACGAGCGCAAGCGCTTCGCGGCGGATGCGGGCGGCTGTTTCGCGTTCGCCGGTCTCGCGCAGCGTGACGACGAGCCGGACGACGGTCTTGCTGAAGTTGCGCTCGCTCGCGGCGCGGGCGTTTTCCGGGTCGGGGCTGGATTTGGCGTAATCGAGTCCCAGTTCCAGGGATCTCTTCGCGGCGCTTAAAACTTCTTGCGGGTCGCCGAGGTGCTTCCGGAAAAGCGCGTGTTCACCACGGTCCGCCAGCGCTTCGCCCGCGATGTCCGCGACTTTGGAGGCGAACGCAGGATAACCTTCGTCCAGCCGACGAAACAAGGCGACCGTCGCCGCGTGGTCGCTCAACGTCCGGTTCATCGAGGCGACGTCGTGAAAGAGTTCGCGCTTCTTTTCCCCCTCCGCGAGGCGTTTCGTTTTCTCGTCGCGCACTCGGCGGAAGGCATCCAGCGCAGGGGGATATTTTTCCCCCAGCCGATGCCAATCGGAGAGCGCGAAGGAGAGGCGGACGCCATAATGGCTCGGAGCGGACTCCAAGGCGTGATCGTGATACCAGAGGTGCCGTTCCAGCGACCCGGCGTAATCACCTTCGGCGGCGAGGCGACGCGCATCGGCAAGCGCGACGTCCGCCGCCCGATTCCGGCTGGTCTCGGCCGCCATGGGCGAAAGGCAGAGTAGCAGGGCGAGAAATAGGGGGAATGGACGTTGCATCATGGGGTTGGCGGGGCGATTCGGCGGGGTGCGACCACGCGACGACTCGCGCCGAGTTTATCGACCACGTCAACGGCGCTCGGATGGAGCTCGGCCATGGGGGCGGGTTATGGAGATGCGATACCCTCGTCGGGGCGGCGATCCCTTCTGTCATTTTTCCGGAACCGGCAGGTTCCCGAGGAAAACGAGGATTTCCTTCAGGCGAGCCAAGGGCTTGGGGGCGGTGAGGCGGGGGAAGCGGCCGCCGAGTTGGATGAAGTCGTCGCGGCGGCCGGCGCCGGCGCGGATGAGCTTTAGCTTCGAGCCGTCGGTCTCGACGCTGACGACGCCCTTCTGCTCGGCCGTCACGCGGATGGCCGTGACCTGAAGCAAGGCGCGCACCTCCTCGCCGAATTTTCCGAAGCGGTCGACCAGCTCCGTCTCGATCTCCTTCAGCTGCGAGGGCGCGGAGGCGAGGGCGAGGCGGCGGTAGAGGTCCAGGCGCAGGCGCGTCTCGCCGATGTAGGCGACGGGCAGGCGGGCTTGTATTTTATCCACCGATACGGAGCCTGCGTCGGAATCGGCGGCGGCCTTTATGGCCTGGTAGCTGGAGGAGGACGAAGAGGGGGCGGACGGGAGCTGAAAGCTCCCGCTGTTTCGAGGCGGGTCGCCTTCGCCGACGAAGACGAAATCGAGCTTCACCGCGGCGCGGATGGAGGCGGCCTGCCTGTCGCCCTTCAGGCGAGCGACGGACTGGCGGAGCAACTGGCAGTAGAGCTCGAAGCCGACGCCGACGATGTGGCCGGACTGTTGAGCGCCGAGGAGGTTGCCCGCGCCGCGGAGCTCGAGGTCGCGCATCGCGATGCGAAAGCCGGCGCCGAGCTGGTTGTGCGTGCGCAGGGCGTTGAGACGCTCGCGGGCGATCTCGACGAGCCGAGTGTGGCGGTGAAGCAGGAGATAGGCGTAGGCCTGGTGCTTGAAGCGACCGACGCGGCCGCGGAGCTGGTAGAGTTGCGAGAGGCCGAAGCGGTCGGCGCCTTCGATGATGATCGTGTTGCAGTTGGGGATATCGAGGCCGGTCTCGATGATCGTGGTGCAGACGAGCACCTGGTGCCGTCCGGCGACAAAGGCGGTCATCATTTCCTCAAGCTCGTGCTCGTCCATCTGGCCGTGGCCGACGCCGATATCGACGTCGGGCAGGAGCTCGCGAAGGCGCGCGGCGACCAGCGAGATGGTTTGCACGCGGTTGTGGAGGTAGAAAACCTGGCCGCCGCGGCGGAGCTCGTGGCGGATGGCGTCGACCACGAGTTGCTCGTCGTAGGTTTTGACGATGGTCTGGATCGGGTGGCGGTCCACGGGCGGCGTCTCGATCACGCTCATGTCGCGCGCGCCGGTCATGGCCATGTAGAGCGTGCGCGGGATGGGCGTGGCGGACATCGAGAGCACGTCGACGGACACGCGCAGGGCTTTGAGCTGCTCCTTGTGCTTCACGCCGAAGCGTTGCTCCTCGTCGATCACGACGAGGCCAAGATCCTTGAAGCGGATGTCCTTGTTGAGGAGGCGATGGGTGCCGATGAGGATGTCGACCTGGCCGGCGGCGGTGGCGGCGACGATGCGCGTGGACTCGGCCCGGCTGCGAAAACGGGACAACATCTCCACGGCGACGGGGTAGCCGGCCATGCGCTCTCGAAACGTGTTGGCGTGCTGTTGGGCGAGGATCGTCGTCGGCACGAGGATGGCGACCTGTTTGCCGGCCTGCACGGCTTTGAACGCGGCGCGGATGGCGACCTCGGTCTT
>CAMLQS010000030.1 GCA_946482165.1 uncultured Verrucomicrobiota bacterium | reverse complement strand
AGTCGAAAGTGGATGAGGCATAAGGACGCGAGGCGGCTACGTGCCGCCGACGCCCGCAAAGCTAACAAGCCCCGCGCACTTCCTTAATCAGGGACCCGCCCTAAGCTGCCCTCGGCGCTATTCTGGCCCGTGGCTTCGTCGCCCGGGTGTCGTTCGCACCGGTGCACACCGTCCCTTCGAACCTTTGCCGTCGTCTTGCGTTTGCCGTTGTGAGACGCGCGCGCGAATCCAGTCCGCATTGACAGGCGGAACACAGGGTAAAGCGTTCGCTCAACCGCCCCTCCGATGCCGCGCCTCCTCCGCTTTCTCCCGCTCTTCCTTTTCCCCGGTCTGCTTTCCGCCGCCGAGGGCGCGGAGAGCGCCGGCTGGCATGCCACGACGCTGTTGCAGGCCGTCGCCTATATGGTCCTGTTCGCGGCCATCGGCATCATCCTGGCCGTCGTCGGCTACAAAATCTTCGACAAGCTCACTCCGGGAGATCTCCACCGCGAGATTATCGAGAACCGCAATGTGGCGGCCGCCGTCCTCGGCGGTGCGATCATCCTCGGCGTTTGCATCATCATCGCCGCGGCGATGCTCGGTTAAGTCGTCGCGGACGACGCCGTGAAACGCACCAAACAGCTTCGCCTGCTTCTGCTCGGCGGCGGCCTGGCCGCCGGAGCCAACAGCGCCTGCTCGCCGTCCTCCACCGCCGCGGAAGAGCCGCGCGTGAGCACCGAGAGCTACTACACCAACGACCACTACATCGCCGGCGCCGGCTATTATCACGCGCCTTTCCGGGCCTTTTTCCCCCATCGCTACAATCACTATGACGCCACGACGCGCCGCTACTTTTTCGGCGGCGAGTGGGGCGCGGCGCCGTTCCAGAGCGCGATCAACATTTCCACCCCGACCCCGCAGGCCGTGGCCTCGGCCGAGGCGGCCCGCAACGCGGCCGTGCGCGGCGGCTTTGGAGGCACCGGCAGATCCCATCACGTCTGGTCCTGATGCGCCGCCACCTTTGCCAACCAAGGCCCGGCTGGCGGGAACGCGTGGAGCGCGTCGGCCTGAGCTACCACAGCCACGAGGAAGGCCCCTACTGGGACGAGTCCGCGTGCTATGAGTTCAGCGCCGCGGAGGTCGACCGCCTCGAGCGCGCGACTGGAACGCTCCACCGCCTTTGCATCGACGCCGCCGAGCAGGTGGTCGCCCGCGACTGGTGGGACCGCCTCGGCATCCCGCCGAATGCCATCCCCGCCATCCTGCGCTCCTGGGAGCGGGACGACTTCAGCCTCTACGGGCGCTTCGACCTGGCCTTCGACGGCGTCGGCGAGCCCAAGCTCCTCGAATACAACGCCGACACGCCGACCGCCCTCGTGGAGGCCGCCGTCGTCCAATGGTTCTGGCTCCAAGACCTTTACCCCGAGCAGGACCAGTTCAACTCCATCCACGAACGTCTCATCGAGGCCTGGCGGCGGCGGGGTCTCGCCGGCGGCGAACGCATCCATTTCTCCGCCCTCGGCGGACATCCCGAGGACCAGCAGACGATTCTCTACCTGCGCGACACCTGCGAGCAGGCGGGGCTGCCCACCGCGTCCGTCGCGGTCGAGGATCTCGGCTGGCTCGCCGCGGAGCGCCGCTTCGCGGATATCGAGGGCCGTCCAATCACCGATTGCTTCAAGCTCTATCCATGGGAATGGATGTGGCGGGAACCTTTCGCAAAGGAGCTCGAATCCGATCCGGTGCGCTGGCTCGAACCCGCATGGAAGCTCCTGCTCCAAAGCAAGGGCCTGCTGCCTGTTCTTTGGGAACTGTTTCCCGGCCATCCCAACCTTCTCCCCGCCTTCGATTCTCCGGGTCCGCTCGGCGGAGACTTCGTGCGCAAGCCGCGCTTCAGCCGCGAGGGCGCCAACGTCGCCTGGTTCGAGCAGGGGCGGACGGTCGAGGAACACGATGGCATCTACTCGGACCAGGGCTACGTTTATCAGGCCTTGGCGCGGCCCCCTTCGTTCGACGGCAACCACCCCGTCTTCGGCGCGTGGATCGTCGACCACGAGCCCGCCGGCCTCGGCATCCGCGAGGACACCCGCCTCGTCACCGGCAACCTGAGCCGCTTCGCGCCCCACTTCCTGCGCCGTCCATGAGCACGCTCAATCCCACCTTTCTTCGCGTCGGCATGACGGGCCCGATCGACAATCGCACCTGCACCGTGCGCTGCCGCGTCGTGCTCAGCGTTCGCGTCAAGGGCGAGCTGTATTATTGGAACGAATACCTCCTCGACGACGGCTCCGGCGAACTGGCGACCCTTTGCTACGAGGAGGACGAGACCGGTTGCGTGTGGCGGCTTTTCTCGGAATTGAATCCCCTGCGCGCGCTATCCGCCGGCGAGGCGGCCGGAAAAAAGGTTGGCGACCAGGTCGATCTCGGCCGGGGTCCGCTGCGGGTTACCATGGTCAACCGCTCCCGCGTCGTTCACGTCGAAGGCAACGCGCCCGACTGGCTGGCCGTCGGAGACGAGGCCGACTTTTTCAACGCCGAGGCGAACGGCCACATGCTCGTCGTCAGCTGGACGGGCGAAGAAGTCGAATACTACTACGGCGGCACCATCTCGCGCCGACGCGTGGCGGAGACGTTTGGCCTGCCCCAACTGCGCGAAGGCAGTCGCCCCGCGTCCGGCGCGAGATCCGCGTCGGCTTCCGGCCGCTACGCATGGACCGGATGGCTGGTGCTCATCGGCATCGTCGGCACGATGGCGGCGGCCTTCCTCATTCCCCTGCGCGGTTCCGATCCTCGCCCGCCGCCGGCAAAAGCGGCCGCGCCCGAATACGAACTCCCGGTCTCGAGCCAAGGCGCGCTTCCGGAGCTCGGGCGCTTTCAGATCGAGGGCCGGGCCCTGGTCGAGGTGGGCGAACTCGGCGCCCGCTTCGAGCGGCACGAATATGTGCTGCGTCTGCCCGGCGGCGATCAGGCGCTTCTGGTCGACTTAGCCGCAAACGAAATACCTCTCTGGCTGCTCTTGCGCCCGATTCCGGCTCCCTCGGCATGGAGTCCCGCCGGCCTCGCTTCGATGCGCACGGGGCAAGAGTTGAAATGGGGCGGAAAACAGTTCCCGGTCGCGCGCATCCAAGGATACCGTCTGCTTACGTTGAACGGAGAAGCCGCCGACCTGCCCAGCGTGGGGGAGCAACGCTACGGCCTGATCGCCCGCGAGTCCGGCGAATGGCTGGTCGCCCGCTGGTCGGCCGCCGAGCTCAAAGTCTATAGCGGCCGCCAACTCTCGGAGCGCGAAGTCCGGGCGGCCTTCGTCGAGCGCTGAGCGACGTGAGCAGGGCGGACCGCCGGGAGCGCCGCGGCGGAGTGGTCGTTGCCCATGGGAACAGCGGGGCGCGCCCGGCGGTCGCGCCCCGCCTCAATGCTAAACGCGCCGCTCCCGCCATCTTCCTCGGCGGAAGAGAACCGCGCTCCAGAGCGCGAGAACCGAAAAAGACAGAGGCACCGCGATGAACACGCCGGTCGGTCCAAGGCCCAGCGGCTCGGCGAGCAACCAGGCCAGTGGGATTTGCCCCAGCCAAAAGCAGAAGAAATTGAGCCTCGTGGGCGTGCCGGTATCGCCCGCGCCGTTGAAGGCGCCTTCGAAGCACATGCCCGCCGCGTAGAGCGGGAAGGCCAGGCTGATGATCCACAGGGCGCGCACCGCGTGGGCGAAGACTTCCGCGTCCGTCGTGAAAAGCCCCGCTATCGGCCGGGCGAACGCGATGAACACCACGCCGACCGCGCCGAGAAACAGCGTGTTGTAACGCACCGCGATCCGCACCGCCTGCGTCGCTCGCTCGGGCTTTTGGGCGCCAAGATTTTGCCCGACCAGCGTCGCGCCGGCGTTGGCCAGGCCCCAAGCCGGCATGAGCGCGAAGATCACGACGCGAATCGCGATCGTGTAACCCGCCACGACCGGGCTGCCGAAGAGGGCGAGGATCTTGAAAAGACCCACCCAGCTCGTCGTGCTGATCAGCAACTGCCCGATGCCGTTCGCCGAAGTGCGCAAGATGGTGACGAGGCTGTCCGCTCGGGGGCGAAGGTCGCCCCAGCCCACGCGCACCCGACCCGCCCGCGCGGTGAGATGCCAGACCTGATACGCCACGCCCACTCCCCGCCCGATGTTGGTCGCCACGGCCGCGCCGGTCACGCCGAGCTCCGGAAAAGGTCCCCACCCAAAAATAAAGCAGGGGTCGAGAATCAGATTCAGACCGTTTGCCAGTATGAGCGTGCGCATCGCCAGGGTGGCGTCGCCCGCGCCGCGGAAGACGGCGTTGATGAGGAAAATGAGGAACACGGTCGCGTTGCCGCCCAACATGATCCGCGCGTAGCCCGTCCCCTGCTCCACCACCGTCGGTTCCGCGCCCATCAGCCGGAGAATGTCGTCCGCGAAACAACCAAACACCGCGCCAAGCAGAACGGACAAGGTTGCGCCGAGCACCAGGATTTGTCCGGCGGCCTGCGCCGCGAGCGCGGGATTTTTTTCGCCAATGCGACGGGAGACGATCGCCGTGGCCGCGAAGGAAATGCCGATTGCGACCGCGTAGACGAGCGACATCACCGACTCCGTCAGGCCGACCACCGCAACCGCCTCCTTGCCGAGTCGCGCCACCCAAAACACGTCCACGATGGTGAAGAGCGACTCCATCAACATCTCGACGACCATCGGCACCGAGAGGAGAAGCACCGCGCGATTCAGGCCAAGCGCGGTGTAGTCGTGTTGCTCGCCGCGCAGCGCCTGCCGAACCGCCGCCCAGAATCCAGGCGCGGCGGGCGCGGTTGCGGGGCTTGGAATGAAGTCGGACATGGCGGGAAGGCGGGTGCGCGGAGCGGTGGACCGAAGCGGGGAGTGATCAAGCTCCGTCCGCCCGAGCCTCGACCCGTTCGAGCATGCGAGAAAGATGCAATTGCTCCGGCCCCACTTCGGCAAGACGCAGCGCCCGGCGAAAACCCTCGGCCGCCTCGCGATGTTTTCCCCGTCGCCAATGCAGCTCCGCCGAGACCGAGTGGTAGAGGTAATGTTTCTCCAGCCGCGCGCGATCCGAGATCTCCGCGAGAGCGGCGAGCCCCGCATCCGGTCCTCTGAGATTGGCCACCGCGACGGCGCGGTTGAGCGCAACGATCGGCGAAGGGTTCAGACGCATGAGGTCGTCGTAGTGGTTGAGAATACTTGTCCAGTCGGTCGAGGCGGCGTCGGGCGCGAGGCAATGACAGGCCGCAATCCCGGCCTGCACGTGATACTCGGTCAACGCGTCGCCCCGCGCGGCGGCGACGAGGTGGCAAAGCCCGCGGTCGATACGGGCGCGATCCCACCGCGAACGGTCCTGCGCATCCAGCCGGAGCAAATCCCCCTGGGCGCCGGTGCGGGTGGGAAAGCGGGCGGCGTTGAACAACATCAGCGCCAGCAAGGCATGCGCGCGAGGCGTGTCTCCGGCCGGGTGTTCCACGAGCAGCCCGGCGAGGCGGATCGCCTCGTGGCATAGATCCTCGCGCAGGAGCTGCTCGCCGCGGGAGGCCTTGTAGCCCTCGTTGAAAAGCAGGTAGAGCGTCGCGAGCACGCCATCGAGGCGGATGCCGAGTTCGGCGCCCGCGGGAGGCAGGTCGAAACACACGCCGGCGTCGCGCAGCCGCTGCTTGGTGCGCGTGAGCTGCTTCTCGATCGCCGCCTCGGTGGCGAGAAACGCACGCGCGATTTCCCCGGTGCCAAAGCCGCCGAGGACCTTAAGCGCGAGAACGACCTGCGCATCGGGTGAAATCGCCGGGTGGCAGCACACGAAAAGAAGCCGCAGCGCGTCGTCGCGGATGACATTTTCGTCCGCCTCCGCGGCGGCCAGATCGGCGGAGGGCGGGACGGGCGCGGTCTGCTCGAGGTAGGCCGCGATGGCATCCTCCTTCGAGGCGGACATCCCGTCGTGGCGCAGCGCGTCGAGCGCGAGGTTGATCGCCACGCGGCTGATCCAGGCCGAGGGATTCGGCGGCACCCCACCCATCGACCAAGTGCGCAGCGCGCGAAGCATCGCCTCCTGCACCGCATCCTCGATCAGGGATAGATTGTGCACACCGAAGCGACGCGTCAGCGCGCCATGCAAACGGCCGGCCTCGTGCCGGAAAAAATGCTCCACCAAACCGGCGGGACCGGCGGATGCGTGGGAATTGGAAGCGTTGTCGGCCACGCGGCGGAAGAGGTCAGTCGCTGGTCGGGCCGGTGGTGACGCCGAGGTGACAAGTCTCCGCCATGGGCCGGACCTCGATAATCAGCCCGTGTTCGAGCCCGGGGTGGCGACGCGCGATCTCGGTCGCCTCGTTCATGCCCGACACATGAAGCATCACGTAGCCGCCCACCGCCTCCTTGGCTTCGGAAAAGGGACCGTCCGTGACTCGCGAGCCGCCTGCTCCGGCCACGACGCGCGAGACCAGCTCGAGCGGGCGGCCGTCGACGGCTTTGCCCTGGGCGCGCAGGCCCTCATACCAGGCGTTCCAGCGGAGCACGAGTTGCTGGCGTTCCTCCGGGGACAGATGGGCGTGGGTCTCGGGGCCGGTGTTTCGAAAAAGAAGCAAGTAAGGCGCGACGGCGGGGGTGTTCATGATCGGAGAAGACGGGTGGGAGTTTGGAAGGTTCATCGATACGACGAAGCAAGGTCCGCGTTCCGGACAGACGGGCGCGCGCAGCAAAAAAGAAGTTTTTGTCCAAATCGATGTCCGAAAGCGCGGCGGCCAAACGTCGTGGAAATGGAAGCATCTTCAACCCCCGCATGAAAACCAAACTCCCCGTCGCCATTGTTCGCATCCTCATGGGCCTGCCGCTCGTCGTCTTCGGGTTAAACGGCTTTCTCAACTTCATTCCTCCGCCCGAGGGCGGGTTGCCTCCGGCGGCAGCCGAATTCTCGGCCGCGCTGGTCAACAGCGGCTACATGATGCCCTTGATCGGCGCGACGCTGCTGGTCGTCGGTCTGCTCCTGCTCGCCAATCGTTTCGTGCCGCTCGCGCTCCTTTTGTTCGCGCCCTTCATCGTCAACAGCGTGGCCTTCCACCTCGCCTTGGAGCGAAGCGGCCTGAAGGCCGCAGGTGTGTTTCTCGCCTTCGAACTCTACCTCGCCTGGGCCTATCGCGCCGCGTGGCGCCCCGTGCTCACCGCGCGGGCGGAACCAGCCTGAGCCCGGGCGTTCTCATCTTTCTGCGTTTCGTATTATTCCTCCGTTCCGCGTCATAACCTCAACCCCCGCCAATCATGCCCGCCTACGTCGATGGATTTGTCCTGCCCGTTCCCAAAAAAAACCTCGCGGCCTATCGCCGTCTCGCGCTCAAAGCCTCGAAAATCTGGCTTGAGCACGGCGCGCTCGACTACCGCGAATGCGCCGGCGACGACCTCGACGTCCCGTTTGGCCTGCCATTCCCAAAACTGGTTAATCCCAAGCGCGGCGAGACCATAGTCTTCGCCTGGATCACTTACAAATCCCGCGCGCACCGGGACAAGGTGAACGCCGCGGTGATGAAGGACCCGCGCCTCAAATGCGATCCCAAGGCCATGCCATTCGACTGCGCCCGCATGTCTTGCGGAGGATTCAAAACGCTCGTTGGCAAATGACCGCTACCGCCACGTCTCCGGCACCCGCCGCGGCCTCCGCCGAGCTTGTCGTCCTGCGAGGAAAACTTTCCGCGTTGCGCACCGAGTTCGTCGACCTGGCGTTCACGCTTGAGCGACGCGGCCGGATCGACGCCGCCGACATGGCGATCACCGCCTCGGCCCGCGTGGGCGAACTCTGCGACGAATTCGCCGAAGCCCCCGCCGAGCCTTTCATGGAGGAAGAAGCGCCAGATCCGCTCGCCGTCCGAAAAACTCCAAGCCCTCGTCGGACTCCAGCCTGATAGGACGGGAACGCGCGGCGCGCTAGGCTGCACGCGCCATGCCTCCCCTTACTCCCTCGAGTGATACGCGCGGCCCCGCGCCCGTTTCCGCACCCTCCGCAGACCTCCCGGACCCCGCGGACAAAAGACTATCTCCCTCTCGCATCGTCGTGAAGGGCGACCGCGGGGTGAAGGTGACTCGTTCGATCACCATCCGCCGGCCCGCCGAAGAACTCTTCGCGTTCTGGCGGAAAATCGAAAACCTGCCCCGCATCATCAAGCATCCGGTCGTGATCACGCGCGTCTCGGACCTTGCGTCGCATTGGCAGGTCAGCGCGCCCGGCGACCGAAAAGTCGGATGGGACGCGACCATCATCAACGAGCATCCGAACGAGCTCATCGCCTGGCGATCCCGCGAGGACGCGGAGATCCCCAACGCCGGTTCGGTGCGTTTCCATCCCGCGCCCGGAGACGAAGGAACGGAGGTGACCGTGAATTTCGAATACGATCCACCCGCCGGAAAACTAGGCGCCTTGCTGGCCAAATTCACCGGCGAGGAACCCGCGCAGCAGGTCGAGGAGGCGCTGCGTCGCTTCAAAGCCCTTATGGAGGCGGGCGAGATTCCCACCACGGACGGGCAATCGGTCGGCGAACCCCAAAGCAAAAAACAACAATCATGAAAGCCGTCTGCTGGATGGGGAAAAAATCGATGGAGGTGCAGACCGTCGACGACCCGCGCATCCTCAACCCGCGCGATTGCATCGTCCGCATCACCGCCACCGCGATCTGCGGGTCCGACCTCCATCTCTACAACGGCTACATCCCCACGATGGAAAAGGGCGACATCCTCGGCCACGAGTTCATGGGCGAGGTCGTCGAGATAGGTCCCGAGGTGCGCAAACTCAAGGTCGGCGACCGCGTGGTCGTGCCCTTCACGATCTCCTGCGGCGGCTGCTTCCACTGCTCGCGCCAGCAGTGGTCCTGTTGCGACAACACCAACCCGAACGCCGGACTGCTGGAGGCCTTGAACGGCTACAGCGGCGCCGCGCTCTACGGTTATTCGCACCTCTACGGCGGCTACGCCGGGGGCCAGGCCCAATACGCCCGCGTGCCGTTCGCCGACGTCGGCCCGATCAAGATCGAGAGCGACCTGCCGGACGAGAAGGTGCTCTTCCTTTCCGACATTTTTCCCACCGGCTACATGGCCGCGGAAAACTGCGACATCGAGCGCGGCCGCAGCGTGGTGGCCGTCTGGGGCTGCGGTCCCGTGGGGCAGTTCGCCATCCGCAGCGCCCTGCTCCTCGGCGCGGCGAAAGTCATCGCGATCGACAACGTGCCCGAGCGGCTGCGCATGGCCGAGGCCGGCGGCGCGGTGACGATCAACCATGACGAGGTGGACGACGTCCTCGAGTGCATCAAGGCCCACACCGGCGGTCGCGGACCGGACGCCGCCATCGACGCCGTCGGCATGGAGGCCCACGGCTCCGCCTACGACAAAGTGAAGCAAACCCTGAAGCTGGAGAGCGACCGCGCCTATGCGCTCCGCCAGGCCATGCGCGCAGTGCGCAAAGGCGGCGTGCTTTCGGTGCCCGGCGTGTATTCAGGTTTCATCGACAAGGTTCCTTTCGGCGCCGTGTTTGGGAAAGGCGTCACCGTGAAACAAGGGCAGACGCACATGCAGCGCTACCTGCGTCCCTTGCTCGATCTGATCCAGGAGGGGAAAATCGATCCCTCGTTCGTGGTCACGCACCGCGTGCCGCTCACCCGGGCGCCCGAGGCCTACGAGATGTTCTGCGAGAAGAAGGACGGCTGCATCAAGGTCGTGCTGGATCCGTCCGCCTGACCTTGGCCGCTCCCATTTCCTTCCCGATCAACCGAAAACCGCGGCAGCATCCTGCGCGCAAAAGCCGCCCGGTCGTCGGACCAATGTTCGTAATACGAACATTGGTCCGGGGCAATTTACCTCGTGTGGAGCGCGAGGACTACGATTCGGAACTTGCCGAAGTCGGCGAAGCATCGCACGGTCCGGCCTCCCGCATGTTGCATCTCGTAAAAGCCACCTTCGTCCGCCTCGCCCGCGCCATTAAGCGCGAGCCCGGGTGTGCGTTGGCCGAAACGACGATCTGAACCAAGCAGCAGACGATCCGCCAAACAACCGCACCCGATCCCGGTGCGGTTTTTTCGTCTCCGCACCGGACGGTCGCCGCCACCGACGCCATGTCCTCCCACGCCTCCTCCGCCCGCTCCGGCCGCCGCCTGATGCTGTTCGCCGCCGCTTTCTTCGTCGCGAACGTGCTCATCATCCGCGCCTTTGGCCGCGGCGGCACCGATGTCTGGATGATCGCCGCGCTGCGCTTCGCCTCGGGCCTCGTCCTGTGCCTTGCGCTGCATCGCCGGGAACTCGACCCGGAGGCGCTCTTCACCAAGCCGAGGCTCATCCTGCGCGGCCTCGTCGGAGGCCTCGGAACCTATGGGTTCTACCTCACCGTCGTGCACCTCGGCGCCGGGCGCGCCACTTTTCTGAGCAACACCTACGTCGTGTTCTCCTCGCTGCTCGCGGTGTGGGTGCTGGCCGAGCCGTTTCGCCGCCCGCTCGCCCTGGGGGCCGCCGCGGCGCTCCTGGGCCTCGCCTTGCTCACCGGCGCCTTTCAAGGACTCCTGCGTGTCGGCCCCTATGACGGGGTGGCTCTGGTCTGCGCGCTCTCCTCGGCCTGGATCGTAGTCGCGATCCGCCAGCTCCACCAAGAGGGCGTGTCGACCGCCACCATCTTCGCCTCGCAATGCGTGTATGGGCTCCTCTTGAGCGCGCCGTTCTTGGTGAGAATCGACTCTTGGCCGGAGCCACTCACTTGCGCGGGACTCGTGGTCGGCGGTGTCTGCGCCGGCGCCGGCCAGCTCGCAATGACCCGCGCGTATCGCCACCTCGCCGTCGCCGAAGGTGCGTTGATCCAGACGCTCGTGCCTCTAGGGATCGCCGCGGGTGGACTGATTTTCTTCGGGGAAACGCTGGGGGCTGCGGATCTCGCGGGCGGCTTGCTGATCGTCGCGGGCTCGGTGTTGCCGATGGTATGGCCCGAGCGCCGGAATGCGGTCGGTGCGGGTCCGCGCCTGGCCGCCAGCCCAGCGCCCGAACCCGCGATCGAAACTCAGGCCCCGAGATAGGCTTCGCGCACGCGCGGATGGTCGAGCAGTTCGACGCCCGTGCCCGTGAGCACGATGCGTCCGGTCTCCAACACCGCGGCGCGGTGCGCGAGGCGCAGAGCCAGATTGGCGTTTTGCTCCACGAGCAAGAGCGTGACGCCGGTCTGGTTGACCTCGCGCAGCACGGCGTAGATTTCCTTCACCAGCTTGGGCGCGAGCCCCATCGACGGTTCGTCCAACACGAGCATCTCCGCACCGCTCAGGAGAGCGCGCGCCACGGCCAGCATCTGCTGCTCGCCGCCGGAAAGCGTGCCGGCGTGCTGCTCGCGACGCTCCCGCAACCGGGGAAAAATCCCAAACATTCGCTCCAAGTCCGCCGCGGCGGCGGCACGGTCTCGACGCGGCCAGCAGGCGAGCCGCAGGTTCTCCCACACCGTGAGCGGACCGAAAATGCCGCGTCCCTCCGGCACCTGCGCCAGACCGGCCGAAACGATCTCGTCGGGCGGGAGCCCGGCGAGGTCGCGCCCGCGGAGACGAACGACACCGCCGTAGCTGCGCAGCCCGGAGAGAGCACGCAAGGTCGAGGTTTTTCCCGCGCCGTTCGCTCCGATCAGGGTGAAAATCTCGCCGCGCCTCACCTCGAAGGAAATGCCCTTCACCGCGGTGATGTCGCCATAGTTGACGGTGAGGTCGCGCACGGAAAGAGCGAGGTCGGCTCCCGCCGCGGGAGCGGCCGGCGCATGCGCGGCCGGTTCACTCGACTCGCCGGTCTCCTCGCCGAGATAGGCGTCGATCACGCGGCGATTGGCGCGAATCTCGGCCGGGGTGCCTTCGGCGATCTTTGCCCCGAAATCGAAAACGCTGATCCGGTCGCAAAGCCCCATCACCAGCTTCATGTGGTGCTCGATGAGGACGATCGTAACCTGGAAGTGTTCGCGCACCCACCGAAGGAAGCGGAGCAACTCGTCCATCTCCGCGTGATTCAGTCCCGCGGCGGGCTCGTCGAGAAGGAGCAGCGAAGGTTTGAGCGCGATGGCGCGCGCGATCTCGAGACGTCGCTGGAGGCCGTAGGGCAAGGCCCGGGCGGGTTTGTCGGCCAACGAGGCGAGGCCAAAGGATTCGAGAATCGCGAAGCTCTCGTCGGCGGAACGTTCCTCGTCGCGGCGGAAACCGGGCAGAGCGAGCAGCGCGGCCAGAGGCGAGGTGGAGAGACGCGTGTCGTAGGCGACCCGCACGTTGTCGAGCACGCTGAGTTCCTTGCAGAGCCGGATATTCTGGAAAGTGCGCCCGATGCCGCGGCGCGCGATCTGGTTGGGACGAAGGCCGATGAGGCTTTGCCCGCGCAAGCGGATGTCGCCGGCGTCGGGGCGGTATATGCCCGTGATGAGATTGAAGAGCGTGGTCTTGCCCGCGCCGTTGGGACCGATGATGCCGTGCGCGTGTCCGGCCTGGACGGCGAGATCGCACCCCGAGACGGCACAGAGGCCGCCGAAGCGTTTGGTGACGCCATCGAGGCGGAGCAGCGGCTCGCCGGAGATATCGGGGGCGGCCGAAGTCATGGCGAAGGGGAGGCGGGCGCAACCTCCGCGGAACGGCGGCGAGGCAGACGTTCACGAAGCGGCTTGAGCCAGGGCAATTCGTGCATGCCCATGATGCCGCGAGGGCGGAAAAGCATGAGGAGCACGAGGATCAACGGCAGCACGGCGAGGCGCCAGGGACCGAGCGGCATGAGGAGTTGCGAGAGCGCGGTGAAGACACCGGCGCCCAGAATGGAACCCGCCAGCGAAGCGACGCCTCCGAGGTAGACCATCAGAAGAATCTCGGTCGACCTCACGATATCGAAGGTCGCCGGGTTGATAAACCGGATCTGATGGGCGAAAAGCCCGCCGGCCACGCCGGCAAAGAAAGCGGAGACGGCGAAAGCGAGGATCTTGGCCTCGCGCGTGCGCGCGCCCATGGCGACGGCGGCGACCTCATCCTCGCGAATGGCGGCGATTACGCGTCCAAACTTCGAATACACGAGATTGCGAAGCACCCAGACAGTGGCGACGACGGCCACGAAAACGACCGGCAGCGTGGTGTGCCCGCCGATGCCGAGAAGGCCGCGCGGTCCGCCCACCCAGTCCAGGTTTTCCAGTCCCGATTTCACGATCATCAGGAACGCGAGCGTGACGATGGCGAGGTAGTCGCCGCGGGTCTTGAAGGACAGAAGGGCGAGAAGAAGCCCGACAAAGGCCGCGACCAGCCCGGCCGCCACGAGGGCCAAGACAAAGCCGACGACGGGCAAAGCCGGCACGAGCGAGGCGAAGCCGAACTTCACGGTGCAAACCGCGGCGGCGTAGGCGCCGAGTCCCATAAAGCCGGCGTGTCCCACGGAGAACTCGCCCATGTAGCCGTTCACCAGGTTGAGGCTGGCGCAGAGGATGATGTTGATGCCGATCGTCGCCAAAACGATTTCGGCGTATCCGTTGACCAGAGGCCGGAAGGAATGGACCAACGTGAGGGCGAACCCGAGCACGAGCAAAAGCGGCAGCGCCCGGCGGGAACCGGCAAGGGCGGCGAAAAACGTGCGAACGGCGGGCATGGCGCGCGGGCGGCGTTACACCTTCTGGTTCACCGGCCGCCCGAGCAGGCCGTGGGGTTTGAAAAGGAGAATCACGAGCAGCAGGGAATAGGCGATCAGGTCGCGGTAGGTCGACGGCAGCGCGATGACGGCGGACACCTCCACGATGCCGATGATGTAACCCCCGAGCATGGCGCCGCGGACGTTGCCGATGCCGCCAATCACGGCCGCGATGAACGCCTTCCAGCCCACGAGCACGCCCATCGGGGCCGCGATGACCGGATAGGCCAGTCCGTAGAGAACGCCCGCCGCCCCGCCCAACGCGGCGCCGACTCCGAAGGTGAGCGCGATGACGCGATTGGCCGGCACGCCGAGAAGCGGCACCGTGGAGCGATCGACCGCGATGGCGCGCATGGCCATGCCAAACGGAGTGCGGCGCACGACGTAATCGAGCGCGGCCATGAGCAAGAGCGCGACGCCGGTGATGATGAGCTGGAGCGAGGACACCTTCACGTCGCCGAAGAGCGTATAGGTGTGGTCGGCCAGCAGGCGCGGCATGGAGCGCGAGTAGGGGCTGAGGCTGTTGACCGCGTTGGAGATCACGAGGCCGCAACCGAGAGCGGTGATGATCGCGGATACCTTCGGCGCGTGGCGCAACGGGCGGTAGGCGAGACGCTCGATGAGCATGCCCAGGCCGGCGTTGATCAACATCACCAGCAGGAGCACCACCACAAAAGGCATGGGCACCCAGAGGACGAGCAGCAGGCAGACAAAGGCGCCGAGCATGAACACATCGCCATGGGCGAAGTTGATCATCGTCAGCACGCTGTAGACCAGGCTGTAGCCCAGCGCGATGAGCGCGTAGATCGACCCGAGCTGAAGGGCGTTGATCGCCTGCTGGACGAGGTAATCCATGCGCGCGAGCTAGGAGCAGGGAGCAAGGGGCATGGAGCCGGAGGCAAAGAACCGGAAGCGGAGGCGGAGGCGGCGAGGCGGCGGCCCGGGGCTCAGGGCGCGGCGTTGGCCACCCAGGAGAACTTGCCGTCCTTGATTTGAAGGATGACGGCGCTTTTCACCGGATCCCCGGCGCCCTCGGGAGTAAACCGAAGCGCGCCGGTGACCCCATCGCGGGCGGGAATCGCCAGGAGCGCATCGCGCACGGCGCGGCGGTCATCGATCTTTCCGGAGGCCTTCACGGCTTCGAGAAGCATGCCAAGCGAATCGTAGGTCAGCGCGGCGACATCGTCCGGCGCCTGCCCGTATTTGGCGGTGTAGTCGGCGACGAACTTCTGCGCGGCGGGAGTGGCGATCTGAGCCGAGTAGTGGTTGCAAAAATACGCGCCCTCCACGTCGGCGCCGCCTAGTTTGACGATCTCGGGCGTGCTCCAGGCGTCGCTGCCTACGAAGGGCGCGGTGATGCCGAGGCGGCGAGCCTGCTGGGCAATGAGGGGAACGTCGTTATAGTAGGCCGGGATGAAAAACACATCGGGGTTGGCGGCGCGAATCTTGGTGAGTTGAGCGGAGAAATCCCGGTCGCCGGTGGTATAGGTTTCGAAGGCGACGATTTGGCCGCCGTTCTTTGCAAAAGCCTCCTTGAAGAGCGCGGCCTGCCCATTGGGCGCCTCGGACGACACGTCGTAGAGGACGGCGGCGCGCTTGGCATTCAAAGTGTCGGCGGTGAACTTCGCGAGGACGCGACCCTGGAAGAGATCGGTGAAGCAACCGCGGAAGACGAAGGCCTTGTGCTTGCCGGTGGCGGCGTCGAGGGTGGTCTTCGGGTTGGTGGACCAGGGAGAAATCATGGTCACGCCAAGGGACTCCGCGATGGCGGACGCGGGGATGGCGCAGGCGCTGGCATTGGGGCCCACCATGGCAAGGACCTCGTTCTGCGAGATGAGGCGCTGGGCGGTGGACGCGGCCTGGTCGGGCTTGCCGCCGTTGTCCCCCACGACGATTTCGACCGGATGCCTCTTGCCCGCGACCTCGAGACCGCCGGCGGCGTTGAGCTCGGCGATGAGCAGCTGGGCGGCGTTGCGGCTGGAAGTGCCCACGGCGGAGAGTTCGCCGGTGATCTCGGCGTTGAGGCCGATCTTGACGGTGGACGCGGAACCGGAGCCCGCGTCGGAAGACTGCTTCGCGCAGCCGGCGAGAACGACCAGCGAGGCGCCGAGCGCGGCGAGGCGGGAGATGAGGGAGGGGGACTTCATGCTTTTGGGACGCGTGGAGTGCATGCGGATGCCTCGGGGTGTAGCAAGCGCGGCGGCGGAAAATCGCCGCCCGCCCTACCCCTTCGGCCCGGTCGCCGGAGCGCGCAGGATTTGGTTGAGCAGAATCGCGACGACGGCGCTGAGGGTGAGCGATGATTGGAAAACCGGACGCAACCATCCTGGAACCGAGACATAAAGCTGCGGCAATATGTCGAGGCTGAGGCCGAAGAAGAGCGCGACGCCGACGACGAAGATGGTGCGAGGCTGGGGCTTGGCGGAGAGGAGGATCTGCAGCCCCGAGAGCATCATGAAACAGGTTACGAAAGCCACGATGGCCCCCATGACCGGCTGGGGCATAAGCGAGAGCAGCATCGTTATCTTCGGGGAAAACCCGTAGAGCACGAAGAGCGCGCCCGCGACAAAGCCGATCACGCGGCTGGTGGCGCCCGAGGCTTGGCTGAGACCGACGTTGCTGGAGGACGTATCGGTCGCCATGCCGCCGAGAAGGCCCGAGGCCATCACGCTGAGGGAATCGGCGAAAATGCCGCGCGAAATGGGGGCGAGGTCGGCTTCGCGCCAGTCGTCGTCGTTGGCCTTTTGCGCGGAGATGAGGTTGCCCATCGATTTCAGGGAACCGCAGATGGATACGATGGTAAACGGGAGCAGCAGCGACCACTCGAAGCGGAGGTCGAGCATGCCCGACCGAAAGGGCAGCGCGAACCACGGAGCGTCGCGCAGCTGCGTCCATTGGGCGGCGCCAAAGAGCCCCGTGACGGTGGAGAGCGCATAGCCGGCGGCAAGCCCGATGAGCACGCTGTAGAGCTTGAGACGCGGTCCGCCGCGGACGTTGACGATCGCCATCAGGAAGAAGGTCGTCGCCGCGACCGCGAGCACGGCCGGGCGGATGGGGTCGCCCGCGTAGTCGATGCCAAGGAACTTCGAGGCGCCGACAGGCACGAGGCTCACGCCGACCATAAACACGACGAGGCCGGTGACCTCGGTTGGGAAAAGGAACCTCACGTGCCGGAGCACCGGGGCGAGCGCGGCCTCCATCAGGCCGGCGACGATAGTCATGCCGCGCATGAGCGGCAGGCCGCCGAGCCAGGCGGCTTCGGCGGAAGCCGCGAAAAAGTTGGGTCCGCAGAGATTGGGGCAAAGGTAACCCGAGCCGAAACGGCGGCTGGCCTGAAGGATCGTGCCGAGGCCGGCGGCGATCATCGTGAGCCCGACGACGTCGCGCACCTCGACGGGCCCGCCTCCGAGTTCGGAGATGAGCACAACGGGCAACAGCAGCGTGCTCGCCATGAGAAAGTTGTGCTGAAGCGCGAGCAGGAAGAGCACGCCCGGCGGAGGACGATCATCGGGGCCGTAGAGGAGTGTGGCGGGTTTCCTGGGCATTTTTGAAAGCGGCGAGCTCACATTCGCATCCAGATCGGGGAGGCCATGAAGAAGTCGGAGCCGACGATGAGATCGCCGTCGGGCAGGCGGACCTTGCGAATGTAGGCGACCTTGCGGCTCGGCGTGCGGCTGCCCGGCTGCGGCCACTTGTATTGCACCCACGCCTCGTCGGCGTCGCGGAGCTTCTCGATCATTTCCTCGACCACGAGGTGGCCGACGGAGTCGCGAAAGCCGCGGAGGCTGCGACCGCCGAGCGTGGGGAAAGCGGGGTCGACGAGCGCCTTTCCCTCCGTATCGAGGACGAAGATGTAGGTGTTGATAAACACGAAGCGCGACGAGAGATCGTTGAACGCGGCGAACGCGGAGGCACGTCCTTCGGCGGCGAGAAGCTCGGCGGCTGCGTCGACCTGGCGGCGCACGAATTCACGTTCGACGCGGAGATTGTAGACTCCGCTACCCACGAGGAGAACGCGGCCGGCGGGGGTGACGGCCCGGCGCACGTAGGAACTTTTCCACATCGGGAAAAACTGGGTGCCTTCCTCCCACAGGTAGAAGAACCACTCGGCGGCGGCGGGCTCGGAGCGCGCCGCGAGCTCGGTCATGCGCTTGATGACCGGTTTGCCGAAAAAATCGCGAAAGCCGCTCAGGTCCTGGCCGACCAAATGCGGCGAAATAGGATGGAAAACGCACACCCCGCTCGCGTCGTAGACGAAAAAATAGTGGTGCTCGTTGAGCCAGCGGGAACCCTGCGCGCCAAACTCGGCCAAGGCCCCCTCCCCCGCCGCCTCGACCCGGGCGGCGGCGGCCTCGACAAGGCGGACGAGTTGGCGTGTTTCCTCGTAGAGATAAGGCGCCGCAGGGTCGCGGGCAGCGGCCTCGGCCCCCAAGCCGCGCAGACAACCGACCACGATAAAAACAAAGGCGGTGCGAAACGCGCAGAGGCGGGCGCGGGAGAGCATGGTGAAACTCACCGGGGAATCTCCGACGGGCGCAAAGTGATTTTTGCCGCGATTCCCTGGCGCGCCACCCAGACCCCGGCGTTGCGAACGCGGCGGATCCGCCGCAGCATCGGCATCATGGCGAAAGCGAAATCCGGCCCTGATCTGGCAAAACTGGCGCGCGCGGCGAAAGCGGCGGCGACGAAAGCCTATGCGCCCTACAGCGGCTTTCGCGTAGGCGCCGCGGTCTGGACCGAGCGGGGCATGTTCACCGGCGCCAATGTTGAGAACGCGTCCTTTGGGCTGACGAATTGCGCGGAACGGACCGCAATCTTCGCGGCGGCGGCGGCGGGCGCGCGCAAACTGAAATGCGTGGTGGTCTATACGCCGACCAAAAGCGCGACCGCACCCTGCGGCGCGTGCCGGCAGGTGATCTTCGAGTTCGGTCCGGAAGCACGGGTAATCTCGTGCTGCGATGGAGCGGAAGCGATCGATGTCATGATCGACACGCTGCTGCCCGGTGCCTTTGGGCCGGCGGATTTGGGCGCGGCAAAAGGAAAGCGGGCGAACCCGAGAAGATGAAAAATGCGACGAGCCAAGGCTCGTCGCCGAAGGCGGCGTGATGCCGCCGCAGTCCATATCTAGGCCGACAAAGCTACGGAGTGACGGCGGCCGATGGAGCGGGCGCGAGGGACTCGGCGAGGCGCGAGAAGAAGGCGTCGTAGGGGGCGCGGTCGCGAACGAGGGACGTGGTCACCATGCCGGCGGAACGCTCCTCGCCGGAGCCCGACTCATGGGCTTCGCGAAGGGTAAGCGCTACTTTCGTGGAATGTGGATCGAGCGTCGTCACCGTGATCTCGAGCGTGTCCTGGCGTGCCCCGTCAAAATCCGAGGTCTGACGTCGGGCGGCGGAAATACGCCCCATGGCGCCGTCGAGGCGGTTGACCGCGTAGCCGAGCGCATTGGCGCTCGCGACGCAGCCGTCGAGGGTCGCGGCGCGCTCGGCGTCGACGATGCGCGTGGCAAAATCCGGCGCGGCCCAGCGGGAGCCGAAAACGCCAGGCAGCCGGGCCGGCGCGGAGACGGACGACGACGGCGCGGAGCGCTCCGAGGCGCAACCGGCGAAAACCAGGAGCCCGAGGGCGGCGGGAGCGAGAAGACGAAGCGTCGAGTGGGAGCGAAGGCGCATCAGGAAGAGACTCCGGCGGCAGGCTGTTGTTGCGAGATGCAGTGCAGGGTGCCGAGGCCCCAGATGAGGTGGTAGCAATCGACGCCGACGACTTTGCGATCCGGGAAACAACCTTGGATGATCTCGACTGCGCGTGCGTCCGGGCCGGGCTGGCGGAAGGTGGGGACGAGAACGCCGCCGTTCACGATGAGGAAATTGGCGTAACTGGCGGGCACGCGCTGGCGGTTGAAGCCGAATGGCCGCGGCATGGGCAGCTCGACGATGTCGAACTTTTTGCCGTCGGGCGTGCGGAACTTTTTCAAGCGCGCGAGGTTCGCGGCGAGGATCTCGTGGTTTTTGTCCTTCTTGTTGGGTTCGACGCAGGTGATGAAGCCGTCGGGCTTGAAGAAACGGGTCATGTCGTCGATGTGACCGTCGGTGTCGTCGCCGACGATGCCCTCTCCCACCCAATAAATATCGGTCACGCCCAGATAATCGCGCAAGGCCTGCTCGATCTGCTCCTTGGTGAGACTCGGGTTTCGGTTGGGATTGAGGAGGCACTGCTCGCTGGTGAGAAGCGCGCCCTGGCCGTTGACGTCGATGGATCCGCCTTCGAGCACCATGTCCTTCACGAAGCGGCGGAGCTTCGTCGCCTTTTCGATCGAAGGAGGGATCTCGTTGTCGAGATCGTAGGGCGGGTATTTGTCGCCCCATGCATTGTAAGCCCAGTCGGTGAGGGCGACCTCGCCGGTCTTCGCGTGCTTCACGAAGATGGGGCCATGGTCGCGGCACCACGCGTCGTTGGTCGGGTGGTCGTAGAACGAGATGTTGGCGAGATTCGCGTCGGCGCGTTCGCAGAGGCGGCGGGCGCGGGCGTGGAGCTTTTTCGCGGCGTTGATCCGCACGGGCACGAAGCGGCTGATCGCGGCGACGATGTTGGCGAAGTTATACGGGACGGGGCGAAACTTGCCGGGCCACGAGGCGTAGTTGTGCGGCCACGACAGCCAGATCGCCTCCTGCGGCTCCCACTCGGCGGGCATGCGGAAGCCCAGGACGGCGGGCGTGTCGGTGTCGGCGGGCGCCGCCGGCTTGGAAGGCTTCTTTTTCGCCGGCTTGGCGGAGGGCGCGGGCGATTTCGGGGCGGGCGCGGATTTCTTCGCGACGGATTTGGCGGTGGCGGCTTTGGCCATGAGATGGGAATTGAAACGAAAGGGCCGGAACTGGGCCGGTCGAAAGAATGGACGGAGAATCGATACGGCGCGCCCGGAGGCCGCGCCCTGCCCTCAGGCGGTTTGGTCGATGAAGCGCTTGGTGAGGTTGCCGTAGGCGTCGATGCGACGGTCGCGAAGGAACGGCCAGTGCGTGCGGGTAACGTCGACTTTGGCGAGGTCGACGGGGACGATCATGATCTCCTCTTTGTCGACGGAGCCCTTGGCGAGGATCTGGCCCGAGGTGCCGGCGACGAAAGACTGGCCCCAGAACTCGAGACCGTCGCCGCCTACGCCGTCGATCACCTCATGTCCGACGCGGTTGATCGCGGCGACGTAGCAGCCGTTGGCCACGGCGTGCGAACGCTGGATGGTTTCCCAGGCGCCGTGCTGATTGACGCCGTATTCGGCTTTTTCCTTGGGGTGCCAGCCGATGGCGGTCGGATAGAAAAGGATTTCGGCGCCCTGCATGGCGGTGAGGCGGGCGGCCTCGGGATACCATTGGTCCCAGCACACGCAGACGCCGATGCGGCCGAACTTCGTGTCCCAGGCGCGGAAGCCGGTGTCGCCGGGCGTGAAGTAGAACTTCTCGTAGAAAAGCGGATCGTCGGGGATGTGCATCTTGCGATACACGCCGAGCACGGAACCGTCGGCGTCGATGATGACGGCGGTGTTGTGATAGAGCCCGCTGGCGCGCTTCTCGAAGAGCGAGGCGATGACGACGACTCCGTGTTTCTTGGCCAGTTTCTGGAACGCGACCGTGCTCGGGCCGCCGGGGATGGGCTCGGCGAGACCGAAGTGATCGTGATCCTCGCTCTGGCAAAAATACTGCGAGCGGAACATCTCCTGGGTGCAGATAATCTGGGCGCCCTGCTTGGCCGCCTTTTCGGCGAGGGCAAGGGCCTTGGCGAGGTTGGCCTTGGGATCGGCGACGCAGGCGTGCTGCAGGAGGCCGAGCTTCACGATCGTGGACTTGGGCATGAGAGAAAAGAGAAGCCGTGAACGGGAGACGGAAACAGAAAAGTCGCGAGCGGATTTCCCGCGCGCGACCCGGAATTTTTCAAACGCCGGTCACCGGTAAAGGCCGGAGGGCGCGGAGCCTGCGAAGGCCGACAGATGGCTCGCTCAGTAGACCACCTTGTTGAGCGGATATTCGACGATGCCTTCGGCGCCGTAGGACTTGAGCACGGGGATTATTTCACGCACCACGCTCTCGTCGATGATCGTCTCGAGCGCCACCCAATCGGGGCTGCTCAGCGGCGAGATAGTCGGATTGCGAAGAGCGGGCAGCCGCGAGATGACATTCTCCAGCGAGGCGCGGGGCAGGTTGAGCTTGAGACCGACTTTGCTGCCGGCCTCGAGGGCGCCTTGGAGCATGAGGGCGATGGTCTCGATTTTTTTGCGCTTCGCGGGGTCGGCCCAGGAGTTCTTGTTCGCGATGAGCTTGGTGTTGGTCTCGAGAAGCGTGTCGACGATGCGGAGCTTATTGGCGCGGAGCGACGAGCCCGTCTCGGTGATGTCGACGATGGCGTCGACAAGATCGGGAACCTTCACCTCGGTGGCGCCCCAGGAGAACTCGACCTCGACGGAGATGTTTTTCGAAGCAAACCACCGGCGCGTGGTCTCGACGAGCTCGGTCGCGACGCGTTTGCCGGCGAGATCGGCGGCGGTTTTCACCGAGGACGATTCGGGCACGCAAAGCACCCAGCGGCTTTTCAGCGTGGATGCGCGACTGTAGACAAGATCGCAAACTTCGACGACATCGGCGTTGTTCTCCTGGACCCAGTCCCAGCCCGTCAGTCCACAGTCAAAGAAGCCGTGGGCGACGTAGCGGGCGACTTCCTGCGCACGAACGAAACGACCGTCGAGCTCCGGGTCGTCGATGGACGGCTTATACGACCGGGAGCTGGTCGTGATCTTCCAACCGGCCTTGGCGAAGAGCGCCTTGGTCGAATCTTCAAGACTGCCCTTGGGCAGGCCCAACATGAGGAGTGGCGTGGAGGCGGACATAGTCCCCACGGAGCGGCCGGCGGGAAGGCCCTTCAAGGCTAATCTCTCGGCCTGCGGGGAACTTGCCAATAGGTGAGTAAACTTGCGGGCAAAACACCGCAAAAAGATTGCTCGGATGGTTCTTTACAATTCAGCCCAAATGTAAAAAACAGAGCCGTCATGGCCTAGCCGAGTTGGCAAACAGCTCCGTGAGCCCCATCCAAGCCCCTCTATCGACCTCTATTTCGCAAATGAGCAACGAGCCGATTCCGCTGATCCTAATCGTCGAAGACGAACCCGAGCTGGCCAAGTTGATCTCCAGTTACCTGGAAGAAGCCGGCATGCGAACCCAGGTGTGCCACCGTTCCCAGCACGCCCTTCGTTTTCTGAAGAACAACTTCGCGAATCTCCTCCTTCTCGACATCACGCTCCCGGACAAATCCGGCTTTGAGCTTCTCGAGCAGTTGCGCGCCGACAACGTTCAGGTGCCGGCCATTTTCGTGACCGGAAACAGCATCGAGGAAAGCAAGGTGCGCGGTTTGGAAATGGGCGGCGACGATTACATCACAAAGCCCTTCAGCTATCCCGAGCTCGTCGCCCGCATTCGCGCTGTCCTGCGCCGTGCGGAAAGCAGCGGCGATCTCTCGCTCACCCGGAACGTCACGGTGGTCGACGATCCCTTCGATTTCTGCGGCGGGCAGGTCAACCCCCAGCGGCTTGAGCTCACGCTTGCCGATGGGAAAGTGGTGAAGATCGGCCGCAAGGAAATCGGCATCATGGCGCATCTGAAGGCGCACGAGGGCGAAGTGATTCCGCGCAAGGCGCTCATTCACGCGGTGTGGGGCATACACGCGAACGTCCGCAGCCGCTCCCTCGATCAGTATATCGTCAAAGTCCGGGATTTCTGCCGTTCCTCCACGGCCGGAGTGGAAGCGCTCCGCACCGTTCACGGCGTCGGATACATCTTCGATCCCGAGGGCAAACACCGGGCCATCGCGGCCTGAGGAGACGCTGCAGGTTCGGACGCGGCGGCTAGGCTTTTCTGACGCTGCGTCTGCCGCAGCCCCGATGTCGCGGCAGAATGTGGCGTCGCGCCGGCCAACTCTGGCGTCGGCTCCGGCTTAGGCCGTGTCTGGTAAATAATTCAGCCCGTCGCCAAGGCACTACGGGGAAAGCGAGGAACCGCGCTGGGCCGGCGCGGCGAAAGGCGGCATGGGCCGCTGGCCCACCTCCGCCTTTCGCGCCTTGGCCGAGC
>CAMLQS010000029.1 GCA_946482165.1 uncultured Verrucomicrobiota bacterium | reverse complement strand
GCGGAGTCGTTGGCGAGAAACGGGCGCGCGCTTGCGCGGCCGCGCTGCTGTGTTCTCGTGGTGACTCCATGCCGCTCGCCTACGAAGCCCTGAAGGACGCCTTCGCAAAGACCTCGCTTTTCGAAAACAAGACCTGGCGGCTGGCGCCCGAAGCCTGGCCGCTCACGTCGGCGCAACTCGAGGATTTGCGCGAGATCGGCGTCGCCTGCCTCGACTACCACCGCGCGCTGGAGACGCTTTACTTGCGCAGCGCCGCCGGGAAAAACCTGCTGCGCAACAAGCCCCTGCTCGCGCCCTGGGTGGCGGAATATCTGGACCGCGGAAAACCGGAGACGCTCGTGTCGCACGCCCGGGACCCCAAAAACCGCGGCGCGATGCCGTCCGTTTTGCGGCCCGACTTGCTGCTTACCGACGAAGGCTGGGCGCTGACGGAGCTGGACTCCGTGCCCGGCGGCATCGGACTCACGGCGTTTCTCAACCGCCTGTATTCGGAATCCGGCGACGCCGTGGGCGCGGGCGACGCGATGGTGCGGAATTTCCACGGGGCCGTCGCCGCGCTGCGTTCCGACATCCGCAATCCGCTCATCGCCCTGGTGGTGAGCGAGGAGGCCGCGACCTACCGCCCCGAGATGGAATGGCTAGCCGAACAGCTGCAGCTGCTGGGCAAGCGTGTCTTTTGCCTGTCGCCCGACGATATTTTCCCCCTCGGGTCCTCGCTCTGCTTCGACGTCGAAGGCAACCCGGAGACGATCGACATCATCTACCGCTTTTTCGAGCTCTTCGACCTCGAGCGCGTTCCGACCGCGCACTACTTTTTCGAATCGTGGGCGGCGGGCGAGGTGGCGATCACGCCGCCGATGCGCGCGTTTCAGGAAGAGAAGCTCGGGCTCGCCTTGTTCCACCACCATCTCCTGCAGGAATACTGGGCGGAAACTTTGCCGGCAAAATCCCGCGAGCGGCTCAAGGCGTTGATCCCGTCCTCGTGGGTGGTCGATCCGGCGCCTCTGCCTCCGGGCGCGACCCTGGTCGGTCCAAACGTCGGGGGACGCGCGCTGAGCGATTGGCGCGGGCTGATCGAGGCCTCGAAAAAGGAGCGCGAACTCATCCTGAAAATTTCGGGCTTCCACGAAACCGCCTGGGGCGCGCGCAGCGTGGCCTACGGGGCCGACTGCTCCCGCGAGGAATGGCAATCCGCGGTCGACATCGCGATCACGGATGCGCCGAACAATCTCCACATCTTGCAAAACTACCGGAAGCCGCGGCGAGCGAGCCACGCGCTCTATCCCGCGGCGGGCGGCGACGCGGCTCCCGAGTCGGGACGCCTCCGGCTTTGCCCGTATTTTTTTGTTATCGGCGACAAAGCCGAATTGAGCGGCGCCTTGGCGACCTTTTGCCCCCCGGACAAAAAAATCATCCACGGCATGCAGGACGCAGCCCTGCTGCCCTGCGTGCGACGCGACGTTCCCCCGCCCGGTGGCGCCTAGCTCCCCTCCCCTTGCTCAGGCGTCCGTTCGGGCGGACTCACGGCAAATAGGTGCGGCTGGGGAAAATTGGTGTTTACTCGACGCAGGCGGGCACTCCATAACGTCCGCCCTTTTGGTTCTGGGGCAGTAGCTCAGTTGATAGAGCGCTTCGTTCGCAATGAAGAGGTCGTGGGTTTGATTCCCATCTGCTCCACCAAATGGTTAATAAGTAAGCCGGGGAATGCCTCGGCGTGCCGTCTCATCACGGAGCAAGGTCGCCCGGTGGCACACGGAACTCGTTGCCGGAGGCTCGACAAGATTCGGACCGCTTTCACCCTGCCGTCATCATGGTCATCGACCACCTTGCGATTCTCGCCCCCGGTTTGCTCGGCGCCTCTGTCGCGCGGGCGGCTCGCGCCCGCGGTTTGGCCGGCGAAATCACCGTTTGGGCTCGCCGCCCCGAAGTCCGGGCCGCGCTTCGCGCCCAAGAATGGATCGATCAGGTCGCAGAGACTCCTGAAGAGGCCGTTTCGCGCGCCCACCTCGTCGTCTTGGCGGCGCCGGTCGACAAAATCATCGAGCTCGACCGGCTCGTGGCCCCGCGGCTTAGGCCCGGCGCCATCGTCACCGACGTAGGCAGCGTGAAAGGCCCCGTATGCACCGCGGCCGCCGCGCACACGCGGACCCATGGAGCGGTTTTTATCGGTTCCCATCCCATGGCCGGCAGCGAAAAAACCGGCTGGGAGCACGGCAGCGCCACGCTTTTCGAGAACCGGGTCACTTTTCTCACGCCTGTCGCCGACACACCCGCCTCGGCGTTAGGCACACTTGAGAGCTTCTGGAGGGGTTGCGGCAGCACGGTCGTCACCGTGCCACCCTTGCGTCACGACGAGATTGTCGCGCACATCAGCCACCTTCCTCAAGCGGTCGCCACCAGTCTTGCCTGTGCGCTTGCGGACAAGGACGGCCAGTGGCGCCACCTCGCCGGCAACGGATTGCGAGACACCACTCGCATCGCGGCAAGCGATGCCACGATGTGGATCGAGATTTTCCAACATAACCGCGAGGCCGTCCTCCACGCATTGACCGCCTACGAAAGCGAACTCGTCGCTTTCCGACGCGCCTTGGAGCAAGCCGACTGGACCGAAGTTCGTTCCCGTCTGGAGCGCGGCAAAGAGTGGCGCGCGGGCTTCAAGGCCTGAACACCGCTCCCCGCTCCC
Organism: uncultured Verrucomicrobiota bacterium; assembly: GCA_946482165.1. Next base: position 21,319 of record CAMLQS010000029.1, on the reverse strand, counting down.
ACGCCCGGCTCCACGCGCCACCTCCTCAATTTCCACGCTCTCCATGTCCGCCGCCTCCTCGCTGCCCGCTCAACTTCCTGTCGTCCCCTTCACGCGGCCCGTATCGGGTCCGGTTCTCATTCCAGGTTCAAAGAGCCTCACCAATCGCGCGCTCTTGCTCGCGGCGCTCTGCGACCGGCCGGTGGTTCTCACAGGGGCTCTTTTCAGCGATGACACGGAGTTGATGTGCGAAGCCCTGAATTCGCTCGGACTTGACGTCAGGCCCAGCGCCGAGAGTCGCGCCATTGCAGTCGCCGGCCAGGGCAAGGCCTTCCAGTCGACCGAGCCGGTCGAGATCTTTGTCGGCCTCGCAGGCACAGCCGCACGCTTTCTCACCGCCTTTTGCTCCGCCGCCCCGCGAGGAGTTTATCGGATCCAAGGCACCGAACGCATGAACCAACGCCCCATGAAGGGGCTGATCGACGCGCTCCGCGCGCTCGGCGCCGATATCCGCTGCACAGGAGTCGAAGGCTTTTTCCCAATCGAAATCCACGCCCGCGGTCTCCGCGGCGGGCCGGTCGCCATCGACGCCACCGAAAGCAGCCAGATGCTCTCCGCCCTCCTGATGGTCGCCTCGCGCGCCGAATCGGATCTTCGAATCAAACTGATCGGCGGTGTGCGCTGGCCCTTTGTTGAGATGACCGCGTGCCTGCTCGCGGAATTCGGCCAGCCCAAACCGATGGCCAGCGCTGGCGGGGAGTTTGATATCTTGGCCTTGGCCGGCCGGCCGGTGGTTCCGCGCGCCCCAACCTACCCCATCGAGCCCGACGCCACGGCCGCGAGCTACTTCGCGGCGCTCCCGCTGGTTGTCGGCGGCTCGACCAAACTGACGAATCTGCACCTCGGCTTCCAGGGCGACACCGCCTTCCTCGACGTTTTGCGCGAGATCGGCGCCACCGTGGCGCCCGGCGCCGACGGATACGGGATATCGCACGCCGCGTCCGCTCGTCGCGCCGCCGTGGACAAGGATTTCTCCGGCTTCTCCGACACGTTTCTTACCCTCGCGGCAATCAGTCCGCTCCTCGCCGGGCCCACGCGCATCACCGGAATCGCCCACACTCGCAAGCAGGAGACCGACCGCGTCGCAGGCATGGTAAACGAGTTGCGCCGCCTCGGCCAAGATGTGGTCGAGACCGAGGATTCGCTCACGATCACGCCGCGTCCGCTCAAGCAGGACCAAATTATCCAAACCTACCACGATCATCGCTTCGCGATGAGCTTCGGCATCCTCGGCTCCTACGACCTTCGCGGCGACGGCCGCCCGTGGCTGACGATCGACAACCCGTCCTGCTGCGCGAAGACCTTTCCAAATTTCTTCGACGTCCTCGCCGAGCTCCGCACCCGCGCTTGATTTCGGGCCCCGGATTTCAGGTCTCAGGTTTCAGGTCTCACCCTTTTCTCCTTCATGCCTTCCCCCTTTCTCATCGTCGCCATCGACGGCGGCGCCGCCGCCGGCAAATCCACCACGGCCCGCGCGCTCAGCACCCGGTTCAACTTTCTGCACATCGACACGGGCTCGCACTATCGCGCCCTCACCGCGGAGCTCTTGCGCCTGGGGGTGGGCACCGAGGATCTCGCCGCCGTGGAGAAAACCCTCTCCGGCCTCGCGCTCGGCACCCGCGTCGACGGCCGCCGCGCAGCCATAGAGGTCGCCGGCCGCCTCGTGCCGGAAACCGAGCTTCGCGGACCCGCGGTCAACTCCGCGGTTTCCCATTTCGCCGCCATCCCGGCGGTCCGCTCCGCTCTCCTGGCCTATCAACGAGACCAGGCTCGCATCGCGCGGGAAAACGGTTTCTCCGGCCTCGTCATGGAAGGCCGTGACATTGGCACCGTTATCTTTCCCGACGCGGACTTCCGTTTTTTTCTTCACGCGGATCCCGAGGAACGCGCCCGGCGCCGTGCGGCGGAAGGCCAGCAAGACTCGATCGCCGAACGAGACCGCCTCGACAGCTCGCGCAAGACCGCCCCGCTCATTTGTCCTCCCGGCGCGACCGACATCGACTCCACTTTCCTCTCGCTCGAAGACGTGGTCGCCCGGGTCGCCGGCCTGATTGCCGCCCGCCTGGCCGCATCCTGACGCCCGCCTGCATGAAAACCCTCGTCCGTCCCTGCGGTTTTCCCCAGTTGGAAATGGATCCGCTGTATGGGGTCTGCCACTACATAATCAACTGCGCGCATGAGGCGGTCTTCCGCGGCGAGGTCGCCGGCCTCGCCAATCTTCCGGCCGACGGCGCTTTTCTCGTCGCCGCGAATCACGCCAGCCACCTCGATCCTCCGTTCATCGGCGCGGTCATGCCGCACCAGCTCGCCTTTTTCGCCCGCAAAACGCTCTGGAAACCGGGTCTCGGCGCCTGGTGGATGAACGGCGTAGGCGCGATTCCCGTCGACCGGGATGGCTCCGATCTGACTGCGATCAAGCGTGTGTTGTCGACCTTGGCGGCCGGCCGGCCGATCGCGCTTTTCCCCGAGGGCACCCGCTCGCCCGACGGCGAGCTTCAGCCAGCCAAGGCGGGAGTCGGAATGATCGCCTGCAAGACCCGCGTGCCCGTGGTGCCCTGCCGCATCTTCGACAGCCACCGGGCTCTAGGCCGGGCCGGCGGTTTTCGCCCCGGGACGCCCGTCGATATCGTTTTCGGACGCCCGCTGGCGCCCGCCGACTACGATCAAAAATCGGATGGCAAGGAACGCTATCAGCGCGCCAGCGAAAGAATCATGACCGCGATTTCCGCCCTCCCTCGCCCGGCTATGACTGTGGTGTGAACCTGCCGGCGCAGGTGCTCCGGCGGCGAGAACTCCGCGCCTGAGTAATTTTCCCGAACAAGGCCGCTTGCGCCCCGAAGCGAAGTTCGTTGTATTTACCGGGTCAGCGAAACAGGTCCCGCGTTTCTTTATCAGTCAGCGCAGGTTTTCAGCTTCGCCTCCAGGCTGTCGTCCAGGTTTTCGGCAGACCGGCCCCTCTCCGCCGGTCGCTCCTTTGCACAGTCAACCCTCCATCGGTGCATGGGCACCCGCAACGAAAGGTCATTTCCATGAATCTCTCGCAATTGCTCGCCTCCCGCCCCGCCCTGCTGCGTCAAGCCGCCTTGGCCAACGCCGCCTTCTCTTACGCTGTCCTCCGCGGCCTTGGCCGTCGGATCGAAAATGCTCGTCTGCAAGGTCCGGTGCGACTCCTCGCCGTCGATCCCGGCACCGAACGGTATGCGCCCCAACTCATCGCGCTCGCGGGCAGCCAAGCTGTGCTCGACGAGCATTTCGACGAGTCGGATTTGGTGCGGCTGGCGGACGCGCTGTCTTTTGCCGCTCCGGGCCCCGTCAGCGAATTTGAGTTCTTCATTGAGACAATGTTCGCCCGGTTTAGCCCCCCCTTGCGCTCCGCCCTCCAAGCCGCAGGCGTCGAGTTGAGCGGAGAATTGGGAACGCCCGATCACCGCACTCCCTGAACAGTCCGCGCGAGCAACCAAGTCGGACGGTGTGCAAGCTTTGAGTCGAGCGGTCGTATCGAAATCCCCGGCATGCACTTGGCAGGTGGATGGAACGGGTGACGCCCCGCGCCAGCGGCCAATACTTGCGCGAGACGACCCGCGATAATCGCGGATTCCGAATTTATACCTCGGGGTAATGCAAGCCCGGGGCGAAACGGGTCTGCGCCTTCCTTTCCCGGCATCCCCCGCGCGATCCGTGGCGAGACGACGGATACAATAAAAAGCCCCCGACGAGTCGGGGGCTTTTTTATAGAACTGGAAAAGCGAGCAGCGCTCAAACGGCGGGTTCGGCCGCGGGAGGCGGGGTGGACTCGGCCACAGGAGCGGCAGCAGTGCCACGAGCCTTCACCATACCCAACGCCTTCTTGATATTCTGCACGCTGGGAGCGGAGATCCCAAGCGTCTTGGCGATTTCCTGGCCGGTCTTCCCTGCCTCGGCCAAGGCCTTCACATTCGCCTTCACTTCCTCGGTGATCTTGGCGCGCTTGCCTTTCTTGGGCGCTTTCGGAGCGGCGACGGCTTTCGTCTTCCGTCCGGGCTTGTTCTTTCCACCCTTTCCGTAGGCGGCTTTAACCGCCTTCACGAAGGCATTGAGATTATCGTAACCAAAATCGGAGGGCAGTTTGGCGAGCGCGGCGACGCGGTCGGCGGAGAGCTTGGCCTCGGCGGCTGCAATCTCGGCCTTGGCTTTTTCTATCTTGGCAAGTTGATCGTTGAACATAGCGATGCCAGAGAAAGACGACGCGGCGACATTATCAAGTCGATACAACGACTAATATTCGGGCCCCGCCGCTTGTATGGGCCAATTACAAGTTCTTCAGATCGTCATCGCGTGGTAGCCGCCGTCGACGACGATCTCGGCCCCGGTGATAAACGAGCCGGCATCCCCCGCCAAAAGCAGCGTCGCACCAATAAGTTCCTTGGCTTCACCGAAACGCTTCATCGGCGTATGCCCGAGGATGGACGCCACCCGCTCGGGTGTCAGAACCTTGCGATTTTGCTCCGCGGGGAAAAAGCCGGGAACGAGAATATTTACTCGAACATTCTTGGGCGCCCATTCGCGGGCCAGGTTTTTCGAGAGATTATGGACCGCCGCCTTGCTCGCGGAGTAGGTGAAAACCCGGGAAAGCGGCACCAGGCCGGACATGGATCCGAGATTAATTATGGATCCTCCCTCCCCTTTGTCCAAGAGGTGCTTACCGAAAACCTGACAACCGAGAAACACGCTCTTGTAGTTCACCCGAAGGATGCGATCCACCTCCTCCTCCGTGATATCAAGAACCGGGGTCGCAGAATTAATGCCCGCACCGTTGACCACGATGTCGACACGGCCGCTGCGCGCGAGAACGGCGCTCAGCAACGACTCCAGCTCGGCTTTGCTACTTGCCTCGGCGGCATGGAACCACGCCTTTCCCCCGGCGGCGGCAATGCGGTCCAGCCGCTGCCGGGCCTTTTCTACATTCCGCCCGACCAAGACGATCTCCGCTCCCGCGGCGGCCAGCCCTTCGGCCATGGCACCGCAAAGCTCGCCAGTGCCGCCAATGACCACCGCGACCTTGCCAGCCAGGGAGAAGAGAGAGTTCAGAAGGGATGATGAAGTGCTCATGTTTATCACAGCGAGTGGCATGAAGGCTGCGCGACGCCTGCGGTGAGTCAGCGCCCCCGGCTGTGAATTAAGTTTCACAGCGGCCACCAATAAAAAGGCGGGCCCGGACGGGCCCGCCTTTGCGAAGAATACTATTCCGATGCGGAGCTTAGAGGCTCTGCGCGGCGGCGATGACGGCCTCGGCGGTGATGCCGAGCTCCTTCATCACGGTGCCGCCAGGAGCGCTGATCCCGAAGCGGTCGATACCGACGACCTTGCCGTCAAGACCGACGAACTGATACCAGAGGCCGGTGATGCCAGCCTCGATGGCGACGCGCTTACGCACGGAACCGGGAAGCACGTTCTCACGATATTCGGCCGACTGGCGCTTGAAGCGTTCAAACGAAGGCATCGAGACAACTCGGACACCCGCGCCGAGCTGCTTGGCGGCGGCGACGGCAAGGTGAAGCTCGGTGCCGGTGGCCAGGAGGATGTGAGTGAGCTCGGCCGTCTCGCGGATGGCGACGTAACCGCCTTGTTGCACGCCATTGCGACGGGCCTCGACCGGGATCTCGTTGAGAATCGGCATAGCTTGGCGGGAGAGCGCGAGGAGCGTCGGACCGTCGGTGCGGCTGAGGGCGGCGGCGAAGGCGCCGGCGGTCTCTTCGGGATCGCCGGGACGAATCACATCGAGATTCGGAATCACGCGGAGGCCGGATACCGTCTCGACCGGCTGATGCGTCGGGCCGTCTTCGCCCACGCCCACGGAGTCGTGAGTATAGATGTAGGTAACGGGCAGCTTGCAGAGCGCGGCGAGGCGCATCGCCGGGCGGGAGTAGTCGGCGAACACCAGGAAGGTCGCGATCGAGGGCTTGAAGATACCATCGTAGGCGAGGCCGTTGGCGATGGACGCCATGGCGTGCTCGCGGATGCCGAAGCGGATGTTGCGGCCCGAGAGGTTGGCGGGTTCGAAGTCCTTGTCGGAGGCGATGTAGTTAAGCGTCGAACCGTAGAGGTCGGCCGATCCGCCGATCAGGAGGGGCAGCTTGGCGGCAAGGGGCTGGAGCACCTGTTGACCGGCGGCGCGGGAGGCGAGCTTCACGTCCTGCGCGAAGTTCGGGATGGCGGCCAGGAGATCGTCGGCGGTGACGGTGGCGGAGGCGCTCTCGAGGAGGGCGGCCTTCTCGGGATTGGCGGCGACCCACTCGGCAAAGAGCTTCTTCCACTTCTTGTAGTTGCGCTCGGACTTCTTCTTCAGTCCGTCGAAGTAGGCGCGGACTTCGTCGCTGACGAAGAAGTGCTGATCGGCGGGAAGACCGAGGTTGGCGCGCGCGGCGTCCACGAACTTCGCACCGGCTTCGCCGTGGCCCTTGTTGGTGCCGGCCACCTCGGGAATGCCCTTGGCGATGGTGGTCTTGGCAATGATGAGATTGGGGGCTCCGGTCGCCTTCTTGGCCTTGGCGATGGCCTTGGCGACGGCGGTGATATCGTGGCCGTCGATGGTCTGGACGTTCCAGCCGAGGGCCTTGAAGCGCTTGGCGAAGTCGTCGTTCTGCGACTTGGCGGCCATGGCGTCGAGGGTGACGTCGTTGGAGTCGAAAATGAGGATGAGGTTGTCCAGCTTCTGGTGGGCGGCGAAGGAGACAGCCTCCAAGGCGACGCCTTCTTGCATACAGCCGTCGCCTGCGAGGGCGATGACGTGGCTGTCGAAGATCTGGTGGGTCTCGGTGTTGAAACGGGCGGCGGCCATCTTGCCTGAGACGGCGAAGCCGACGGCGTTGGCGATGCCCTGACCAAGGGGACCGGTGGTGCACTCGACGCCAGGGGTCTCGTGGAACTCCGGGTGGCCGGGGGTCTTGGAGTGGAGCTGGCGGAAGTTCTTCACCTCCTCGAGGGGGAGATCGTAGCCGCTGAGATGCAGCCAAGAATAGATGAACATCGAGCCGTGGCCGGCGGAGAGCACGAAGCGGTCGCGGTTGAGCCAGCGGGGCGCGCTGGGGCAATGCGAGAGCGCGCCACCGTAGAGCGCGGCGCCGATCTCGGCGGCGCCGAGGGGCAGGCCGAGATGGCCGGAATTGCTCTTATGGACGGCGTCCATGGCGAGGCCACGGGCCTGATTGGCGGCTTGAGACAGAATAGCGAGGTCGAGTGCCATATGGGAAAAGGATTGAGTGTGTCGTGTCTAGGTCGTGACGGGAGTTCGTTGAGTCCGGAAGAAGGTAAAGGTCGAGAACTAGAAACCCACGGGTCGACCCGAAAAGCACAAAGGGCATGAAAAAAGGTGCACAAGGGAACCAGAGCGGTTCATGAGCGGCGTCTCCACAGCCTGGCACGGCTTCCGGACGGCGCGCGCCGAGCGGGCACAAAAAAGCCCCGGATTCGTCCGGGGCTTGGGAAAAAGAAACAGCGGGACAAGTTAGGCGCTGGCGGCGGCCTCGGCGTCGTAGCGCTTCACATTGACCTGCATCGCGGCCTTACCCTTCAGGCTGCGGAGGTGGTAGAGGCGGGCGCGGCCGATCTCGGACTCGCGATCAACCTCGATCTTCTCGATGTTGGGGGAATTGACGGGAAACACGCGCTCGACGCCTTCGCCGTAGCTGATGCGGCGGACCGTGAAGGTCTCGTGGATGCCGTGACCCTTGCGGGCAATGACGATGCCGGAGAAGAGCTGCACGCGCTCTTTATCGCCCTCGCGGACCTTGGTATGCACCTTGACGCCGTCGCCCACCTTGAAGGAGGGAACGGAACGGATCTGGGCGGCGGTGATCTCTTTGATGATCGGATTCATGACGGTAAGGTGGGGAAAGTGGTTAGTCTTTGAGTAAATCTGGACGGACGAGGCGGGTTTTTTCCACGCGTCGGGCGTATCGCCACTTCTCGATCTCAGCGTGGTTGCCGGAAAGGAGCACTTTCGGCACGGACTGACCTCGAAACTCGGCGGGACGCGTGTATTGCGGGAAGTCGAGCAAACGACCGGTGAAGGATTCGTGTGTCAACGAATTTTCGTCCCCGAGCACGCCGGGGATAAAACGGGCGAGCGCGTCGATGGCCACCGCGGCCGGCAAGGTCCCGTTGGTGAGAACGTAGTCGCCGATGCTGATTTCCTGATCAATGACGGTGTCGCGGATGCGTTGGTCTATGCCCTCGTAGTGGCCGCTCAGAAAAATAATGTGCGACTGCGTCGAGAGCTCCCGCGCGATCTTCTCGCCAAAAGGAACTCCGTCGGGCGTGAGGTAGATGCGTCGGCACCCGGGTGTCTGGAGCTGCTCGATCGCGGTTACCACCGGCTCGGGTTTCATCACCATGCCGGCGCCGCCGCCAAAGGGACGGTCGTCCGCGGTCCTGTGTTTGTCGGTGCACCAGGTTCGCAGGTCATGCACCGTGACGCCGAGATGTTTCGCTTCTATCGCCTTGCCGAGGATACTTTCGGCAAGAAATCCATCCAGCATCCGCGGGAAAAGCGTAAGGACGTCGATTTGCAGCGGCATGGAAAAGCGAAGCGGACGCCCGAAGCGGTGGAGAAGTAACGGGGTGAACTGCCTGCCTGGTAAACGAAAACGCCCCGGACGTGAATCCGAGGCGCCAAAAGGCTGTTTGCTCAGCTAAGCTTAGGCGGCGGGGGCGGCCTTGCGGGCCGTCTTGATGAGGCTCTTCGCGGTATCGGTGGGGAGCGCGCCCTTCGAGATCCAGTAGTCGACGCGGTCAACCTTCAGGGTCAAAGCGTCTTTCTTCGCGCGGGGGCTATAGGTGCCGAGAATCTCGGTGGCAGCGCCATCACGGCGGGAGCGGGCCTCGGCGACAACCACGTGATAAACCGGGTTATGAGCGGAACCGATGCGGGAGAGGCGGATTTTAAGGGCCATGGAAGGTCTAGGAACGAGGGCTGTAGATTTTGGAAAAGGGTGGAAAACACCGGCCGCGTTCAGCCGTGTCAAGCAGGCATTCCGGAGGGTGGCGTCCTAATTTGCCCGGCGGATGATCGATGTCCATCTATCCGTGCCGCGCGAGCCTCGTTTGCCCCCCACGATTTATTTTCGTGTCTTTTGTGCTTTTGGGTCGCCGCGCCTCCGCGCAAATCTCGCCTCTTACGCCGCCTATGTCCGATCCCGTCTCCGCCGTGCCCGCGCCCGCCCCAAAGCTCACCCCGATGCTTCAGCAATACTTCGAGGTGCGCCGCGGCCTCCCGAAAGATACGATCCTGCTCTTCCGCCTCGGCGATTTCTACGAGCTATTTTTCGACGATGCGGTCGACGCCTCGCGGCTTCTCGGTCTCACGCTCACCAAACGCGGCGACCATCCGATGGCAGGCCTCCCCTTTCACGCCGCCGACGGCTACGTCAACAAGCTCCTCGCCGCCGGCCGGAAGGTCGCCATCTGCGATCAGGCCGAGCCCGCCGTCGCCGGAAAATTGGTCAAACGCGCGCTCACCCGCATCCTCTCACCCGGCACCACGCTCGACGCGAAACAGCTCGACGCCTCGCGCAACCACTTCCTCGCGGCCCTCGTCGCCGACCGTGCCGGCCTGCACGCCGCTTGGCTCGACCTGTCCACCGGCGAATTTCGCGTCGCCTCCGAAAAAGACCCGGGCGACCTCCTGCCGGTTCTCACCGCGCTCGACCCGCGCGAACTCGTCCTCCCCGAGGGCCAGCTCGAAAAATGGCGCTCGGCCCCGCACGAGCAGACCGCCCTGCACAACCTCGCCGCGTTCACCGCCGGCCGCGCGCTGACGGAGTTGCCCGCCTTTCAATTCGAGCCCGCCACCGGCCTGCGCGCCGTGCTCTCCACGCTCGGCGTGCTCAACCTCGAGGGCTTCGGCATCCCGCAGGAACACGCCGCCCTGGGCCCCGCCGGGGCGCTCATCCTCTACGTCACGGAAAATCTCTGCGCCAAGCCCGAGAACCTCCACCGCCTCCAACTTCACCGCAGCGCCGCCACGCTTCTTCTCGACCCCGCCACGCTGCGCAACCTGGAGATTTTCACCTCTACCCGCGGCGAACGCGGCGGCTCGCTTCTCTCGGCCATCAATCGCACCCGCACCGCCCCCGGCGCCCGTCTCCTCGAGACCTGGCTCGCCTCGCCGCCACAGGATCTCGCGGAGATCCGCCGCCGCAGCGCCGCCGTAGGCTCTCTTCGCGCCACCCCCGGCCCGCTTTCCGACCTCCGTGCCGCCCTTTCCAACGTCCGCGATATTCCGCGCATCCTAGGCCGGCTTCAGAACCGCCTTCGCAACCCGCGCGAACTCGGCGGCATTCGAGATACCCTCGCGCAAATCCCCTCGCTGCACGCCGCGCTCGACGCCTTCGGCCTCGAATCGCAAATTTCAAATTTCAAATTTCAAATTCAAGAGCTCCCGCACCTGCGGGAGCTCCTGGCCCGCGCCCTCGCCGACGAACTCCCCGCCGACCTCGCCGACGGCGGCCTCATCCGCGCCGGTCATTGCCCCGAGCTTGATCGTCTCCACGCGCTGAAAACCGACAACCGCACCTGGCTGTCCGAGCTCGAGGCCGCCGAACAGGCGCGCACCGGCATCCGCAGTCTGAAGGTGAAATTCACCAACAATTTCGGTTACTACATCGAAATAACCAAGGCCAACCTCCACCTCGTCCCGGCCGACTATATCCGTCGCCAGACAACCGTGAACGGGGAGCGCTACGTCACCGACGCCCTTCGCCAGAAGGAAAAGGAGATCCTGTCCGCCGACGACCTCGCCCTCGCCCGCGAGCACGAGCTTTTCGCCCAGCTCGTCGCCGCCGTCCTCGATGAATCCGTGGCGCTCGCCAAGAGCGCGCAAACGCTCGCCGAGCTCGACGTCCTCGCCGGCTGGGCCGAGCTCGCGCGCGAATGGGATTACTGCCAGCCGGAGTTCGTCGAGGAGCCCGTGCTTGAAATCACCGCCGGCCGCCATCCCGTCGTCGAGCAGATGCTTCGCGATCCCTCGCGCCCCGCCGGGTCGCAGGCCTTTGTCCCCAACGACACCCGCCTCTCCTCCACCGCCGAGCAGCTCGCGCTCCTCACCGGCCCCAACATGGCGGGCAAATCGACCTACATCCGCCAGATCGCGCTAATCGCCCTCATGGCCCATGTCGGATCGTGGGTGCCCGCGAGCGCATGCCGCCTCGGGCTCGTCGACCGCATCTTTTCACGCGTGGGCGCAAGCGACGATCTCGCGCGGGGCAACTCCACGTTCATGGTCGAGATGAACGAGACCGCCAACATCCTCAACCACGCCACCCCGCGCTCGCTCATCATCCTCGACGAGATCGGCCGCGGCACCTCGACCTATGACGGCCTCTCCATCGCCTGGGCCGTCGTCGAACACCTCCACGCGGACCCTCTCCACGGTCCGCGCACGCTCTTCGCCACGCATTACCAGGAGCTCACCCAGCTCGAGAAACACTTGTCGCGGCTCCGCAACTACAGCGTGGCCGTGAAGGAATGGAACGACGACATCGTCTTTCTCCGCCGCGTCGTCGCCGGCGCCGCCGAGCGCAGCTTCGGCATCCAGGTCGCGCGCCTCGCCGGCCTCCCCCCGAGCGTGATCGACCGCGCCCGCGCCATTCTCGCCAAGCTGGAGGGCGACGAAACCGCCGTGGAGCTCCCCTCCGCGCCGACTGCGAAGCCGAAGAAAAAACTCACCGTGGCCCTCGCGGATTCGGCGCAGCTGGAGCTTCTCTAGGCGCTGTCTTCGAAACAAACCGATGCTTCGCGAGAGGAAAACCAAGCTCGGCCAAGGCGACCGAGGCGAAGGCGGGCCGGAGGGCCCGTGCCGTCGAGGTCAACGCCGGCCCAGCTTGGTTTCCTACTCTCCCTGCAGGGCTCGCGCGACGGGCTGCGTTATTCGCAAGACACGGCCCAGCCGCGCCACGCCTCATTTGCCGGACGACTCGGACCCAGGCTCCAACGTGACGATTCGCGCATACGAAAGGAGCTTTGTGCTCAGCACCAGACCCGACGACTTCACGTTTTCGGGCGCTATCTCGAAACGGAGTTTTCCGGAGTCTTCGCTGTAAAAGCTCACGATTCCGCCGCCACGCAGGAAGTTCGGGTCGCTGGACACCGTGAGCACCGGCTTTCCGCGAAGATGGGGCAGGAGTTCGTCGGCGCCCGGGCCGACCTCCTCGCCCGGCGCCGTGGTCGCGCTGACGTAGACGACGTGACAACCCTCGAGGTCGCGCACCGTTTTTATCCGGATAATCCGCACTCGACGCTTCATTACGGTTTGCTTGTCCGCCTGCCCGATCAACTCGTCCTCCAGTGCTCGGTTTCCCGCGACCCCGACGATAAAAGGTGCATGCTCGGGCAACGCCGCCGGAGGCCATTCGGTGAAGCGGATGAAATTAAACAGGATCAACGCCATCACTTTGTTGTCCGACATGGCGGAGGCCGTCTGAGCGGCCGACGACGCGCCGCGCAGAACCTCTCCCCCTCCCGCCACGATGGCGGAGAAGAGCAGGCCGATCAGCGCAAGACGCCGACCGCTGAAGGGCTCGCGGGACAATCGACGCATCAGAAGTCCAGCGTCGCGCGCATCACGAACGAGCGGGGAGGCGACATGATTTGCCCTCTGTCCTTGGGATCCGACCAGCGGGCGTCCGCGACATTGTAAACCGAGAACGAGAGGTCCCAACGGTGCCACACGCGCGAGGCACGGAGCGTGAAGTTGCCGGTCAGGTAATCGCCCGTCTCCTGGACCGGCCCGCCGCCGAATGCGCCGCTATCCTTGCGGTCACCGACATAGAGCAACTCGCCCGACGCGCGCAGCCATCTTTCCACGATCGGAGCCGACAGGTGCAGTTTGCCCAGGACGCGGGGCGCGTCGGCCACGATCGTATCCGTGGAATCGTCGCGTGTTTCCTGAACCGTCACCGAACTGCGAAATTGAACTCCGGAGGGGAAAAACGCGACCGGGCCAATGTCGGCGCCCGTGGTCACGTAACGATCCGCGTTCTCATACGAACCCGTGGCGGAATTTTGGACGATAAGATCGCTGGAAACGACGTGATAAAGGTGCGACTCGACGCGCCATATCGAGTTGATCCGATGCTCCCCCACTATTTCATACGCGCGATTGGTCTCCGGCTCTATCCCGGGGTTACGGGGGAAAATGCCCGGATAACGCTCGGCAACGTTCGGCACGCGAAACGCCTCTCCATAAAGGAACTTCAGCGTCGTGGACGACGTCGCGTCCCATATCAGGCCAAAGCGGGGCGTAATACGCTCGTCGCCCGTGTCGTAATAATCGTAGCGAGCGCCGACCGATGCGCGCAACGAGGGCGAAAACTCCCAGTCCAGCTGGGCGAAAGGGCTGAGATACCGGGATGACTCCCGCACATCATAGTAGGACGAACCAAAAGCCGGCAGCCCGATTCCATAGTCTTGGCGCAGGTTCTCCTGGTATTCGAGCCCCACGATCAAGGATTGCACGTCGGCAAAGGTTTGCCGCCAGCTGACTTCGCTGTTGAGCGACAGGCTCTTCGCGTAGGGACCGACCGTGATGAAACCCGTTTCCGCCGGCGTAAACAGACCCTCGTAACGATAAACATCCACCGCGAATTTGGCATTCAGCGTGGCATCCGGGCTCGGCTCGCCGGTGGCGCGCACGATGGCGTAGGCGCGCTCGTCGATCGCGTGAGAAGTGGTCCCCAGCGGCGTGTATCCGACAGCGGGCAGCACATCCTTGTCTCGCCGGATGACCGCGGCCTCGCCTGACAACCCCTTCCACGAAACGCGGGTAAACGCGCTCTGGTGGTGCATATCGTCATAGTTACGCGCCTCCAACCCATTCAAGCGACCGGGCGCGATCATATCGTCGGCCGCCCGCCAAGAGTCGGGCAGATTGAAATCGTCCTCTCCTCGCGACCACCACTCCGTTGCGGACACGATGTAGTCCACCCCGCTGTCCGTTCGATCACCGACCGTCACCCGCGCCTTGCCGGACGGCTCCGATCCCGCCGCCAAGCCGATTTCCGCGCCCGAGATGTCGCGCCCCGTTTTCGGGATGACATTGACCGCTCCATAGAAGGCATTGCTGCCATACACCGGCGAACCCGGCCCGGTGATCACTTCGACGCGGTCCACCAGATCCAGATCGAGAATGAAATCCGTGCCGATGGCCCCCTGTTGATAGATAGGGTCGTCCAGCCGATGCCCATCGATGAGTATCAGCGTCCGGGAGTTATAGTCGCGCGGCCGGGTAAATCCCCGGGTGCCGACAAAATCGTAGAATCGGTCGCTGCGAACATGAAGCCCCGGAGAAGCGCGCAACACATCGGCAAGGGTCGACCACCCATAGTTCCGGATGTCCGCGGCGGTAAACACGGTCACGCCGGCTGGCGCGCGGCGAATCGACTGCTGATATTTTGACACGCCGCTGACCGACTCCACCGGTATTTCCATTAACTCCTCAAGGGATAGTTCCGCAAGTTGCGGCGCTTCCTGAGAAACGGGCGCGGTATCCGCCCCTAAGAGCGAAACCTGAGACAAGATAATCGAGATCGGGAGCAGGGTTGACGAGTTTCGCGCAGGCATGGCTACGAGGGCTGGGGCTTACGGGGGGGACCTATAAAAGCAGCGCGCGGAAACAAACGCCGGGCGCCGGGTGAAGTTCTGCACGCCGCCCGAGGAAGGCGATGCCAAAAAATCCCTAGTTAGTTGCAATTTAACGCCATTTTCAGTAGATCACCCGATAGCGCGAAAGCCCTCCGATATGGTATACTCTTCGGACAAACTCGGCGGGAGCCATTCGTTGCGTAACCCCTGCATTTCCCCCTCCGAATACCCCACCAAGGGGAACGGTTAGGTCCGGCTCGTTCACCAAACCTAGATCGCCCCCTATGTATCGCCTCCGTAACGCCTCCATCCGCCCGCTCAAAGACGACGAACTCGGCCACGCCAACGAGTGGGCGATCAGCGAGGAGTGGAACCCGGGGCCCTGCGACGGACTGGTATTCAACGCCGCCGACCCCGGTTCGTTGCTCGCCCTTGAGGTCGGAGGCGCTCCCACCGGGGTCATCTCGGCGGTTCGCATGACCCCGACCTTCGGATTTATCGGTTTTTTTGTGCTGTCTCCCTTCTATCGCCGAGCTCCCTACGGCTGGATGCTTGTCCAAGCTAGCTTGGAACGCATGGGCGACCGGGTCATCGGTGCCGACAGCGTGCCGGAACGCCTGAGGAACTACTCGCACCTTGGCTTCAATCCCCGTTTTCAGACGGTCTCCTTTCAAGGCTCCGCGCCGTTGCGGCCCACGCCTTGGCACCCCGGCATCGAATGCCTTTGGAAGAACTGCAGCACGGAACTGGAACTCTATGACACCGCCACGAACGGCGTCTCCCGGGGCGCATTTCTCCGCGCCTGGCTCGCCCTCCCCGAAAGCCGTGCGCTGGTGTTCAAACGAAACGGCCGCATCTGCGGCATCGGCGCCGCGCGTCGTTGCTATCGCGGCGTGCGCCTGGGGCCCTTCCAAGCCGACGACGCCGAGGCGGCCGACGCCCTTTACGACGCCCTCGTGAGTTTCAACCCGGGCGAGAATGTTTCGATCGATTGCCCCGAGACGAATCCCGACGCCGCTCGCCTGGCTCTGAGGAAAGGCCTTTCCCCCGGCGCCACCACGGTCCGTCTTTATCGCGGGGAGCCTCCGGAGGGCATGCCCCAAAGAGTCTATGGCCTTATGAGTTTCGCACTCGGTTAGCCGACGCCTCCCGCGCGCTCCTCGCCGGCCCGCACACCGCCGAGAACACGAGTAACGAGAAAGCGGGAGGGGCTCGGCGCTCCGTTTTTCCGAGAACCGCCCGCCAAGACGCGTGTCTCCATGCCGATGACCGCGATTCGCCGCTATCTCCGCTTTTCCCTCCGCCTTTTCGTGCTGGCCGGGCTGGTCTCATTTCTGAGCGGATGCAGCACAAACAAACTCTACTATCGAGCCGCTGAAAAACTCGGCTACCATAAACGCGATATCTTGGTTTCCCGCGTCGAGGACGCACGGGAGGCGCAGACGGAAGCAAAGGAAGAATTCCAAGACGCGCTTACCCAGTTCCTTTCCCTGACCCAGGTCGAGGTCGGGGAACTCAAATCGGCCTACGACAAACTCAACGCCGAGCTGAAAGACTGCGAAAACCGCGCCTCTGAGGTGCGCGAACGCATCGCTTCCGTGGAGCACGTCAGCGAGGCCCTCTACCGCGAGTGGGAGCAAGATGCCTCCTTGATCAATGATCGCGAGGACCGCCGGGAAAGCGAACGCCTCCTCCGGGAAACCCGCGATCGCTCCGCCAGCCTCATCCGCGCGATGAACACCGCCGCCGAACGCATGGACCCTGTCCTGCGGAAATTTCGCGACAAGGTGCTCGTCCTCAAAGCCAACCTGAACGCCCAGGCCGTCGCCGGACTTTCGGGCACCGCGCGCGGCCTCGAAGCGGACGTCTCCCGCCTCGTTGCGGATATGGAAAAATCCATCCGCGAGGCCGAATCCTTCCTCGGCTCGATGAAAAATGCCGAGCCCGTCCCCTGACCGGGACGCCAAACGCCGCTCCCCGAAACTCTTCCCCCGTCGGCGCGCTCCGCATTTGCCTTCCGCTCGGCGCTGACCTTCGTGCCCGCGTGGTCCGTTCCGCCTCCTCCCCCTCCCGCCCTTCCGCCAAGCCCGCAGCCAGTCCCTCAGGCCGCTCGTCCGCAAGCGCTCCGCCCGAGTGCATCCGCCTGCGCGGAGTCCGCCAAAACAACCTCAAGGGCTTCGACCTCGATCTCCCGTTGGGCCGTTACATCGTGGTCACCGGCCCGTCGGGCGCGGGCAAAAGCTCCCTCGTTTTCGATACCCTCCACGCCGAGGGCCAGCGCCGCTACGTCGAGACCTTCTCCGCCTACACCCGTCAATTCCTCGACCTCCTCGACAAACCCAAGGTCGACAGCATCGAAAACATCCGCCCGTCCATCGCCATCGAGCAGACCAACACGGTCAAAACCTCCCGCTCGACCGTCGGCACGATGACCGAGCTCACCGACTACTTCAAAGTCTGGTTCAGCCACGTCGCCACCTGCTTCGACCCCGCCACCGGCAAGCCCGTCGAGGACGACACGCCCGCCACCATCTGGGAAAAAGCCTCCGCCGCGCACGCCGGCCAGACCCTCGTCGTCGCCTTCAAGGTCGCCCGTCCCGCCAACCTCGCCTGGGCCGAGATCCTCACGAGCCTCAAAGGCCAGTCCTACGTCCGCGTCCTGCTCCCCGGTGGCACGGGCGTCCCGCCCGTGGGTCCTATTCCATCGCCCTCCGCCCACCGCGTCGACGACCTCCTCGCCGATCCCTCCCCCCTCTCCGCCGCCGATTATCTCTACGTCGCCCAGGACCGCATCACCCTCAACGCCGACGCCAAGGTCCGCTTCCTCGAAGCCGCGGAACAGGCCCTCCACTTCGGCCAAGGCGAACTCCACCTCTTCGCCCCCGCCGCCGCGGCCGCCGGCTTTGTCCCGGCGGGCCACTACTCGCGCGGGCTCCATTCGCCGGAAACCGGTCGCGTCTTCCGCCCCGCCTCCCCCGCCCTTTTCTCCTTCAACTCCCCCCTCGGCGCCTGCCCCCGCTGCCGCGGCTTCGGACGTATCATAGAAATCGATACAAATTTCGCCATCCCCGACCGATCCCTCTCCATCGCCGACGGCGCCATCAAGGCGTGGCAGGGCGACACCTACGGCGAATCGCAAAAAGACCTCATCCGTTTCGCAAAAAAGATCGGCCTCCCCGTCACCGACCTTTCCCCCGAGCACCAGAAACTCGTCCTCGAAGGCGAGCCCGGCTACGGCCAACCCGGCCGCGAGTGGCCCGCCGCCTGGTATGGACTGAAGGGCTTCTTCGACTGGCTCGAAAAAAACACCTACAAGACCCACGTCCGCGTCTTCCTTTCCCGCTTCCGCGCCTACAACGAGTGCCCCGATTGCCGCGGCACCCGACTCCAGCCCGAGTCCCTCTGCTGGAAATGGAACGGCAAGACCCTCCCCGAACTCTACCAGCTCCCCGTCTCCGAACTCTCCGACCTCATTGGTCATTGGTCATTGGTCATTGGTCATTCAAACGAGTCCGCCAACAGCGCCCACCTGGCCTTCGAGTCGATCCGGACTCGTTTGCGCTACCTCGTGCAGGTCGGCCTCGGTTACCTCACCCTCGACCGCACCAGCAAAACCCTCTCCGGCGGCGAGACTATGCGCGTCGGCCTCACCTCCTGCCTCGGCACCTCGCTCGTCGACACCCTCTTCGTCCTCGACGAACCGTCCGTCGGCCTCCACCCGCGCGACATCGACCGGCTCATCGGGATCATCCGCACCCTCACCGACGCCGGCAACACCGTCGTCGTCGTCGAGCACGACGAGTCCATGATCCGCGCCGCCGACCACGTCCTCGAGATCGGGCCCGTCCCCGGCGCCAAGGGCGGCCACCTCGTCTTCCAAGGCGACCTCCCCTCGCTCCTCCGCGACCGCGACTCCCTCACCGGCTCCTACCTCTCCGGCCGCCGCTTCATCTCCACGCCAACGACGCGCCGTTCCATTCGTCATTGGTCATTGGACATTGGTCATTCCGGACAAAGCCGCTGGTTAACGTTTGAGAAGGCCACCAAGCACAACATTCGCGACCTCACCCTCCACCTTCCCCTCCGGCGCTTCGTGGCGTTGTCCGGCGTCTCCGGCTCCGGCAAATCCACCCTCCTCGACAAAGTCATCCACCAAGGCCTCATCGCCAAGCGCCGCCAGCTCACCGAGGACGCCGCGCAGATAAAGTCCATCACCGGCGACGAGCTCTTCACCGAGATCGTCCTCGTCGACCAATCCCCCCTCTCCCGCACCCCGCGCTCCAACCCCGCCCTCTACACCGAGGCCTGGGACCTCATTCGCGAGCTCTACGCCAAGACCGAAGCCGCCAAAGCCGCCGGCTTCAGCTCGTCCTCCTTCTCCTTCAACGCCGGCGACGGTCGCTGCGACCACTGCCAAGGCCTCGGCTACGAACGCGTCGAGATGCAATTCCTCTCCGACGTCTTCGTCCCCTGCCCCGTCTGCGAAGGCCGCCGCTTCAAGCCCGAGGTCCTCGCCATCACCTGGCAGGAAAAATCCGTCGCCGACCTCCTCAACACCTCCGTCGCCGACGCCCTCGAACACTTCGCCTCCCAACCCGCCATCCGCGCCCGCCTCGCCGTCCTCGACCAGGTCGGCCTCGGCTACCTCACGCTCGGCCAACCGTTAAACACCCTCAGCGGCGGCGAAGCCCAGCGCCTCAAACTCGTCAAATACCTCGGCGGCGTCGCCTCCGACTCCGCCTCCTCCATTGGTCATTCGTCATTGGGCATTGGTCATTCCGCCGCAGGCGGCGGTGCCTTGCTCCTGTTGGACGAACCCACCACCGGCCTCCACCGCCACGACGTCTCCCGCCTCCTCCAGGTTCTCCAGGCCCTCGTGGACCGCGGCCACAGCCTGATCGTCATCGAGCACAACCTCGACGTCCTCAAATCCGCCGACTGGATCATCGAAGTCGGCCCCGAAGCCGGCGCCGACGGCGGCCGCATCGTCGCCGAAGGCACGCCGGAAGAGGTCGCGCGCGCCGATACGGCCACCTCGCCCTATCTCGCCGACGCGCTCTTCCCGGCTCACGACACCTCCGGCGACCTCCTCGCCGCCGAGCCGTCCGTCCCGGCCGGCATCTCGAATTTCAAATCTCAAATTTCAAATCAGCCGCAGGCTTGCCTGCGGCTGGAGGGCGCCCGCGAGAACAACCTCAAAAACATCTCGCTCACCATCCCGCACCGCCAGCTCAACGTCGTCACCGGCGTCTCCGGCTCCGGCAAGAGCACCCTCGCGTTCGACATCATCTTCGCCGAGGGCCAGCGCCGCTTCATGGACTCCATGAGCGCCTACGCCCGCCAGTTCGTGGAGCAGATGCCCCGCCCCGCCATCGACCGCCTCACCGGCATCCCGCCCACCGTCGCCATCGAGCAACGCATCACCCGCGGCTCCCGCAAGAGCACCGTCGCCACCATCACCGAGGTCGCGCAATACCTCCGCCTCCTCTACGCCCGCCTCGGCGTCCAGCACCACCCCGACACCGACAAACCCGTCCAACCGCTCTCCCCCGCGCAGCTCAAGCGCCTCCTCACCAAGGTCCTCGCCACCCCCGCCGCGAAGAAAGCCAAACACCTCTACCTCTGCGCCCCGCTCATCCGCGGCCGCAAGGGCCACCACCAGCCCATCGCCACCTGGATCGAGGACCACGGCTACGAGCTCATGCGCGCCGACGGCCGCGTTTTCCCCGTCTCCGCCTTCCAAAAACTCGACCGCTATTCCGAACACGATGTCGAGGTCGTCGTCGCCGACCTCAAAAAAGACGCCGACCGCAGCTTCGCCGCCCTCGACGAAGCTCTGCGCCTCGGCAAGGGCTCCTGCTTTCTCATCAACCCCAAGGGCGACGCCCTGTCGTGGTTTTCCACTACGCGCACCGACGCCGAGACCGGCGAGAGCTTCCCCGAACTCGACCCGAAACACTTCTCGCACAACTCACCGCGCGGCTGGTGCCCCACCTGCCGCGGCCACGGCCGCGTCTTCCCCTGGATGCTCGAGACCGACGAGGACGCCGACGAGAAAGACGATCCCGCCGCCCGCCTGCGCGAATTCGGCATCGAGTCCGAGGACGACGTCGCCAACGCCGGAACGCTCTGCCCCGACTGCCAAGGCCAGCGCCTCGCCCGAATCCCGCGCGCCGTGAAGCTGCACTTCGTTCCGAAAAACCTGAGGGCGCGAAACCTGAAACCTGAAGCCAACCCCGGAACCGCTGATTCCGGTCCTCAGGTTTCAGGTCTCAAGTCTCAGCCCTCTGCGCTCTCACTGCCGCAGCTCCTCGCCTCCACGCCCGCCACCCTCCTCCACAGCCTCGACCAGCTCGAGCTCGACGACCGCGGCCGCGCCATCGTCCAGGACATCCTCCCGCAGATCCGCGAGCGCCTCCGCTTCCTCGATCACGTCGGCCTCGGCTACCTCAGTCTCGACCGCCCCACCGACACCTTGAGCGGCGGTGAAGCCCAGCGCATCCGCCTCGCCGCCCAGCTCGGCACCAACCTCGCCGGCGTCCTCTACGTCCTCGACGAGCCGTCCATCGGCCTCCACGCCCGCGACAACGACCGCCTCATCGAGACCCTCCAGGCCCTCCGCGACAAAGGTAACACCCTCCTCGTCGTCGAGCACGACGACGAG
>CAMLQS010000028.1 GCA_946482165.1 uncultured Verrucomicrobiota bacterium | reverse complement strand
CCTCGGACCGCGTAGGATGAGTTGCTCGCGGACGCCACGCAGACGACGTCCATGAAGGGCGTCCCATGGTAATCGAGAACCGGGGCGGCATGGTTGCGGTCGGTGGTGGTTCCGTCCCCGAGTTGTCCGTATCCATTATAGCCCCACGCCCATACCGCGCCATTGTAGTCCAAGGCCAGAAAACTGGACCCGCCGTTCGCGACTTGTTCGGCGCCGATGGGCCGGGCGTCCGCGCTCTCTATCCGCGCCGCCGCCAAGGGCGTCTGTTCATTGCCGGAGGTGATCCTCCAGACGATGCGGCTTTTCTGCTGGATAGCGCAGAGCGTGGAGGTGCCAAGACCATCGAAGATACCGCTCATTTTTTCCAATCCCGGCACGATGGAAGGGACCGCGTTCGCGGTGGTGTTCCATGTCCAGATCTTGCCCTCTTCATCCAAGGCCATCCGACGCACCGTTTGCGCACCGGTGCTCCTCCATAGACCAGGGGTAACACTGAGGATGCGCTCCAACCCCGCGTAAGTTTCCGACGGCGGCCCCACCTGGGCCGGAGTGGTGCCGTATCCGCTCCCCATACCCCAGACCGTGCCCTCAAGATCGGTGTTCAAACTAAACGAGCCGTTGAGCGAGTTCGGCCCCGGAACGATCCGGTGATGACGAGCCACGGCGAAGGTCGGCTGCGGATAAGTCCGGCTCTCCCGCGTGCCATCGCCCAGTTCGTATTGGCTGTTGGAACCGGTCGCCCATGCCAGACCGTTCTGCACGTAGACGCCGTGGCGCAATCCCGCCGAAGAGGCGCTGATCCCCGCGCCATGGCTGCGCATCTTCACCGGAGTCGGGCGATGCGAGACCGTGGTCCCATCGCCCAGCTGTCCCGCCTCGTTCGCCCCGGCTCCCCACAGGGTGCCGTCCGTCTTCAGGAAAAAGCTGCTATCCCCCGGGAAGAGATCGCCAGAACGCCCGTCTGCGTCTGCACCGGGATGCGAACGGCGGGATTCCAATAATCCGTTGTCGTCCCGTTGCCGAACTGCCCCGATGAGTTGGCACCCACCGCCCAAACCGTTCCGTTCGTTTTAAGGAAAAGACTGTGCCCGGAGGCAGCCTCGATCGCGGTCACACCGCCCATGTTCGGAACCTGAAACGGAGTGACCGTGCGGGTAGTCCCATCGGGATACGTTTCCACGCCATCGCCAAGTTGTCCGGACGAGTTGTCGCCCACCGCCCAAACCGTTCCGTCGTTCTTGAGGAACAGGCTGTGATAGCCGCCTGCGGAGATCGCTTTGACGTCGCTGAGCGTTACTCCGTTCACGGTCACCTGAACGGCCGTCGAACGACCTTGAGTCGTCCCATCACCCAGCTGACCGGACGAATTGAGACCGCACGCCCAAACGGTTCCGTCCACCTTTAGGAAAAGACTGTGAAAGCCGCCTGCGGAAACGGCTTTTACCCCGGTGATTGGCGCTCCGCCCGCCATTACCTGAACCGGAGAATACTGCGTTTCATACGATCCAACGCCGAGTTCGCCCTGAGCATTGCTCCCAGTCGACCACACCGTGCCATCGGTTCTGAGGAACAGCGTGTGAAACCCCGCCCCCGAGGCCGAGACCGCCGAAGCCCCGGTCATGATCAGGACGGGCATCGGCGCCGGCACCGCGCTGAACCCCCACCCCGAGACATTTCCGTCCCCGAGCTGCCCGTAGGTGTTCCAGCCCGTAGCCCAGACCGACCCGTCGGCCTTCAGGTAAAAACTCGTCCAATGTCCGGCGGAGACCGACACGATATTTTGCGAACGAAGCGCGGGCGCAACGCCCAGCGAGGCCAGGACCAGGACCAAGCCGGGCCGGATAAACGAACGAAGGCCCAAGCAGGCCCATGATACCCCTAGAGTTTTCATAAGTATTACGTGGTGCGTATTACACCGCATTCAACGACCCCCTTTAACCTGCCCCGTTCAACCACATTCTCCCGCCAAGCGTCCGAGCCATTGATTGAATCATCCTAAAATCTTCTTTTCCCAACCCCTTGCCCGGCTTCGCGCCGCCTCACGCGGGCAAGATCGGCACCGCGCTCCTCACTTTCCACTTGAGGCCGCGCGCCCGCGAGGCCCAAGCCCAACGGGCCAAGCGAAGTTTATTGATACCGGCCACGACTAGGCGCAATGCCGTTAAGGCAAAGGGAGACGAGAGAGGGAGAATGTGCCGGAGAAGGAGGGTTGGAGGTTTTTCTGGGCCAGGAGGGCGGCGGACGGCGCGAGGACAGAAGAGGGAACTGCACTGGGGAAGGAGGGCGCGGTGCCTGACTTCGTCGAAGTAGCGAAGGCAGAGCGTGGTCGCCAGAGCAGGAGTGAGATCGGACTGGGTCCAGGCGAAGCTGTCCCGGAGCCGCTGGGTGAGCAGGAAGATCTTCGGGAAGCTCATTCGCAGGGTGGGCACGTCCAGCGCTCTGCCGGCAGCCAGGCGCAGGCGGGCTACCACGGCCATGGCGAGCACCACCGCCAGGACTTCCTGGATGGCGGTTTCCAGCGTGTGGCTGTTGAGCAGCTCCGCCAAACGCACATCGAGTTTCAACTCCCGGTAGGCGACTTCATGTTCCCGGCGCCGGGCATGGTTTTGCGCCACTTCCAAGGCCGGGTTGCGTCCGGCAGGCTGGTCCACAGCCGCACCGCCGTGGGCCGGCCATCCCGGCCCCGGACTTCATAGCCTAGATCCGGCAGTCGGGCGGCGGAGTAGCGCGCAAGGTGTTGAGTCGAGTGGTGATCGCGGAATCCCGACGTGCTCCCGGCGGGTGCATGGAGCGGGTGACGCGATCAGCAGGCGGCCAACAGGTTGTGCGAGACGACCCGATCCGACTGCCGGATCTAGGCATAGTGGATTTCGCGCAGGCCCAAGCGACCGATCTGCGTGCGCGTGCCACGCTCGTTGGTTTCGCAGACGAAACCTCGTCCGTCATGCGGCAGCTCGACGCCGATATCGCCTGGCGTGCGATTTGGCTCCTGCACCGCTTTGCCAAGGAACACGGCCTCGGCGGATCCGTGATCGCGACGATCTGCGAGGAAGCCTCGGGGTTCGCCGAGTGGCGCGCTGCTTTTGCCCTGCCAGCTCCTGTCGAAAACCGGCTGCCCTCCCGCCACCCGCGAATCGGCATTTCCATTCCTCGCGGCCTGCGCCGCGGATCGCCACGCCATCACCCGAGCCTGGGCCTTCACGGCGCTCAGCCGCTTCGCCGACGATCCCGAATTTCGGTCGGAGATACAAAGGATACTCATCAAGGCCGGGACCGAAAAATCAAAGGCCATCCAAGCCCGGTTACGACAACTGAAGCCGCCTGCGCGCACCACTCGCGCTTGATGGGGTGATTACCGCCTCCCCCGTCCGGGTAATGTCGGCGCCGCGAAACCCGACCTACCCGTTTGTTTCGCCGCCCTACTCCGCTAGACTAGTCTTGGTTCATCCCCCCTGGTTCCACCGCCCACGCCGCCGCACTTTCCATCCCCGATCCTCGCCAACGCCCCTTGTTCGTCCTAAGACAGCTTAAGACAGCTCGTCCATCCATCGCCACGCTCACCGCTTATGACCACGCCCATCCAACTGCTGATGATCGAGGACAACGAGATGGATGCCATTCTCGAGACGCGCGAGCTCCAGCGTTCCGGCTTCGCGCTCGCCACCACCCGTGTCGAGACCGAGTCCGATCTGCGCGCCGCTCTCGCCCGCCAAAACTGGGATATCATTCTTTGCGACTTCACGCTGCCCGGCTTCAGCGGCGCCGACGCGCTTCGCATCGCCAAGGATCTCGTTCCCGAAACTCCTTTCATCTTCGTCTCCGGGACCATCGGGGAGGAAGCCGTCGCCGAGGCGATGCGCTCCGGCGCGAAGGACTATGTGATGAAGGATCGCATCAAGCGACTGGCCCCCGCGGTCGCGCGCGAGCTCAAGGAGGCGGCCGCGCGCCGCGAAGCCCGTCTCGCAGAGCAATGGATGCGCGAGTCCGAACACAAATATCGCCAGCTCTTCGACGCGCTTACCGAGGCGGTTTTCGTTATCGACGAAGCGAGCGGACGGGTCATCGACACCAATCGCCAGGCCGAGCTGTTTCTCCAGCGGGAACGCCGCTCCATCGTCGGGGCCAAGCACGACAAACTCTTTGTCTCGCTTTCCGGTTCTCTCGTCCTGACGGAGCTGCGTGCGTGTGCCGCGGCCCGCGGCGGTTGCGATCTGCGGTTGGTCCTCGAAGACGGAGCCTCGATTCCGGTGCACGCCTCCGCATCGCCGATCGAACTCTACGGGCGCGCCTTCCTTCTCGTGCTCATGCACCCGCGCGTCGAGCGAAGCGCCTTGGCGTCACGCCAATCCCCTTCGCGACTCACGCCCGAGCAAATCCTCGCCGAGGTCTCCCGCTGGCCGCACGAGGCGATCGAGGACCTGCATCGCGAACTCGCCTCGCTCCGTGGCGCCGCGCCGTGGACCGCGGCGTCGTGACGCCCGCCCGGGGACGACTCGCCCGGGCGTGTCGCGAACCCGCCCGCCGATCCCCTTCGGGGCAACGTCGTCAACGTCCGCGCTGGCAGGTTGTGGCCAGAAGGAGATGGCCGCCGCAACGCGCATCGGGATAAGCCTGCGTCTCGCTCATCCCGCGCGCCCACCGCCCCTCCGATGCGCTCCGTCCCGAGAATCATCGCCGTCGCCCTGTTAATCGTCATCGCCCTCGACGGCGCTCTTCTCGCCCAAGACGAAGCCGTTCCTTGGACCACGCCGTTGCGCGAGATCCGT
This sequence comes from uncultured Verrucomicrobiota bacterium, assembly GCA_946482165.1. The sequence continues at coordinate 20,041 of CAMLQS010000028.1, read as the reverse complement.
GTCGAGCACGCCGAGACCCGCGCCTACCCTGTTTACGACCTTCGCAAACGGCGCCTGCGACAGGTTGAGGGCGACCTCCTCCGCTTCCATGTCCCGCCGCAGCCCCTCCTCATCCCGGAGTCCCCGCCGGCCCCGCGCTCTCGCGGAATTCAGCTCCACTTCGCCGTCGTCCGAGTCGACGGTCGGCTCTGGGTCGGACCGGAGCCCGCCGCTCTTCTGATCGACCGCTCCCGGCTCCTCGGCGTCAGACACAGTGGCGGCTCCTTCCTCGTCTGGTCCGCCTCCGTGTTGCCGGACGATTCGCGCGTGAAAACCTGGCGGGAAGCCCGGACCGCCTTGGGCGAACGATTCTCCATTCGAGACCTGTTCGACCACCTCTACCGAGACCGAAACGGCGAACCCGCTTACACCGATCTGCGGCCCGTTTTTCGTCCGAGCGACCTGCGCCGGAGTTCCTCCTTCGAGGACTTCGAAGCCAAAGTGAGCGACTGGGTCTTCAGCGGACGTCTGCTCAAGCTCCACCTCGCGCGCCCCGGCATTGGCGTCGAAGGCGATGCTTGGATCGATCTCGTCACGAAAGAAATCAAGGAGGCCCGGCTCCTTGGGTCCACCGAGGTCTGGACGCCGCCGCCGAAGACCAACCCCGAACGAGACGCGGCTGTCGCCGCCGTCCGCGACCGCCTCGTGAGTCTCTGGCCGTTCTTCCCCGGGGGTTTCGTCGCGATCTGGCTCGGCGCGAGCTTCGTCGTCGCCCGATTCGGATGGCATCGTTTCTCCGCCAAGTATCGCGCCGCTGCCCGCCCCGCCGGCCCAGCCTTTATGTGCCCGCGAGTGAAATTTGGCGCCCTCGTCACTTACAGCCGCGTGGTGCGCATCGTGTTCGCCGAAGACGGCGTCTACGTTTTCCCTCTCCGCCTTTTTCGCGTCTTCCACCCGCCCATTCTGGTGCCTTGGGGAAAAGTCGTCGGCGTAGAGGAACGCCGCGGCCTCTTCGGCGCCTCCTCGCAGGAGCTTTTGGTTCGGGACGAAGCGGGCGAGATCCGGCTGCGACTAAGCGCAACGATGCTGTCGAATGCGGAATAGCGGGGTGAGATGGCGCGCGCGTTTCGGAGGCAAACGGCCGAGGAAGGAGCGAAGCGGAGATGACGCAGCCCGGAACCGCAGGCGGAGAGCGAGCCCGCACGGCAAACAATGCCCGGGAGATATTTCGCCGGGAGAGCGCCACTGAAAGGCGCCGTCAGATCGCCTCGCGACGACTCTCGCGACTGCTTGGATGCGACTAGGCGCGAACCTGGGCAACCACTGCCCTGCCCGCCGGTCAGGGCGCTTTTCCTTCCCGGCGTGCTCAGGCGGCGTCTTGCGCCTCGGGCGAAGAACTCTCGGCGCTCTCGGCGGCCGCTTTGCCGCCGCTTGCCTTGCGTCGAAGCTGCGGACGCCGTTTGCCCGCAACCACCGAGGCGTCGATCACCACCTCCGCGACGTCATCGCGCGTCGGCAGCTCGAACATCACATCGAGCATGATTTGCTCCAGAATGGAACGCAGCGCCCGGGCGCCGGTTTTCAGCACGATCGCCTTCTGCGCGATCGCACGCACCGCATCGGACGTGAACCGAAGGTTCACTCCGTCCATCGCGAAGAGCTTGGCATACTGCTTCACAAGGGAATTTTTCGTCTCGATCAGGACCTTTTCCAGATCGCCCAGCTTCAGAGGCGCCAGCACCGAAACCACCGGCAGACGCCCGATGAATTCCGGAATCATGCCGAAACGCACCAAGTCTTCGGGAGCCAGCGAACGCATCAAGGCTTCGGCCGCCTCGTCGCTGCCTTCCGCCGCGGGCGATTGCGAGGCCGAGGCGCCGGCCTTGACGTGCGCGCCAAAGCCGATGCCGCGCGCACCCAGGCGGCGCTGCACGATGGAATCGAGCCCGACGAAGGCGCCTCCGCAGACAAAGAGAATGTTCTGGGTGTTCACCTGCACCAGCTCCTGATTCGGATGCTTGCGGCCGCCTTGCGGCGGCACATTGCAAACCGTGCCTTCAAGTATCTTGAGCAGCGCCTGCTGCACGCCCTCGCCGGAAACGTCGCGGGTGATCGACACGTTCTCGGTCTTCCGTCCGATTTTGTCGATTTCGTCGATGTAAACGATGCCGCACTCCGCCCGACGCACGTCGTAATTGGCATTCTGCAAAAGACGGAGAACCACGTTCTCCACATCCTCGCCGACGTAGCCGGCCTCCGTGAGCGTGGTGGCGTCGGCGATCGCGAACGGGACGTCGAGGACCCGGGCGAGGGTGCGCGCGAGCAGGGTCTTGCCCGAACCGGTGGGCCCGCAAAGCAGCACGTTGCTCTTCTCCACCTCCACGTCGTTGAACTCCGGCGCGAGCGTGTTGGCCGCCCGATCAGGCGATGCGGCGGCGAAGGTCAGCCGCTTGTAGTGGTTGTAGACGGCGACCGAGAGGACTTTCTTTGCGTGGTCCTGTCCGATGACGTGCTCGTCGAGCGAACGCTTGATCTCGGAGGGCTTGGCGAGACGAAAAACCGGTCGCTGATCCACCGCCGGGGTGGACGCCTCGCGGTCGATGATCGTTTTGCAGACGTTCACGCACGCGTCGCAGATGTAGACGCTCGGTCCGGCGATGATCTTTCGAACCTCGGACTGGGACTTTCCGCAAAACGAACAGAGATTGACGCGCGTTGCCTTGGCCATCGCGGGCAAAGCCTGCGCATCCGCCCCGTTCAGGGAAGTCCTAAAGCGCTGCAATAACACTCAGCCTCGCACCTAGGAAAGCGCCCCGGGGGCGCGTAAAAAATCACCCCGCCGCGGTCCAAATTCTATCCGGTGCAATCTCGGCGAGACTCGCGCAACCGCACAGCGCCATCGAGGCCTCCAGCTCCGCCCGGAGCAGCTGCACCACATGCGCGACGCCCGTCGCCCCCGCGGCCGCGAGTCCGTGAATAATCGGCCGTCCCACCAACACCGCGTTCGCACCGAGCGCGATGGCTTTGAAAACATCCGTGCCTCGTCGCACGCCTCCGTCGAGCAAGACCGGCGCGCGCCCGCCCACCGCGCGCACGACTTCCGGCAAAACATCGAGCGTCGCCGGCAAGGTATCGAGCGTGCGCCCCCCGTGGTTCGACACGATCACTCCGTCCGCGCCTTCCGCCAAAACCCGCGCCGCGTCCTCCGCCGAAAGGATTCCCTTCGCCCACACCGGCAAACGCGTGATCGAGCGCAGCCAGGCGAAATCGTCCCACGTCGCCGCGCCGCGAGCGAGCGCCCCGCCCAGGAGCGGGCTTTCGCCCAGAGGCGGCGTTTCTTGCTCCGCCGCGCGCAGTCCGCGCAGGTTCACAGCCCCGATATCCGGCGGCAGCCGAAAGCCCGACCGCCATTCGCGATGCCGCACCCCGCTGACGGGCGCGTCGACGGTCACCACGAACGCTTCGCAGCCCGCCGCCTCGGCCCGACGAACCAGCTGCTCCAGGAAGGTCCGGTCCGGGTAAAGATAAAGCTGCATCCACCAACCCGCCCGGGCTTCCGGTGCGATGGTCTCCAGCTCCACGCTCGCCTGCGCGCTCACCACCACGCCGGCCTTCGCCGCCCCCGCCCCGAGCGCCATCGCTCGCTCCCCCTCGGGATGCGCCAGCCGTTGATAAGCCACCGGCGCGACAAAAATCGGGTGCTCGAACGACCTCCCTGCGAGCGTCACTCGCGTATGCGCTCCCGCCAGGGAGCGCAGCACGCGCGGACGTAGCCGCAACCGATCGAAGGCCGCTCTATTGTCACGCAACGTGATCTCGTCCGCCGCGCCGCCCTCCAGGTAGGCCCATGCTTCCGGCGTCATGCGTTCGCGCGCCAGCGGCGCATAGTCCGTCACGGCGACGATCTCGGGCGGAATGAGGGACAACGGAGGCTGCATGGCGGGACAGGTGATACCGTCGCAAGCTCAAGGCGCGCCCTGCGTTTTGCGACACGCTTCCTGTCGCGTCGCGAAAACCTCGATCAACGCGCTCAGCTCCCGCAACCGCGCCCGTCGCCGGTCTCCGCACTCGCCGGTGAGCTCGCTGAACCCGCCTCGCAATATCTCCTGGCGGGCAAATTCCGCGGCCACGCGCGCCGTTTCCAAGCGGACGCCATCGTCGACACCGACGTTCCGCCTTAAAAAATCCGCCAGCCGCTCCGGCGCGGTTCGCTGAAAGCACCAGGCGCCAAACTCAAAAAGCCGCGCCGCTATCGGCGCCGAGGCCTTCGCTCCGCCATTCCATGCCTCGTAATCAGCCAAACCTTCCTCCACCTGCGCAAACAACTCCGCCATCTCGGTCGCGTCCAAGGCCCGCCCCTCCGCATGCAATCTGCCCTGAGCCAGGCAGAGCGCATGCCGCGCTCGCAAAGCCGCATCCAAGGCGAGCGGATCGCGACGGGCCACCGGCGCCGCCACTCGCGCGGACTCGCGCCACGCGTTGAGCGCCGCATCCCGATCTCCCGCCGCTTCGTGCCACGCACCAAGATTCAGCCAAGCGCCCGCCAGATTGCGTCGCGCGGTTTCATGCCCGTGCCGCGCCGCGGCCGAGAGTCGCTCCACCGCATGGTGCAAACAGCGCCCCTGCTCGCGGTGCCCCTCCGCTCCATCCAAGCCAAGACTCGCAGCCGCCGCGCGGTTCAACCACGCGGCTCCGATCATCGCGTCCCAGACGGCCCGCTCGCCGACGCCCGCGAGTTCGCTCCGGTCACGGTCGGATGCGTCGTCCTCCAATAGAGCAAGTGCTCGGTCGAAGCTTCGCACCGCCTCCCGGGCTTCCGGCGCCCGCTGCATCGCCAGCAGCGCATTGCCGCGGTTCATCCAGAGCTGAGCCCGCAAACGCACGCACGCCCCGTGAACTCGCGGACCTAACTCTCCCAACGCCGCGAGCCCGGCCTCGTGACTTTGCCGCGCTTCGATCAGTTTCCCCAAGGTGCGTCCCGATTCCAAAATCTGGCCGCGCTTCAAAAAGACGCGGGCCCGCAACTCTGGCGAAACCCCGGCCGCCTGCCGCAAAGCCTCGTCGCAGCGCGCCAACGCCACCCTCGCCGCCGGCTCTCCGCCTTGCCGCCAAACGGCACAGGCCTCCGCGAGCAACCGCTCCACCTCGGCTTCGGACTCGTTCGACGCTTGCTGACGATTCATATGAAAATGAGACCCAGTCCCAAAAAGAACCTTGCGTCGATGATAAAGAGTCTCATTCGCTTTTCGACTTTATGGTCCAGCCCATGCCCGCTTCCTCCACTAAATCCACTGGCTATCAATTAGATGCCATCAATTACAGCCGTTCACTCGCCCGTAGTTTGGCTTGGATGCCCACCTTGTTCGCCGCCGGCGGTCTCAGCGCCCAGACCTCCAACTCCGCCGCGGGCGCTCCCTCGGTTGCGCCGGGCGGCAACGACGAAGTGGTCGAGCTCGACGCGCTCGAGGTGCATGGCCAGCGCGAGAACAACCCCCTCGCTTCGCCGAAATACACCCAGCCTTTGGTCGACCTGCCCCAGACCATCACCGTCATCCCGCGCAGCGTGATCGACCAGCAAGGCGCGACCACCCTGCGCGACGTTCTCCGCAACACCCCCGGCATCACGTTCCAAGCCGGCGAGGGCGGCACCTCCAGCGGCGACCAGATGACCGTCCGCGGCTTCGACGCGCGCAACGATATCGCCGTCGATGGCATCCGCGACGTCGGCACCTTTACCCGCGACGCCTTCAATCTCGAGCAGGTCGAGGTCGCCAAGGGCCCCTCCTCCACGCAGTCCGGCCGCGGCTCCACCGGCGCCAACGTCAACCTCGTCAGCAAAACGCCCAAGCTCGAGTCCTTCCGCGCCGGCACGCTCGGCGTCGGCACCGACGATTACCGCCGCGCCACCGTCGACATCAACGAGGACCTCTCCTCCCGCTCGACCATCCCCGGCACCGCCGTCCGTCTCAACGCCATGGCCCAGGAGTCCGGCGTCGCAGGTCGCGACATCACCGAGAGCAAACAGTGGGCCATCGCACCCTCGCTCGCCTTTGGCCTCGGCACGCCCACCCGCGCCACCCTCGCCTACCTCCACGCCGAACAGGACAATATTCCCGACTACGGCATCCCGTGGGTCCCCGTCATTGCCAACGACGTCGGCTCTGTCACGCCGTCCATTGGCACCCCCGGCGACCAGCCAAACGTCGACCAGAGCAACTGGTATGGTCTCGTCGGGCGCGACTACGAGAAGATCATCAACGACTCCATCACCGGAACCGTCGAGCGCGACATCGGCGCGAACACCACCTTGCGCAACACCACGCGCTATGCCCGAACCGAGCGCGACTCCGTCATCACCGCCCCGCGCTTCGTCGTGACCAACCCCGACGGCTTGCCGAACACCGGCGACGGCGTGGTCCTGCCCCTGGTCCGCCGCAACGACGAAAAATTCCGCGACCAGGTCGACGACATCACGGCCAACGCCACCAACCTCCGCACAACCTTCGACACCGGCCCCGTCGCGCACACTTTCTCCACCGGCCTCGATCTCTCCCGCGAGACATCGCTCGGCTACACCCGCGTCCAGACCCCGGACCTCCCGCAGTCCACCGACGCGTTCAATCCCAACCCCTACGAGCCCTACACCGCAGTCATCTCCCGCAACGGCGCCTTCACCGACGTCGAGGCCGAGACCGTGGGCGTCTACGTCTTCGACACCGCCGAGGTCGCCGACTGGCTCGAACTCACCGGCGGCGTCCGCTTCGACCACTTCGAGGCCGACGTCCGGGATGATCGCCGCGCCGCAACCACCGGCGCCAACGCCGGCACCTTCACCCGCATCCGCACCAACGACGACATGGTCAGCTGGAAAGGCGGCGTGGTCTTCAAGCCGCGCTCCAACGGCTCCATCTTCATCGGCCGCGGCACCTCCTTCAACCCGTCCGCCGAAGGCCTTGCCGTCACCCCGGCCAACGCCAAGGTCGACCCCGAGAAGAGCGAAAGCACCGAGATCGGCACCAAGTGGGATCTCTTCAACCGCCGCCTCAACGTCTCCGCCGCGGTCTTCCGCACCGAAAAGACCAACGCCCGCACCACCGACCCGACCACCAACGACGTCGAACTCGACGGCGAGCAACGCGTGGACGGCTTCGAAGTCGGCCTCGGCGGCAACATCACCGAGGAGTGGAACGTGTTCGCCGGCTACACCTATATGGACGGCGAAGTCCTCTCCTCGCGCAACCCGCTCGAGGTCGGCTCCGACGTGCCGCGCACGCCGCAGCACTCCTTCAACGTCTGGACCGCCTACGAGCTGCCCTTCGGTCTCACCCTCGGCGGCGGCGTCCAATACATGGACGAGGTCGACCGCAGCACCACGACCTCCAATCAATACGCCCCCGGCTTCACGCTCTGGAACGCGATGGCGTCCTATGAGGTGAACAAGCACTTCACCCTCCGCCTCAACGCCAACAACCTCTTCGACGAGGAATACGTCGATCGCGTCGGCGGCGGCCACTACGTCCCCGGCGCCGGCCGCACCTTCATCCTCACCGGCGTCTTCGCCTTCTAAGGGCTAAACAAAATCCGAAATGTAGCGGAACGGCGGAGCCGTTTCGCCTCCGCCTCCGCTCCGTTTCCTTTTCGCTCCACCGCCGCGCGCCTCCGCCATGATCCACGCCATCCCCGACGTCCTCACGCCCGCCCAAGTCGCGGAGGCGCGCGCCCTGCTCGAAGCCGCCGACTGGGTCGACGGCAAGGGCACCGCCGGCCACCAGGCCGTCCACGTGAAGGACAACATGCAGTTGCCCGTCACCTCGCCCGTCGCGCGCCAGGTCGGCGAGATGATCGTAAAAGCCCTCCAGACCAATCCGCACTTCGTCGCCGCCGCGCTGCCGCTGCACATCCTCCCCCCGATGTTCAACCGCTACTCGGGGGGGCAGCAGTTTGGCTCCCACGTCGACGGTTCCATCCGCCAGATCCCCGGCACGGCCCAGCGCATCCGCACGGACCTCTCGTGCACGCTGTTCTTCGCCAACCCCGACGAATACGACGGCGGCGAACTCATCGTCGAGGACACCTACGGAGCCAAAAGCGTGAAGCTTCCCGCCGGACACATGATCTTATACCCGGGCACCAGCCTGCACCATGTGAAACCCGTCACGCGCGGCGCCCGTCTGTGTTCATTCTTCTGGGTTCAGAGCATGATTCGCGACGACCACCAGCGCCGCCTCCTGCTCGACCTCGACGTCTCCATCCAGCAACTCGGCCCCGAACTCGCCACCCACCCCGCCACCGTCCGCCTCACCGGCGTCTACCACAACCTCCTCCGCCAGTGGGCCGAGCTCGGCTGATCCTGCCTTTCCAACTTTCGGCCGCCGCTTGGTCGCGGTGGTCGTTCTCAGGTCGTTAAAGTCATCGGCCGCCGGGCTTGGTCGCCCGGCGGCCACCTTGTTTTCATCGCTCATCCATCACCGTGTAGCCACGGCCGTGACGGCCGTGTCCGATTTCTCCGCTCCCTGCTCCTCGCTCCAAGCTCCCTGCTGTATGCGCCTGCTCCGCTCCACCTTCTTCTGGCTCCACCTCGCCGCCGGCCTCGTCTGCGGCGCGGTCATCCTCGTCATGTCCTTCACCGGCGCAGTCCTCGCGTTCGAGCACGAGATCGTCGAATGGGCCGAGCGCGACGTCCGCCGCGTCGAGGCCCCGGCCTCGGGCGCCGCCGCCCTCCCCCTCGACGAACTCCTCGCCAAGGCCCGAGAAGCCGCCACCGATCCCGAAGCCGAATCCGCCCCGCGCGTCTCCGGCGTGACCGTATCCTCCGACTCGCGGGACGCCGTCGCCGTCAACTTCGGCCGCGACCTCGGCGTGTATTACGTCGACCAATACACCGGCGCGGTCCGCGTCCCGGCCACGACCCGCACCCACGACTTCATGCACCTCATGGTCGACTGGCACCGCCGCCTCGCCGCCACCGGCGACTACCGCGAGACCGGTCGCGCGATCACCGGCGCGTCCAACGCCGCCTTCCTCTTCCTCGCCGTCTCCGGCCTCTGGCTCTGGTGGCCGCGCAAATGGAATCTCCGCGTCCTCAAACCCTCGCTCTGGTTCGCCGGCGCCAAAGGCAAGGCCCGCGACTGGAACTGGCACAACGTCTACGGCTTCTGGTTCCTCCCCGTCATCATCGTTCTCGCCGCCACCGGCATGGTCATCTCCTACCGCTGGGCCTCCGACCTCGCCTACCTGGCCGTCGGCGAAACTCCTCCCGCCGCTCCCGGTCCCGCCGTCGCCCCCGCGCAGGAGTTCAAGATCGAGCGCCCCGAAGGCGCGAAGAAACTCACCTACGCCGAAATCTTGTCCCGCATCCAGGCCGCGACACCCGGCTGGACCGAAATCACCCTGCGCGAGGGCTTGCCCCAGCGCCGCGGCGCCCCCCCCGCCGGCCAAGGCCAAAACCAGGGCATGGGCCCCGCCGCCGGCACCGGCCAAAACGCCCAGGCCAATTCCACGCCCGCCGGTTCCACCGAAGGCGCTCGCTCCGGTCCCCGCGACGGATTGGGCCGCGGCTCCGGCCGCGCTCCCCAACCCTACAGCGCCACCGTCAAAGCCGACGACGGATCCCCCGTGTTCGCCACGACCCAGATCGTGCTGAACCCCTTCAGCGGCGAAATCATCAACCGCAGCGGCTACGCCGACCAAAGCGCCGGGCGCAAAGTCCGCTCCTGGCTCCGCTATCTCCACACCGGCCAGGCTCTGGGCTGGATCGGCCAACTCGTCGCCGGCCTCGCCTGCGTCGCAGGCTGCGTCTTGGTCTACACCGGCTTCGCCCTCAGCTTCCGTCGCTTTTTCAGACGCAAGAGCGTGGACCAAAGCGCAAGCTAGTTCCCCGAGCAACACCGCCGTAGAGGGACGCCGCCCCCGGCGTCCGCACCCGCTAAAAATCGCCGGCCTCTCTCTATCTTGGCACCGGCCGCCCTTGCCCGGCTCACCTAAAACCAGGACGATGTGTCATCAAAAAGACCATTAACGACTGGCCCGCGCCCCAGGTCTGCGCGAAGAAGACACCCCGCACCTCCGTCTTCTCGCGATGTCCACCGACCCCCTTTCCCCGCTCTCGATCCAAGTCGCCGAAAATTCCGCGCCTTCGCGGCCCTCCGCCGATAACCCGAACTCGTCCGGCGCCGACCCGAGTTCCGCCGCTCGCGCCACGATCACCGTCGCCGCGTCTTCGCCCGGCAAGGCCATCAGCCCCGACCTCATCGGCGTTTTCTTCGAGGACATCAGCTACTCCGCCGACGGCGGCCTTTACGCCGAGCTCCTCCAAAATCGCTCCTTCGAATACAACAGCGCCGAGCAACTCGGCTGGCATGCCCTCACCGCGTGGGAACCCGCCGCGCGCGGCGACGCTTCGGGTTCGCTCGTCATCGACCGCGGTCTTCCCCTCCACTCCAACAATCCCCACTACGTCGTCGTCCGCGCCGAGGTCCCCGGCGACGGCTTCGGCCTCCTCAATCACGGTTTCGACGGCATCCCCGTCCGCGCCGGCGATATCTACGACGCCTCCTTCTTCGTCCGCCAATGCTACATGGGCAAACAATGGGGCCCCGACTCCGACATCGCCGGCCGCCCCATGCCGGTCACCGTCCGCCTCGAGACCCGCGACGGCCGATCGCTTGGCGAAACCCGTTTCGAAATCACAGGCGGCGACTGGCACCGCGTCTCCGGCGAGATCGTCGCGACAGACTCCGACGAATCCGCGCGCTTCGTCCTCCTGCTTCACCAGCGCGGCGGCGTCGCCTTGGACGAAATCTCGCTCTTCCCGCGCAACACTTTCCGCGGCCGAAAAAACGGCCTGCGCGCCGACCTCGCCCAGATCATCGCAGACTTGAAGCCGCGCTTTGTCCGCTTCCCCGGCGGCTGCGTCGCCCACGGCAACGGGCTCGGCAACATCTACCGTTGGAAGGACACCGTCGGCCCTGTCGAGCAGCGCAAAGGCCAGCCCAATCTCTGGGGTTACCACCAGAGCGTCGGCCTCGGCTACTTCGAGTATTTCCAATTCTGCGAAGACATCGGCGCCCTGCCGCTTCCGGTCGTCGCCGCCGGCGTCTGTTGCCAAAACTCCGCCCACACCCCCGGCCGCTGCCAGCACGGACTCCCGCTCGCCGAGATGCCCGCCTACATTCGGGACGTGCTCGATTTGATCGAGTGGGCCAACGGTCCCGCCACGTCGAGGTGGGGCGCCGTCCGCGCCGCCGCCGGCCATCCCGAGCCTTTTGGACTCAAATACCTCGGCGTCGGCAACGAGGATAAAATCACCTCCGTCTTCAAGGAGCGCTTCCGCCTCATCCACGACGCGATCCGCGAAACGCATCCCGAAATCGTCATCGTCGGCACCTCCGGCCCCTTCGCCCGGGGCGAGGACTTCGAGCTCGGCTGGCGATTCGCCGACGAACTCTCGGTCCCCATGATCGACGAGCACTACTACGTCCCGCCCGAGTGGTTCTGGGAAAACCTGAACCGCTACGACGCCTACGACCGCGCCGGCGCCCAAGTCTACCTCGGCGAATACGCCGCCCACGAGAAAGACCGCCGCAACACCCTCCGCTCCGCCATCGCCGAGGCCGCCTACCTCACCTCGCTCGAACGCAACGCCGACATCGTCCGCTTCTCGTCCTACGCCCCGCTCTTCGCCAGGCGCGGCCAGACCCGCTGGAGCCCCGACCTGGTCTACTTCACCAACACCACCGCGTATCCGTCGCTAAACTACGAAGTGCAAAAGCTCTTCGGCCGGCACGGCGGCGACCGTTGGCTCGACACCGCGGTCGTCGATTCCAGCGCCTCGGAACCGCGCCCCTCGCTCGCCGCCTCCGCGGTGCGCGACAGCGCCACGGGCGATCTCATCGTCAAGATCGTCAACGGCTCCAACTCGGCCCGGTCCCTCCGCATCGAACTCGCCGGCCTCGCCCCCGCCTGCCGCTCCGCCACGCGCATCGTGCTCGCCGGCCTCGACCCCGACGCCGCCAACCAAGACGACCAGCCCCCCGTCGCCACCCCTCGAACCGACACCGTCGCGATCTCCCCCGTCTTCGACTACGAAGCCCCCGCGAACTCGCTCACCGTGCTCCGCATCACCGGCTAGGTTCCGTCGCCCGCGATTTTCAGCCCTCCGTTTGCGATACGCCCTGGGACGATCACGTTCGAACCCGTCACGCCGCGCTCCGCACGGCTACTCGTTCAACGCCTAATCCCCCAACAATACGACCATGGCTATCACGACCCCCACCCAGACCGTCGCCACCAAGGCCTGCGCCTCCTGCGCCCACTACAACGCCGTCTCCCCCGCCCAAGGGGAATGCCGCCGGCACGCCCCGCAAACCGTCGCCTTCCGAGTCGACGAAAGCACCAAGTTCGAATCCCGCTTCCCCACCATCAAGCCCAGCGATTGGTGCGGCGAATTCTTCGCCAGATCGTAAGATCCCTATAACGAGCTGGAAGTAAGCCAAGCCCTTCCTCGGGCCTCTTAAAATCCAGGGGCCTTTCGTAGTTTCTTCCATTGAATTTGAGACTCAGGCTCAGGACAGTGGCGTCGACTCTCATGCCGACCTCTGCCCCCGACGACATCGACCAGCTGCTCGCCCCTCTTGCCGCCCCTCTCCGCCGGGCGGCTGATCAGTTGCTCGACTTCCGTTCGGCCGCTCGCACGGGCACCACGCCCGGTCGTTGCATTCGTTGTTATTTCGAGCTCCTGGCGGCCGCGCCCTCGTCCGTTCAACCCCGCCTCACGCCGCTGCGAGCTTGGCTGGAGGCTCGCATTGAAGCCGCCGCCACCGATGCCGAAGGCCGGCTTTTGGAAACCTTGCCGGTCACGCTCGACGCGGAAGACTTGGAGACCTGCTGCCGTCGCCTCATGCGCGAAATGACCGAGAACCGCGTCTATCCCACGCACCTCATCAATCTCGATTTTCGCTACAAGCCGGCCGCGCTGGCGGCGTAGGGAAACGCCCGCCGCGGGACTGCGGCGCCGCGTCCCGGCTCACCCCTCCATCACCGCCGCCAACCGCTCGCGGAGCCTCTCCATTCCAAACGGCTTGGGCAGCACCCCCGCCGGGTGGACCGCCTCGGGCGGCAGGTTCTCCAATTTGCCCGAAAAACCGCTCATCAGGACGACGGGCACGCGCGGATTTATCCGGTGCATTTCGGCGTGCGCCTCAAAGCCGTCCATTCGTGGCATCGTCAGATCGAGCAGCACCGCGCGCAGTTCGCCGGCGTTTTCCCGGAAGCGGTCCACGCCTTCCGCCCCGTCCTGGGCCACGATCGCGCGAAAGCCGATCTCCGCGAGCAGCGCCGCCCCCACCTCGCGGATCAATTCCTCGTCGTCCACCAGCAGCACCAGGCCCGAACCCCGCCGCGCCGGTCCGCCAGGCGCCGCCTCCCGCTCCGGCTCGGCGCTCCCCCGCCGCGCCGGGAAGGCCAGGCGAAATAGCGTTCCCTCTCCCGGCGTGCTGCGCACCGCGATGTGACCGCGATGCGATTTTACCACGCCCGCCACCGCCGCCAGGCCCAGCCCCTGGCCCGTGAACTTCGTCGTGAAGAACGGCTCGAAGATCCGCGCCTGCACCTCCGGCGACATGCCTCCGCCCGTGTCCTCCACCTCCAGAAGCGTGTAATCCCCCGCCGGCGCCGTCCGCCCGGGAAACAGCTCCGCCGCGCGCATTGTATCCATGCGTTCGCTACGCGTGCGCACCGTGATCACGCCCTCCCCGTCCCCGATCGCCTCGGCGGCGTTGAGGATGAGATTCATCGCCACCTGCTGCATCTGGATATCCGCCGCAAGGATCGGCTCCGCCGGCGCGGTCTCGTCAAATCGGACCCGCACGCGGCCGCCGACCGACGACTCCAGCAGGCGCCACACGTCGCGCACGAGCCTTCGCAGATCGATCTCGGCGAAGGCCACCGGGGTCCGGCCCGCGTAGGCGAGCATCTGCTGGCAAAGCCGCGCCGCGCGTCCCGCCGCCTGCTCGATGTTGTCCAGATGCGCCAGCCCCCGCGCATCCCGCGCCAGATCCAGCCGCGCCAGGTTCGCATTGCCCAGGATCGCGGTCAGCAGGTTGTTGAAATCGTGCGCGATCCCGCCCGCCAGCACGCTCAGGCTCTCCGCTTTCTGCAGCTGCTGCAGCTCACGATCCCGCTGGAGACGCTCCTCCTCCGCCCGGCGCTGATCGGAGATGTCGCGCAGGATAAAGGAAAAACTGAGCTCCCGCGTGCCCGGATCCGGCCGCGCGATCGCCACCTGCGAGGTCGGCACCGCCCGCCCCGCCGCGTCGGTCAGCGCGCCCTCGCCTTGCCACGCCCCTGTCTCCCGAGCCGCGGGCATCGCCTCGTCGCGCCACCGCGCCGCCATCTCGGCGGGAAACAAGGTCTCCAAACTCAGAGCCGCGTCCGCCACCTTCGTCCCCGCCCGCCCGGTCCAGGCAAGCAGAGCGGCGTTGGCATAGAGCACCCTGCCTTGCGCATCCACGGTCAGAACGAAATCCGGCGACGCCTCCAAAATCCCCGACAATCGCGCCACCGCCTCCTCGGCGCGCTTGCGGTCGGTCACATCCAGCTGCGTCCCGGAGACACGCAGCGGCCTCCCCTCCTCGTCGCGAGTCACGATCGAGCCGCGCGATTGCACCCAGCGCCAGCGCCCGTCCTTCGCCCGCAGCCGCACCTCGGACTCGAACAAATCTCGCCGCCCCTCCAAGTGATCCAGCCAGGCGTCTCGCGCCGCGAGCCGGTCCTCCGGGTGCAGCAACTCCAGGATGCGCTGCTCCAGGGGCTCCAGTTCCTTCGCCGCATAACCCAGGATCTCCGCCAGGCGCGCGTTGCCCGTCATCTTTCCCGTCGCGATCTCCCGCTCCCATACCCCCAGCCGCGCACCGCCGATCACGCGGTCCAGCCGTTCGCGATTCGCCGCCAGCTCCCGCTCCGCCTCCTCCCGCCGCGTGACCAACGAACCCAGGCCGAGGCCCACCACGGCCACCGCCACCTCGAAAAGCAGGAAGATGTAGGAAAACTCCCGCGTCGTTCCCGCCAGCCTCATGCAGACCAGCCCCGTCATCATCACCAGCACCGTGGCCAGCGTCGCCCCTCTCAGTCCATGGCGCATGCAGATCCAGATCAGAGGCAGAAAACAGAGATAAAACGCGCTGTGCTCCCGCAGCACCGGCACCATCACCACCAAGACGATCACGCCGACAAGAAACGCCCCTCGCACCGCCGCCCACGCCGCCTCGCGCGCGGAGCTCCGTCCGCCGCGCCCCGCCGCTCGTTCGCCCGCCAACCACGGGGCCGCGAACACCATCGCCAGCGGCACCACCACCAGAAGCCCGCTCATGTCCCCCAACCACCAGTTGAAAACCGACAGGGCGAACTGTTCCACGGTAAGCCGCTGCCCCGCCAACCCGGTCAAGTCGATGATCGTCGTGCATATCAGCGCCGAGGCCAGCGGCGGCAGCGTCATCGCCAGCAAGAACACCGGCGTGGACCTCCCCGGTCCCGGCAGCAGCCGCGATCCCGTGGCACGTCGCACCGCCCATGCGCTTAATCCATAGCATAGCGTGATGACCGCCGGAAACACGACCGGCACCCATGGGATCACGGGCGGGGGCATGATCCACGCGGTCGCGAAATTCGTCAGAAAAACCAGCCACGCCATCCGAGGCCCCAGCAAAACCATCAGGGCCAGCGCCAATCCCACCGGCGGATACCAGATCGACATCGTGCCGCCCGGCGTCACCGAAAACCAAAACGCCGAGATGTGCGCCACGGTATGCAGCACCACATAGCCCGCGCAAAGCAGCACCCGTCGCGAAACATCCATCGACGAAAACAACCGCGCCGGCGCCCGCTCGACAATCCTCGTGCCATAAGGGTTTTCCCTGTGCATGGCCGACCCTTTTCGCAAATCCACGGCTCTTCGCAACAGCCCGCAAACACTCCGCAAGGACGGGTAAGCATCCCGGCGCCCGGCTCTGGCACGATGGTCCCTCGGCCCGTCTCCGCAGCTCCGCGGCCGGCGTGGCCCCGTCCACCATGCCCACCCGTTCCCGCCTGCCCTTCCCCGTCCTCGCGACCCTCGCCATCGCCGCCAACCTCGCGGCCCAAGACCCCGCCCCGCCGGCCTCGCCGGCTCCGACCGGCCCGCGCGAGGAGATCGTCGAGCTCGACGAACTCGTCGTCACCGCTCGCGCCGAGAAGAGCTACGTCGCCACCCGCAGCTCGGTCGGCACGCGCACCGGCGCGCCCATCGAGGAGACGCCTCAGTCCATCTCGGTCGTCACCTCCGACTTCCTGCGGGACATCAACGCGCAAAACATCCAGGAGTCGCTCCGCTACACCGCCGGCGTCCGCGCCGAGATGTATGGCGTCGATAACCGAGGCGACTGGTTCACCCTTCGCGGCGGCAGCGAGGGATCCACTCTCCTCAACGGCCTCCGCCTCCCGCTGGCCGGCTACTGGGGCAATGTCCGCAACGAACCCTACGCCTTCGAGCAAATCGAGATCCTCCGCGGCCCCGGCTCCGTCATGGCCGGCCAAAACGGTCCCGGCGGCGTCATCAACCTCGTCTCCAAGACCCCGCAAGCCGCGCCGAAGGGCGAGGTGTCCTTCCAGGTCGGCAACTACGAGACCTTCCAAGCCGCCTTCGACGTCACCGGCCCGGTCAACGACTCCGGCACCGTGCTCTACCGTGTCGTCGCCCTCGCCCGCGACGGCGAGACGCAGGTCGACCACACCAAGGACGAACGCCAGTTCATCGCGCCCTCCCTGGTTTGGAAAATCAGCGAGCGCACCACCCTCACCGTGCTCACGGAGTTTCAGCACGACTTCAGCAACAACAACGTCGGATTCTTCCCCTGGCAGGGCATGATCCTGCCCGCCCCCAACGGCCCCGTCCCCGACTCGACCTTCATCGGCGAGCCCGCCTGGGACAAATACGAGGGCACCCGCTACCGCGTCGGCTACAACCTGGAGAACAAGCTCAACGACACCTGGACGCTCTCGCACGGGGCCCGCTTCGACCATGTCGACGGCGCGATCCGCGGCATGTATGCCAACTTCTGGGAAGGCGGCTTCCTCCCCGACGGCCGCTCCGTCAACCGCACCTGGTATGCCGACAACACCGAGGCGGAGACCGCGGTCGCCGATCTCAAAGCCGTCGGCGAGTTCGAGAGCGGCGCCGTCGAGCAAACCGTCCTCCTCGCCTTCGACTACGTCTTCAACGAGAACGCCGTCAGCGGCGCGAGCGGCGCCGCCACCCCGCTCGACGTCTACACGCCGGCCTACGGCGCGTTTCCCCTCCCGCCCCGCGTCTTCGCCCCGGAAAACAAGACGGCCACCAGCCAGTTCGGCTTCACCGTCCAGGACCAGATCAAGGTCGACAGGCGCTTCGTATTCGTTCCCGGCCTACGCTACGACATCGCCCGCGCCGACGCGGTCGGCGCCGGCTACGACACCGACGCGCTCACCGGCCGCTTCGGCGTCGTCTACCTCGCCCCGCGCGGCTGGGCGCCCTACGTCAGCTACTCCGAGTCATTCGAGGCCAACGGCGGCGCCGACACCTCCGGCAACGCCTTCGATCCCCGCCGCGGCGACCAGATCGAGCTCGGCGTAAAGTGGACCGCCGCCGACAAACGCTTCACCTCCGGCGCCGCCGTCTACGAGTTGCACGAGACCAACCGCCTCACCGAAGACCCATTCGACCCCACCAACCAGGTGCCCCGGGGCGAAGTCGCCGTGCGCGGATTCGAGCTCGAGGCCGCCGCCAATATTCAGGCGTGGCAACTCATCGCCAACTACACCTACACCGACGCGCAGGTCACGGACGGCACCACCCCCGGCGATCCCCAGCTCGACCAGCAGCTGCAGGGCATCCCGCTTCACTCCTTCGCCACCTGGGTCGTCTACAAATTCGACGATCTCGGCGTCAAAGGCCTCCGCGCCGGCCTCGGCGTCCGCTATGTCGGCGCGAGCGAGGACGGCACCGGCAATGCCCTTATCGACACGCCCTCCAACACGCTCTGGGACGGCCTGATCGCCTACGACCGCGGCGCCTGGAGCTACGCCCTCAACGCCAGCAACCTCTTCGACAAGGCGTATGTCGCCACGAGCCTCAGCCGCGGCGACAGCTGGTTCGGCGCGCGCCGCAAGGTCGCCGCCACCGCCACCTACCGCTGGTGACCTTCATGGTGGACGGGCGGGTCCCTCCGCCCGTCGTTTCGCCTCCCCGGCGCACAGGGGCGCGCCCGCCCATCTTCGACCCTTCCGACTTCTGACCTTCGACCTCGCCGCGCTCCCAGCGCGGCGACCTCCCCTCATGCGCAAGCGCCTCTGGCAACTCCACTCGTGGCTCGGCCTTATCGCCGGGCTCGGCCTCCTCGTCATCGGCCTCACCGGCAGCATCCTCGTGTTTCACGACGAACTCGAGGTGCTCATCAATCCCGAGATCGTCCGCGTCGAGCCCTCCGCCGCCGGCCGCCTGCCCGCCGACGCGCTCCTCGCCGACGCCAACCGCCAGCTCCCCGGCCACGAGGTCGCCGGCTGGCTCTTCCGCGACGCCGACGAGGCCCGCCTCGCCGACCTGCTCTACATCCGCCGCCATGGCTCCGCCGAGTGGCTCGTCGCGACGCTCGACCCCTACACCGGCAAAATTCTCGCCGGCCCGCGCTCCGGAACCACCACCTTCACCGGCTGGATTCTCGAACTGCACTACGCCTTCTTCGCCGGTCATGCCGGCATGTTCATCGTCGGCCTCTTCGGCGTCCTCCTTCTGCTCCTCGGCGTGACGGGCGCCTGGCTTTACCGCGAATTCTGGAAACACGTTTTCACCCTCCGATGGGACCGCGGCGCGCGCCTGCTGTTTTCCGATCTCCACAAATTCATCGGCATCGCCTCCGTCGCCTTCAACCTCCTGCTCGGTTTCACCGGCGCGTATTGGAACCTCACCCACGTCGTGGGTGAATGGATACAAGGCCACGACGGCGACAAGCCCGCCCCCGCCGCCCGTCTCTACGCCGCCCCCCTCGCCCTGGACTCCCTCATCGCCGACACCGCCGCCCGCATCCCCGGCTTCCGCGCCGGCTATCTCTCTTTGCCGCGGGAGGAAAAGGCGCCCATCACGTTTTTTGGCGAGGTCCCCGGCCATTTCCTGCAAGGCCCCTACGGCAGCACCGTCGCCTACGACGCCCAAACCCACGCCTTCACCGCCGCCGCCGATATCCGCCAAGCCGGCCTTTGGGCGCGTTTCGTCGATACCTTCACTCCACTCCACTACGGCACCTTCGGCGGTCTGCCGGTAAAGATCCTCTGGACCCTTGGCGGCCTCGCCCCCGGCGCCCTCGCCATCACCGGCTTTGTCCTCTGGCGCCTGCGCAAGCGCCGAGCCAACCCGGCCGCAGCCTGCTAATCACAGCTGCGGGATCGCTTGGCTCCTCCTCCATGGACTCCGGCGGCACGACGCCGCCTTTGACGACGAGCCTCGGCTCGTCGTCCCGCTCGCAATTAAGGCTCGCCCCCGGTTCCTTATTGATCCTGAGTCTCAAACTCACTAATTCATCCTCACTCACCCGTCCGGAGCCCCCCATGAATCCCACGTCCCTCGCTTCTTCCCCGCTCCCGACAAAGGAGCCTTGAGCGCATGATATTTCCGCCGGACGCCCGACTTCTCTCCGGCGAAGCCGCCTCGCCCCAGCGCCTCGTCGATCTCCACCTGCCGGCCGCGGGGGTCGCCCTGCCCGCGTCCGCCTCCACGCCCCACCTCGGAGCCACGTCCATATCCGAATCGGGAAACACCACGCATCTGCTCCTGCTCGCTCCGCGCGCCCGCGTCGCGTGTTTCCACGACGGCTTGGCCTGGCACATCGAAGCCGGCCACTACGCCTGGCTCACGCCCACCGCGGCCCTCACCCTCCGCCCAGCCTCCCTGCGCACCGTCGACCTGCTCGCATGGAGCTTCTCCGACGCCTGCCTCCCCGCCTCGTTTCGCGGCCTCCTTCCGGCTCCCGGCCGCGCCCCCGCCTTCGGGCCCGCGCCG
>CAMLQS010000027.1 GCA_946482165.1 uncultured Verrucomicrobiota bacterium | reverse complement strand
GGCTGAAGCCCGCCGCCACGGCCTTGATCGTCACGTCGGTCGTCGAGTTGGTGGGGCTCGGGCTGGGGCTGTTGTTCACCCTCGGCCTTCTTTTCCTGCTGCCGATGGCGGGGTTGGGCGCCGGTCTCGCGAGCAGCTTCTCGGCCTCGTTTAAATTCTGGGGAAGCCCGATACCGATCGTGGGCGCGGTGGCGGGCGTGATGATCGCTTTGTTTGCGGCCTGGCTGGCCTTGAACGTCGCGGCGGATCTTTACATCATATCGGCCGCGCGTCGGATGATCGCCGGCTGCGATTTTCGCCGTGCTCGCCGAGGCGCGATCATCGCCATCGTGCTTGGCGCGCTCGGCCTGCTCACGGCTGGCGGCGGCTCCGGCGGCACTTGGTTTTTCGGCCTTTGGGCAGCGTTGCAACTGGGCGCGGGCATCTGGGCCTTCGTGTTGCTGCGGCAGCCGGAGTTGCGCGCGGCCTTCGCCGCGCCCGAAACAGGGGGAGCCGGTTCCGGCATGCCCGCCCCGGCCGCCCCGACCGCCGCGGCGCCCAGCCTGGCCGAGATTTCCCGGCGGGTGAACGCGCCCGCCACGGGGCTGATGGTCGCGGCGAGTTTGCAGCTGCTGGTGTTTGCGGTCGGCGCCCTGCTTGTCGGCCTCAGGCTCATCACCCGTCACGGCGCGTTCGGTCTCGGTGTCGCCGAGCTGCTCGTTCTGGCCTTGGTGGCTATTCTGGGGGGCGTGTGGGTTTTTGTCTTGGTGTGCGCCGCTCGGATGCGCCGCTTGCGCGGCCATGGCCTGGCGGTGTGCGCGGCCATCTTGGCGATCATCACGTTCCCCGGCCTGCTGCTGGGGCCGATTTTCGGAATCTGGGCGCTGGTCGTGCTTTTGCGTCGAGACGTGCGGGAGGCGTTCGACAACGGCGGAGCTCATGCGAGCGCGCCGACGCCGGGCGAAGGCCCCGTTCCGACTCCTCCGGCCGATCCCGCCGTTTCGGCGGCGCGCAGCGTGTCCGCCCCCGCGACCGGTCTGATGGTAGCCTCGGGGCTTCAGATTTTCGTCTGTGTCGCGGCGCTTGGATTTTTCCTTTTCTGCGTGAAGTTCACGCAAAGCGACGCCACCGGCACAATCGAGCTGAGGCTGCCGATGAACGGCTTCAGTTATCGGTCCTCCACCACTCCGAGCTCGGGGCCGCCCTTCTGGTATACGCTGGCGCCGGCTGCGCTGGGCGCGGGGCTTTTGTTCTCCGCGCTGACGTGCTTCGCCGCGTCGCGGATGCGCCGCCTGCGCAACCATGGCCTGGCGGTGTGCGGGGCGTTGCTCGCGATCCTGACGCTGCAAGGCGCGGGGCTCGGCGTCGTCTTCGGCATCTGGGCGCTCGCGGTCCTGTGGCGTCGCGAAGTTCACCAAGCATTCGACGCCGGCCAACCGGGCGGCCGCGCCCGCGGGTGCCTGTTCGCCTTCGTGTTCCTGCTGCTCGTCTCGGTGCTGGCGGCGACGGCGGGGTTTCTCGCATATCGCCGATTCGCGGCGTCTCGAGAGCCGAGGGCATCCGTGTCGTTTCCGCTTGTCGTTCCTTCCGTGACCGTTGGGGCGACGCCTCCTGTCGAGTCTGCGCCCGCGCCTCTGGACGCTCGGGTGGAGGCGCCTGCCGCCGATAGCGCCACATCGCTCCCGTCGCTCCCCTCTGGCGCGCTCGATCTCGGTCCGTATTGGACGAAATCGTTTGCCGATTTGCCCGCAGGAGAGCTTTTTGGGCTCCGCTCCTTGCGCGGTCCGCGCGAGTTTGGCGGGCAGACTTTCGATGTCGGCGGACAGGTCGTTTTGCTCGGGGTGAAGAACGACGGCTCCTCGGGTGACGCGCCGTTGCCGCGTTCCATCACGGTGCCCGTGGGGCGCAGGTTCGCTTCGTTGCGTCTGCTGCACGCCACGCAGTGGCAGGACCCGGTGGGCGTCGAAGTCGCCACGCTTCGCTTCGTCTACGCGGACGGCCAGACGCGCGAGCAGGCTCTGCGTTACGGCGTGCATGTGCTCGACTGGCAGCGCCTGCCGGGCGAGGAGGCGGAGCCGCTTTCGGATCCGGCGAGCCGCATCGTCTGGCGCGGAACGGCCACGCGAGGGCTCGACGCCTCGGCGCGCGCGGTGCTAACGACGCTGGTTAATCCGAGGCCGGACCAGGAGCTGCGCGAGTTGGAGATCGTCTCCCGCTACACGCTCGCGTCCTATGTTCTGCTCGGAGCCGCCGTTTCGGCCGACGCCGAATCCGCGGCGCCCGTGTCCGTGCCGCCGCCGGAAGGCGCGCGAAGCTTTTCCGAGCTGCGCCTGCGGGTGGTGGATGCCGCGAGCGGCAAGCCTCTCGCGGGGGTGTTCGTCGAGTCGGGCGCGGCCGGTTCAATTCTGCCTCCGCTCTTCACCGACGCGGCGGGGGTCGCGCGGTTGCGTTATGATCCGGCGAACAGCGCCGACCTCTCCGCCGGCTTCGCGCGCGCCGGCTATTCGGGCGCGAGCCAGCAGTGGGCGACGGTCGCGTCGATCCCGGCCGGGCTAACCCTTGCGCTCGAGTCCGCGGAGTCGCAGCCCTTGCCCGCCCAGGCGTCGCCGGGGCTCAAGCTTTCCGAGCTGATCGCGCTGCAGGGGCGGCAACTGGAGGTGCTGGCGGCGCGGGCGGATTTTTCGCCGGACTTGGGGACGGGCCTGGTCGACACCTGCGGGGAGCTGGCTCGCCGCGGAGCATGTCCCGGGTTCCCCGCGCCGCCGGACGTCCTGCAGGCGACGGAGTTTGCCGCCGCTCTTGGGGCGGACGAGGTGGTGGCGCGGGCTAAGGAGGACGAACTCGCGGCGTGCCTGCGGGAAGTGGGCGAGTTGCGGCAAGCGCACGGCGCCGAGACGGCCGCGGAGTCGGATCCGCTGCGGCGGGCGGTGGAGTTGGCGCGCGAGTTGGCGAGATCGTCCGGGCCGAAGGTCGAGTCCGATTCCGCGCCGGCGACAGCGGGTGCGCCCGAAGACAGTTTGCCGGGAGGGGCGAAGACGCTCGAAACCGGCGGCCCCGATCTTGGCGCGCGCTTGGCCGCCGCAGGTCAAATCTCCGACGTCGGCCGCCGTGACAAGACGCTCGCCGTGATCGCCCTGGAGGCTGCGAAAACCGGGGAAGCGAAGCTTTGCGGCGACGCCGCGCGCCGGATCGCGAGCCGACCCACGAGGGACAAGACCCTGGGCGTGGCCGCGCTTCTGCTCCGCGACCAAGGGCGTCGGGCCGAGGCGGTGCGCCTCGCCCGCATGATCGGGGAAACGAGAATGCGTGATCAGGTTTTGCAGGCACTGGCGCTTCCCTCGACTTCCGCTGGAGCCAACGGCGGGCAAGATGCTTCCGTCCAACCCGAACTTGCCGCCCCATGAACAAGTCTCGCCGTTTACCTTTATGGATCGTCGCCGCGCCGCTGCTTCTGGCGCTGACGGCGGGGGTTTGGCTGTGGGTGCGCCGCCAGCCGCCGGAGCCGCGTCCGGTGACGCTGATCGTCGTCGGCGCCGAGGGCGAAGGTTTCGTCGCCAGCTATACCGCCGACGGCGTGGAGCATCGGCTGCGCGCCGTGGCGCCGGCCCGGATCGAGACGCGGATCCGCGAGAGCCTGGCTTACGAGGTCGCGCGCGAAGGCGGGGAGCCGGAGTTTCGCGTGACGCTCGAGGTGGCCGGCGTGAAACGCGTTTCCTCCGTGAGCCATCAAGGCGAGCCGGTCCGCGGCGGCCACCGCTTCACCGACGAACGCGACACCGCCTGGGGCGGATAACGCACGACTTTTCCCCGACCGAACACACCCTCTGCACCCACTTTTCCCATGAACACCTCCGCTCCCGAATCGCTTGTTTTGCTCCCGCGTCCCGACGGCAACGACAAGCTCTGGGCCATTCTTTGCCATCTCTCCGGCTTTCTCAGCGTGCCGCTTTTGCTGCCGCTGATCGTCTATCTCGTGATGAAAGAGGAGTCGGTCTTCGTGCGCCACCACGCGCGCGAGGCGCTGAATTTCCACCTTTCGCTGTTCTTCTACGCGCTGGTCTGCGTGCCGCTGACGATGATCCTGATCGGCATCCCGATCCTTATCGGCCTCGGCATCTTCTCCTTCGTGGTGGCGATCATCGCCGCGATCAAGGTCTCCGACGGCGCGGCGTATCGCTATCCGCTCTGCATCCGGCTGATCAACTGAGCCCGTAGTGGCGGGGCGCGGTATGTTTTGGAGTGCGGCGGCACGTCGCCGCTGTTGATGTCGTGCCTCGGCTCGGCGCCGCGTAGCGTTTGCGTGAACGTGGGCAAGGAGGGCGGAGGGGCGAGCCGTCGCGCCGGCTCGTGCGAAGCGGAGTCGATGCCTCGCACCTCATAATATTTGAACCTTTTGGCGGTGGCGGGATTCCTCCCTTTGTGAGCACCTCTTCCCGTTTTCCCCGCCATGCCGCGTTTTCCGGAGCCTGACCTGCTTTCGGCGGTGGCGGCGGCGCGTGCGGGGGATTCCGCGGCGTGGGACCGGCTGATGCGACGCTATCAACGCCCGCTCTTCGTTTTCGTGCACGAGTTGATTCGTCGCGAGGCGGACAGCCTTGACGTGGTGCAGGAGACGTTTCTGCGCGCGGTGAGAAACCTGTCCGGACTGCGCGAGGACGCGCGCTTCGGGAGCTGGCTCTTCGGCATCGCGCATCAGCTTTGCCACCGCCGGGCGCGTCGCGCCTGGCGGGAGGACGAGCTGGCGGACGGGCAACTTGCGGAAGAGATCGACGAGTCTGGCTTCGGGCCTGGCGAACAACTGCTTCGCGACGAGGAGGCGGCGGAGGTTTTCGCTTTGCTCGCGGCCTTGCCCGAGCCGATGCGCGCGGCGCTGACCTTGCACGTGCTGGAGGATTTTTCGTTGGAGGAGATCGCGGAGGTGACTGCCGTGCCGGTCGGCACGGTGAAATCCCGTCTGCACCACGCGAAGCGCGCGCTGCGCGAACGGCTGGGTGGCGAACGGGGGAAGTTTTCGAGGACACGAACATGAAAACGCTGCGTGAACATCTGTTGGAGCGGAGCCGCGAGACGGCGCCGGAACGCGAGCTGGCGGCGATGCGCGAGCGGATTGCGGCCGGCCTGAAGGGCGGTGTGGCCGACGGCTCGCTGCGCGATGGGGCGATGCGGTCTTCGCCGTCGGCCTTGGAATTGATGCGAACCGTATGGCGCGAACTCGTCCTGCCCTGCCGTGGCGTGTGGGCGACCGTCGCGGCGGCTTGGGTGGCGGTGCTGGTGTTGAACCATTCGGAGCGGGCGGCGGAGTCGGACACGCTGACGCAGAGCGAGATGGTCGTTTTGCAGGCGCTTTGGCGGGAGCAACGGAACCTATGGGCGGCGGCGAAGGCCCCTTCGCCTGCGCCGTCGGCAACGCCGCCGGAGAAGGAATTCGGACCGGGAGCCAGACCGCTTGGCTGGTCGCCCGGCCGGACGGGAGGGGCGTGCGTCGTCACCTGGGCCTGAGGACCTCTTATGAATTTTTCCTTCGAGAATTTGTTTCCCGCTTTTTACCGCGTTGGCCGCCGAGCCGGTTTAGTTGTGCACCCGCGTATCTGGCTTACGTGGCGAAACGCGCGCCGGGCCTTTGTGTCGGCGGCGGCCTTGAGCACGGCGGCGGGGCTCTTTTACGCGGTCGAAAACTGGCGCGGGCGACGCGCCTGGGACGCGGCGATGCAAGAGGCGCGCGAGCGAGGCGCACCGATGAGCTTGGCTGATCTCGCGCCTAACGCTGTGCCGGATGCGGATAATGCGGCGCGGTTGCCGATCATGATGGAGCTGGCCGCGCGGGCGGATGGTCGAGATCCGGAGTGGGAGCGGCGCTGGAGCTTGGACCCGGCGGACCCGGCGAAGGCCAGCTACCCCGGTTCTCCGGGGCTGCCTTCGCCGCCAATTTATTCGTCCCGCGATGTCATGGACCGATGGCGTGCTTATCTCGGCGTCGCGGATCTCCGGGATTACTTTGAGCTGCGGGCGCAGGATATGGAGCGCATTACCGAGACGAGCCGACGCCCCTTTCTGGTCTGGAACACGCGAGGGGAATCGCTCTTGGCGGATTGGCGCATGGCCATGCAAGGGCATGTAGGGCTTTCGAAGCCGCTGCCGTTGTTCATCCTGCGGGCCGGTTGGCGCTTGGAGAATTTTGACAGCGCCGGCGCGGCGGAGGACATTCTGACGCTGCTGCGCGTGGCGGCGTTGATGGAGCAGGAACACTTCGGCTTTTCGTCGGGGGAATTGGCGGTGGATCCGGCCATAGACCTGATTCGCTTGGGCTTGAGGAATCTCGCGTGGGACACCGCCCAGTTGGAGGCATTTGAGCGCCACCTGGCCGGCCTCGACGATCTCGGGGGCGTGGTGCGCGGGCTTCGCAATCAGGCCGCTTTGGCGTCGTTTTTTTTGATGTCGGTGTCGAGTTCGCCGAGCGAGTTGTTGAAAACGGTGACGGTTTCACGGGCGGAGGCGCTTTGGATGCCCTCAGGCTGGGTCGTGCAAAACGCGGCCGCGTATCCCCGTTTCTACGAGGAGCGGGTGCTGGCGTGTTTTGATTTGGACCAACGAAGCGTGGATCTTACGCGCTTGAGGGAGTTGGAGACCCTGCCGAGTTCCTCCCTTGAGCCTTACAGCATGATGATCTCGCGAAATATCCGTGGGGTGCCGCCCCTCGTGATTTGGCAGATCAGGACCTTGGCGCGGGTAAGCCAGGCGCGGATCGCTCTGGCTCTGGAGCGGTGGCGGTGGACCCACGGCGAGTATCCCGAGGCCTTGAAGGAGCTGCCCGCCGAGTGGGGCGTGAACGACTTGCGCGATCCGGTAAATGGCGAGCCCTTCCGCTATGCGCGGGCCAGGGCGGGGTGGTTCAAATACAAGCTCTACTCGGTCGGCGCCGATGGGCGTGACGACGGAGGGGAGCCGTGCCGCTCGCCTCAACCGGTGTGGGACGCCGGCGACTGGGCCTGGTGAGCGGCGACGGTCGGCGTGTGGTCGCGCCGGTCGCCTGCACGGTCTCCGGTGTTGCGGCCGGTGGGCGGGTTTGCGCTCATCACCGCGCTCCAAACGCCCGCCCCGCTTCCGCATGAATTACGACCTCGCCGCCTTCGCCGCCGAATTTCCTTGGTTTTTTCCGTTCTGCGCGGCCGTCTTCGGCGCGATCGTCGGCAGCTTTCTCAACGTCGTCATCTACCGGCTGCCGCTGGAGAAATCCATCGTCACCCCCGGATCGCACTGCGCCTGCGGAAAACCCATCGCGTGGTTCGACAACATTCCGGTGCTTTCTTGGTTCATCCTGCGCGGCAAGGCGCGCTGCTGCGGACGGCCCTACTCGTTCCGCTACGCCTTCGTGGAGCTGCTGACCGCCGGGTTGTTCCTCGCCTGCGCGCTCCAGTTCGCCCCCGCCAAGGCGCTGCTCGGCATGGTGTTTTTGTCCTGCCTCGTCTGCGCCACCTTCATCGATCTCGACCACATGATCATTCCGGATCCGTTCACGATCTGGCTGGCGGTTTTCGGCGTCGTGGCGGCCTTTGCCTTCCCTGCGCTCCATGGCGTGGAGGCGGCGGATTTTCCGCTCGTGGCGCATCTGCGTTCGGGAGGGCTCTCGATCCTCGGCCTGCTGATCGGCTCGGCGGTGTTGCTTTGGATCGCGCTGCTCGCGGAGAAGATCCTCGGCAAGGAGGCGATGGGGTTTGGCGACGTGACGCTGCTCGGCGCGGTCGGAGCGTTCTGCGGCTGGCAGGGCGCCCTCTTCAGCATTTTCGGCGGCGCGATCGTCGGCACCGTGTGGGTCGCGCTCGCGGCGCTCTGGCAAAAAGCCTCCGGCAAAAAGGCGCCCATCGCGCCGCGCACGGAAAACGCGGAGGGCGAGGAAACGGAGAAGCTCGGGCTCGGCGTCCATGTGCCCTTCGGCCCCATGCTCGCGGCGGGCGCGGCGATCTACTTCCTCGGCGCGGACCGTTGGTTCGACAACTACCTGGCCGGCTTGTCGGGGCTTTTCTGAGGCAGGCCGCTTGCCGCGAGGGGCGATGACGATCCGCTTTGCGGGGTCGCCGCGGCCGCAGTATCGGGAAAGTTGTTACAATTAACGCTTGGACGCCGTTGAGCGTCCGGGGCGACGCGAGTTTAGGAGGTTCGCCTCTTAGCAACTTCCCGACCCCGCCACCCCTCCGCCCGTATCGCTCGCTCTCCCTGGGCGCTTCATTGTTCCGCCTGCTTTCATGCGGCTCCTTCGTGGACGCGTGACGGCGCGGGCCTGTCGCTCCGCCCATGGCGCGAATGCACGCGCGGTGCCAAACCCCCCCCCCCGCCGGGCAGTAAAAGGAAACCCCCCCCCAACGCCCGGGGCGTTGGGCGCCCGCGCGCACCGCGCGCCTCCGCGCGCACCCGATGAATTTCAGTTCGACCATAAGCTACGGGTCGTCCCAGCCGGCGGGCGGCGCCGCCAGCGTCGCGAACTGGACGGGCGCGGCCTACGACGCCGCCAACATCGGCGGTTCCGGCGCGAACGCCGACGGCGGCGCGGACAACGGCGCGGCCAACGACGCCACGACCTACGTGGCCAACGATCGACCGCGCCAAGGCCAGACTTTCACCACCGGCTCCAACGTCCACGGCTACGATCTCACGGCGATCACCGTGCGGATGAGCGGCTACACGAACAACACCGCCACCGGAAACAACCGCAGCGGTTGGAACCTCAACCTGCAAAACGGCCCGCTCGTGGTGGAAATCGGCAGGGTGAACGGCGCCGACTTCACCACGCTCAGCAAGCAGAACTTCGTCTTCGGCGGCACCGGGACCCCCGGCACGGGCCAGACCGCGAGCGGAGCGGGCGCCTACATCACGTTTAACCTGCCCTTCTCCGTGCATCTCGAGCCGAACACGACCTACGGCTTCGATTTCTTCGTGGGCAACGGCTCCGCCAACTATTTCGAGTGGCTCGGCCTGAGCACGCAGTTCGCCCCCGACCCCTACGCCGAAGGCGCGGCCTATACCCGCGAATGGTGGGGCGGTCCGATCACGCCCTTGGCGGGAGAACGCGTCTTCCAGGCGAACCTGACCGCGTCGACGGCGCCCCACGCGCCCTTCGTCCACCCCGGCGCCTTGCACACGCAGGCGGACTTCGACCGCATGGCGGCGAAAGTTTCCGCCAGCGCCCAGCCGTGGAAAGGCAGCTTCGACGTCCTCGCCGCCAGCCCCTGGGCCCAGACCGGATGGCCGGCCTACGACGTCGACTACATCGTCCGCGGCTCCTCGGGCAACAACTACACCCGCTCGCAGCAGGACGCCCAGGCCATCTACGAACTCGCCCTTCGGTGGAAGCTCACGGGCGACACCGCCTTCGCGGACAAGGCCGTCCAAATCGCCAACGTCTGGTCGGGACTGCTCGGGCTCCAAGGCGACACGAATCGCTCCCTCGCCGCCGGCATCTGCGGCTACCTCTTCGCGGCGGGCGGCGAAATCCTCACGACTTACCCCGGTTGGCCGCAGGCGCAGCAGCAGGCCTACAAGGACATGATGATGCGCGTCTTCTACCCGGAGAACTTCGACTTCCTCTGGCGGCATCACGACACGCACATCACCCACGGCGGCAGCACCCACTATCGGCTCAATTGGGAAACCGCCAACATGGCCTCGATGGCGGCCATCGGCATTCTCTGCGACAACGAGGCGGTCTACCGCCAGGCGGTCGATTTCTTCAAGTTCGGCCCCGGCAACGGCCGGGTCGACCGCGCCGCCTGGTATGTCTTCCCCGAAGGCATAGCGCAGACCGAGGAAAGCGGGCGCGACCAAGCCCACAACCTCGGCGGCTGGTATGCGATGGCGCTGCTTTGCCAGATGGCCTGGAACCAGGGCGACGACCTCTTCGGCTACGACAACAACCGCGTCCTGCGCGCCTATGAATACAACGCGAAATACAACCTCTGGAACGACGACGTTCCCTGGACTTTTCACCGCAACGCATCGCTGGGCTACACCGAAACCCTTTCGGGCGCCGTCCGAGGAGTCGGCCAATATTACCAATACGAGCTCGTCTACAACCACTACGCCCGCGTGAAGGGCATCGCCGCGCCGTGGAGCAAGCGCGCGGTCGACGCCACCCGGCCCGAGCCTCGGCCCGACCCCGCCCTGCATCCCTCGCAGGTGGACTGGCTCGGCCTCGGCAGCCTCACCTTCGCCCGCGATCCGCTTGCCGCCGGCGCCGCCCCGAGCGGACTCGCCGCCAGCTGGAGCAAGAACCAGGTCGTGCTCCGGTGGTGGGGCTCGGCCGACGCGACCGAATATCAGATCAAGCGAGCGACGTCCGCCGCCGGTCCCTATGCCACCCTCGGCACCGTCGCCGACGACGATTTGAACTTCACCGACGCCACGGTCTCCAACTCCGCGACCTACCACTACATCGTCACAGCCCTCACGCCCGGCGGCCCCCGCGACAGCGCCCCGCTGCGCGTCGCCCGCGAACTCGTCACCCGCTACACCTTCGAGGGCGACGCGAACGACTCGGTCGGCGCCCGCCACGGCACGCTCCAAGGCGGCGTGAGCGCCCCCGGCTTCACCACCGGCTTCGGCGGAGGCCAGGCCGTGTCGCTCAACGGCTCCGACCAATACGTCCAGCTGCCCATCGGCTCGGGCAACTACCAGGACATCACCATCGCCACCTGGGTGTATTGGAACGGCGGCGGCAATTGGCAGCGCATCTTCGACTTCGGCACCGAGATCGAGAAATACATGATGCTCACCCCCTCCAACGGGGCGAACCTGCGCTTCAGCATCACCACCTCGCGCGGCACCGACGGCACCGGCACCCTCAACGGCCCCGTTCTCGCCACCGGCCAATGGGTCCATGTCGCCGTCACCCTCAACGGCGACGCCGGCACCCTCTACGTCAACGGCTCCCCCGTGGACACGCAGCCCATCACCGCGGTCGATCCCCTCTTCGGCCAGCCCTTCTGCTACCTCGGCCGCAGCATGTATAACGGCGATCCGCGCTTCAACGGACGCATCGACGACTTCCGCATCTACAATCACGCCCTCTCCGGCGGCGACGTCTACGCCCTCTGGGGCCAGGGCGGCGCCAACTCCGCTCCCGCCTTCACCAGTGATCCCATCGTCCTCGCCGACGCCACCGAGGACGCCAACTACTCCGCCTTCGGGCTGAGTCTCGCGAGCCACGCCTCCGATGCGAACGGCGGCACGCTTACCTATGCCAAGATCGCCGGCCCCGCCTGGCTCACCGTCGCCTCGGACGGCGCCCTCTCTGGCACGCCGACCAACGCCGACGTCGGCGAAAACCTTTTCGTCGTCCGCGTCACCGACTCCTCCGGCGCCACCGACGACGCCAACCTGCGTATCATCGTTTCAAATACCAACGACGCTCCCGTCTGGGCGCTCAACCCGATCACGAAGGCCGACGCCACCCAGGGCCTCGCCTACGCCGCCTCCCTCGCGGCCGACGCCGCCGATGTCGATGTCGGCGACGCGTTGACCTTTGCCAAGGTCGCCGGTCCCGCGTGGCTCTCCGTCGCCGCCGACGGCTCCGTATCCGGCACGCCGGGCAACACCGATGTAGGCGTAAACGCCTTCACCGTGCGAGTCACCGACAGCGTCGGCGCCCAGGCCGACGCCACGCTGAACGTCACCGTCCGCCCCCTCTCCATCACGTCCCGCTACGCGTTCGAAAACAACGCCGAGGACGCCGCCGGCCTCTTCCCCGGCACCGCCACCGGCACCCCGGCTTATGCAGCCGGCAGGATCGGCCAGGCCATCGTGCTGGATGGCGTCGATGACTACGTCGCGCTGCCCGCCGGCGCCGCCAGCCACACGAACATCACCCTCGCCACCTGGGTTTATTGGAACAGCTCCGCCACCCAGTGGCAGCGCATCTTCGACTTCGGCACCGGCACCGCCAACTACCTCTACCTGAGCCCCCGCTCCGGCTCCAACACCCTGCGCTTCGCCATCGCGAACGGCGGCGGCGAGCAACAGCTCAACACCACCCAACTCGCCACCGGCCAGTGGGTGCATCTCGCCGTCACCCTCGGCGGCAACACCGCCACCCTCTACGTCAACGGCGCCGTCGCGGCCACTAACACCGCCATCACCCTCACGCCCGCCGCCATCGCCCCGACCCTGAACTACATTGGCAAGAGCCAGTTCGCCGACCCGCTCTTCAACGGCCTGGTCGACGACTTCCGCATCTACAACTACGTGCTGAGCGCCGCCGACGTCCAGGCCCTCGCCAGCGTCGCCCCCGTCCCGTCCGCGCCGACCGGTCTGGCTGCCATCGCCGGCAACACCCAGGTCTCGTTGAGCTGGAGCGCCTCCTCCGGCGCCGTCGGCTACCGCGTGAAACGCGCCACCGTATCCGGCGGCCCCTACACCCTGATCGCGAACGACGTGACCGGCACCGGCTACACCAACACCGGCCTCTCCAACGGCACGACCTATCACTACGTCGTCTCGGCGGTGAACGCCGTGGGCGAAAGCGCCGACTCCACCCAGGTCTCCGCCACGCCGCAGGTGCCGCCGCCTGCCGCGCCCGCCGGCCTCTCCGCCACCGCCGGAGACACGCAGGTCTCGCTCGCCTGGAGCGCCGCCCCCGGAGCGACCAGCTACACGGTCAAACGCGCCGCCGTATCCGGCGGGCCCTACACGACCACCGTCGCTGTCGGCGTCACCGCGACGACCTATGTCGATACCGGCCTGACCAACGGCACGACCTACCACTACGTCGTCTCCGCCTCGAACGCCGGCGGAGAAGGTGCCAACTCCGCGCAGGCCTCCGCCACGCCGCAACCGCCCGCGCCCGCCGCGCCCACCGGGCTCGGCGCCACCGCCGGCAACGCCCAGGTCTCGCTCGCCTGGAGCGCCGCCTCCGGAGCGACCAGCTACACCGTCAAACGCGCCACCGTCAGCGGCGGGCCCTACACGACCACCGTCGCGACCGGCGTCACTGCGACGACCTACCTGAACACCGGCCTGACCAACGGCACGACCTACCACTACGTCGTCTCCGCCGTGAACGGCGGCGGAGAAAGCGCCGACTCCGCGCAGGCCTCCGCCACGCCGCAACCGTCCGCGCCCGCCGCGCCCACCGGCCTCGTCGCCACCGCGTTGTCCTCCACGCGCGTAAACCTCTCCTGGAGCGCCTCCGCCGGCGCGACGAGCTACGCCGTGAAACGCGCCACCGTCAGCGGCGGCCCCTACGCCACCGTCGCCTCCGGCCTCGCCACGACGACCGCCATCGACACCGGCCTCGCCGCGACCACGACCTATTACTACGTCGTCACCGCCACGAACGCCGGCGGCGAAAGCGCCGGCTCCGCCGAGGCCTCCGCGATCACGACCGACCTCCGCGCCCGTTACACGTTCGACGAAACTTCCGGCACGAGCGCCGCCGATTCAGCCGGCGACGCCTTGAACGGCACGCTCGTCAACGGCCCCCTCTGGAGCGTCGGCGCGCTTAACAACGCCGTCGATCTCGACGGAGCCAACGACCACGTCACCTTGCCCGCCGGCGTCGTCAACGGCCTCACCCAGTTCACCATCGGCACCTGGGTTTACCTCGACGCCGTGAGCAACTGGTCCCGCGTCTTCGACTTCGGCACCGGCACCGCCGTGAACATGTTCCTCACCCCCAGGGGCGGGACCAACGTCGTCCGCTACGCCATCACGACCGGCGGCGGGGCCGGCGAACAACAGATCAACGGCACGTCCGCCCTGCCCGTGGGCGCCTGGACGCACGTCGCCGTCACCTGGAGCGGCAACGTCGGCATTCTCTACGTCAACGGCGTCGAGGTCGGCCGCAACAGCGCCATGACCCTCACGCCTTCCGCCCTCGGCGCGACGACCCAGAACTACATCGGCCGATCCCAGTATGCCGACCCCTACCTGAACGGCCGCGTGGACGACTTCCGCATCCACGCCCGCGCCCTCTCCGCGTCCGAACTCGCCGCGCTGGTCGCCGCCGGCATGCCGGCCCCCGCCGCGCCGACCGCGCTTGACGCCACGGCCGCCTCCACCAGCCAGATCAACCTGTCCTGGACCGCGAGCCCCGGCGCGACGAGCTACACCGTGAAACGCTCCACCACCAGCGGCGGACCCTATGCGACCGTCGCCACCGGCATCACCGCGACGACCTTCGCCGACACCGGCCTCGCCGCTTCGACCGCCTACCACTACGTCGTCTCCGCCGTGAACGTCGGCGGCG
Organism: uncultured Verrucomicrobiota bacterium; assembly: GCA_946482165.1. Next base: position 11,064 of record CAMLQS010000027.1, on the reverse strand, counting down.
AAAGCGCCGACTCCGCCCAGGCCTCCGCCACCACGCAGACTCCGCCGCCCGCCACGCCCGCCGGCCTCTCCGCCACCGCCGTCTCGACCACGCAGATCAACCTGTCCTGGAGCGCCGCCTCCGGCGCGACGAGCTACACCGTGAAGCGCGCCACCACGAGCGGCGGGCCTTATTCAAACGTCGCCACGGGTGTGAGCGGCACGGCCTTCAGCGACACCGGCCTGAGCGCCGATACCGCCTATTACTACGTCGTCTCCGCCGTGAACATAGGCGGCGAAAGCGCCGACTCCGCCCAAGCTTCCGCGACCACGCCGATGACGCCGCCCGCCGCGCCCACCGGCCTCTCCGCCACTGCCGGCAACGCCCAGGTCTCGCTGAGCTGGAACGCCGTCTCGGGCGCCGCGAGCTACACCATCAAGCGCGCCACCACCAGCGGCGGGCCTTACTCGAATGTCGCCACCGGCGTCACCGCGACGACCTATCTCAACACCGGCCTCACCAACGGCACGACCTACCACTACGTCGTCTCCGCCGTGAACAGCGGCGGCGAAAGCGCCAACTCCGCGCAGGCCTCCGCCACGCCGCAGGTGTCCGCCCCCGCCGCGCCCACCGGTCTTTCCGCCACCGCCGGCAATACCCAGATCTCGTTGAGTTGGAGCGCCGCTTCCGGTGCGACGAGCTACACCGTCAAGCGCGCCACCATCAGCGGAGGACCTTACTCGAACGTCGCCAGCGGCGTGACCGCGACGACCTATGTCGACACCGGCCTGACCAACGGCACGGCCTACCACTACGTCGTCTCCGCCGTGAACGCCGGCGGCGAAAGCGCCGACTCCGCGCAGGTCTCCGCCACGCCGGTCGCCAGCCTGCCCAGCCCGTGGGTGACCGCCGACATCGGCGCCGTCGGCGCGGCGGGCGGCGCCGCCTACACCGCTCCCACGTTCACCGTCATCGGTTCGGGCGCGGATATCTGGAGCTCGGCCGACGAGTTCCGCTATGTCCACCAGCCCGCCACCGGCGATTGCAGCATCACCGTTCGCGTCGCCTCGATGACCAACACGAATTCGCAGGCCAAGGCCGGCATCATGATCCGCGAGTCCACCGCCGCGAACGCCCGCTACGCCGGCGTGTTCATCACCCCGACCAGCGGCGTGCGTTTCCAGCGTCGCACGAGCACCGGCGGCACCACGTCCAACAACAGCGTCACCGGCGTCGCCGCCCCGCGCTGGATCAGACTCACGCGCACCGGCAACACGTTCAGCGCCTTTTATTCGAGCAACGGCACGACCTGGACGCAGATTAGCAACGGCAAGAGCATCACCATGGCCACGGGAGCCACTGTCGGCATCGGCGTGAGCAGCCGCGCCGACGGCACGCTCTGCACCGGCGTCTTCGACAACGTGACGGCCGCCCCGTAAGAACCTCGGCGAGAGGCGATCACCCTTCGCACCCCATACCCGGTGGCCTGCCCGTTCAGGCCCCGGGTATTTCCGTTTTCACCTGTTTGCTTATGCCCGTAAGAACTAGGCCTTAATCTTACTGTAATATACGTTAAACCTTGACTGCCCTTGTTCATGAGCGGGCGGCGGGTATCCAAAGCCTCGCAGGCCTATCCCCCGACAGCGGCCTGCTCCGTTTCGCGCGAGCCTTCGTGGCCCGTGGCTTTCTCCCCGTCTCGTCGTCCGCCTGGACGATCCAGCCAGTTACCCCAACCCCATGAAACTACTGCATACCCTGCGGCAGTTCGCCGCCGTTCTGACGGCACTGCTGTTTCTATCCCCCGTCGTGGCCTTCGGTCAGACTCTGACCATCGCCAACGACATTCAAACCTACGCCACCTTGACCGACACCACGGTCAACTTGAGCGGCAAGTCGGCGCTCCATATCACCGGCACCGGCGACCCGATCCCCGGCTGCACGATCAACCTGAATTCCGACGACGCCTGGTTCTATCTGGATAACATCCGGCCCGACTCGGTTTCTTCCGCCTTCCTCGGTCGCATCTACGTGAGCGGCGTCGGCGCCGTGCTCGGAACGAATGTCCGCGTCGTTCAGAATGCCTACGGAACGATCGTCATCCCGCACGCGCCGGGCTTCCAGCCACTGGAGGCGTTTTCCGGCAGGAACTTCACGGGCTCCGCGCAGGCGTTCGGCCAATACACCTATTACAACACCCCCGCGTCCCTCGGCGCCATGCACCAGGCCATGAGCTCCTTTAAGCTCAAGCGCGGCTACATGGCGACCGTCGCCAGCCAGGCAAATGGCCTCGGAGCCAAGGTCTATGTCGCCCAGGACGCCGACATCGAGATCTCCGCGCTGCCGGCCTCGCTCGACGACGCCGTCCAGTTCGTGCGCGTCATCCCTTGGCGCTGGGTCGGCAAGAAAGGCTCCTGCGACGTCTCTCCCGACACGCTCAACGCGACTTGGCATTACAACTGGGACAACAACAAGGAATCCACCCTCAACTGGGAATACGTGCCGATCCGCCAGCAGCGTTGGTGGCCGGGTTATCCCACGAACAAGCAGAACGTCACCCACCTCCTCGGCTACAACGAGCCCGATAATCCCGTCGAGGACGCCCACACGTCCTTGAACAACGGCGACGTCGACACCGCCATCGCGGTCTGGCCCGAGCTGCTCACGATGGGCCTTCGCGTCGGCTCGCCCGCGGTCACCGACGGCGGCGAGGCTTGGCTCTACGATTTCATCGACAAGGCCGACGCCAAAGGCCTGCGCGTGGACTATGTCGCCATCCACTTCTACCGCTGCGGCTACACCGCGACCTCGCTCTACAACTGGCTGAAGAACATCCACGAGCGCACCGGCCGTCCGATCTGGATCACCGAGTTCAACAACGGCGCCAATTGGACCGGCTGCGCCGACCCCACCTACGCGCAGAACGCCACCGTCATCGGCGACTTCATCACCATGATGGAAAACACGCCGTGGATCGAGCGCTACGCCGTCTACAGCAACGTCGAGGCCGTTCGCAACATGGTCTACGTCGAGGGCGGCCTCACCCCGGCCGGCGTCGTCTATCGCGACAAGGCCACCAATGTCGGCTACCTGCAGGAACTCCCCGGCGGCGACGGCCCCCAGGCCTACTACACCTTCGAGGGCGACGCGCTCGACGCGACCGGAAGCGGCAACGACGGCATGGTGGCCGGCGCGCCGACCTTCGCCGCCGGCATGTCCGGTCAGGCGATTCACCTCGACGGGACGCACGACTACATCCCCGTCTCCTCCAGCCTCGGCGATGGCGCCGAGTTCACCTTCGCCGGCTGGGTGAAGTGGGACGGCGGCGCGAATTGGCAACGCGTCTTCGACTTCGGCGCGGATAACAACCGCTACATGTTCCTCTCCCCGAAGTCGGGAAGCGGCACCTTGCGCTTCGCCATCGCCTCCAACGGCGGTTCGACGGAGCAACTCATCGACGCCCCGGCCCTCGCGCCCGGCGTGTGGACTCACGTCGCCGTCACTCTCTCCGGCGGCGTCGGCCGGATGTATGTCAACGGCGCCGAGGTCGCGAGCAACACCGCCATGACCCTCACGGCGGCCGGCACCAAGACCCGCACGAATTTCATCGGCAAGAGCCAGTTCGCCTCGGACCCGCTCTTCGCCGGCTCTCTCGATTCGATGCTCTTCACCGGCTACGCCCTCACCGCCGCGCAAATCGCGGACCAGATGAACCACTCCCTCCCGGCCGCGCCCACCGCGCTGGCCTCCACCGCGGGCGACGCTTCGGTCGAGCTCGACTGGACCCAGTCCACCGGCGCCGGAATCGTGGGCAACAAGGTCTACCGTTCCTCCGGCGGAGCCGGCGGACCCTACGCGCTGGTCGCCACGCTTTCCCCCGCCGCCACCTCCTATTCCGACCTCACCGTTTCCAACGAGGTCGCCTACGTCTACGCCGTGACCGCCATCAACAGCGGCGGCAAGGAAAGCCTGCGCTCCGCCACCACGACGGCGTTCCCCTCCCAAACCGTCCTGTCCCAAGGCTGCCCGGCCACCGCCAGCTCCTACGAGGCGGCCAACCCGCCCCAGAACGCGAACGACGGAAACAGCCTCTCCACCCGCTGGACCGCCAACGGCGGCACCTATCCGCAGTGGTGGCGCGTCGATCTCGGTTCCTCCCAGCCGATCAATCGCATCGTCATCGATTGGTATAACGGTTCGCCGCGCGCCTACCAATACCTCCTCGAAACCAGCGACGACGACGTGAACTACACCACCGCCGTCGACGCCACCGGCAACACGGTCCAAGGCGCCACCAACAACGTCTTCGCCACCGCCACCGCCCGCTACGTTCGCGTCACCGTGACCGGAGTAAACCCCGCGGGCGGCTTCGCCGGATTCTGGGAATGCAAGGTCTACCACGACACGCCGCCCCTCAGCCAAGGCCGGTCCGTCACCGCCAGCAGCTACGAGTCCGGCAACGAACCCTTCGACGCCAACGACGGCTCCCTGGCCACCCGTTGGACCGCTTCCAGCGGCACCTATCCGCAGTGGTGGCGCGTCGACCTCGGTTCCTCCCAGGCGGTCGGCAAGGTCGTCACCGATTGGTATAACGCGAGCGCCCGCTCCTACAAATACCGGATCGAGACCAGCGACAACGACGTGAACTACGCCACCGTCGTCGACGCGACCGGCAATGCGATCCAAGGCCAGACCATCGACACCTTCACGGCCACCGCCCGCTACGTCCGCATCACCGTGACGGGAAGCACCGCCGGATGGGCCGCCTTCTGGGAATGCAAAGTCTATCCTCCCGCCGCCGCGACCACGGCCCCCGCCGCGCCGACGGGCCTCGCCGCCTCCGCCGTCTCCGGCAGCCAGATCGATCTCGCGTGGACGGCCTCCTCCGGGGCGACGAGCTACACCGTGAAACGCTCCGCCACGAGCGGCGGACCCTACGCGACGATCGCCGCCGGAGTGACGGGCACGAGCTACGGCGACGCCGGGCTGACCGCGTCGACGACCTTCCACTACGTCGTGAGCGCGGTGAACTCCGTCGGCGAAAGCCCGCACAGCGCGCAAGCGTCGGCCACGACGCTGGCGCCGCCTCCCGCGGCGCCGGGGACGCCTGTCGCCACGTCCGGCGACGCGCAGGTTTCGATCGCCTGGACCGCGTCCGCGGGAGCCGCGAGCTATGAAGTAAAGCGGGCGGAGATCAGCGGCGGCCCCTACGTCACCATTGCCAGCGGCGTGACGGGCACCGTCTACACCGACGCCGGCGTGAGCAACGGCACCACCTACTACTACGTCGTCACGGCGATCGGTGCGGGCGGCGAGAGCCCGGCCTCCGGCGAAGTTTCGGCGACGCCGGTATCCTCGCTTCCCGCCCCATGGGCGACCGGCGACATCGGCGCCGTCTCGGCGACCGGCTCGGCGAGCCACGCCGCCGGCACCTTCACGGTCGAGGGCTCCGGCGCGGACATCGGCGGCTCCGCCGACGAGTTCCGATATCTATACCAGACGGCGACCGGCGATTGCGATATCACCGTCCGCGTGGCCTCGGTCGAGAACACCAACGCGCAGGCGAAGGCCGGAATCATGATTCGCGAGACCACTGCGGAGGGCTCCCGCCACGCCGGCGTCTTCGTGGCTCCCAACGGCCGGGCTTACTTCCTGCGGCGCGGCAGCACCGGAGGCACCACCTCGAGCACGAGCAAGACCGGCGTGGCCGCGCCGCAATGGCTGAGAATCACGCGAACGGGCAATACGTTCCGCGCCTACTATTCGGCCAACGGCACGGCATGGACCCAGATCGGCTCGAACCAGACGATCACGATGGCCGCGTCGGTCGCGATCGGCATCGGTGTGAGCAGCCGCGCCGACGGCACGCTCTGCACCGGCGTCTTCGACAACGTGACGGCCACTCCGTAAGGCTCCGATCCCGGACGGCAGACGACCCGGCGGCTTGCTCCTCGCAGGCCGCCGGGTTTTTGCTTTCATCTGCTTTCGATGCCGCGCCCCCGAATGTCGACCACCCGAAGCTTTCGGATGCCAGGTGGACGGGCGGGTCCCTCCGCCCGTGGATTGGCCGACGAAACCGCAGCCGCGTGCGCAGGGACGGACCCCTCCTCCTCCCGTATGGCGAGGGGTGTGGGCAAACGTCCGCGACGCGCCCTTTTCGGCGCGGCCGCCTCGGCGCTGTTGCTCGTCCTCGCCGGCCTGGAGTCCGCCTGTTCCCGGCCTCCGGCGAACGAGACATCCGCGTCGCGCCCGATCACGACGGCGCCCGCTCGCCCGCTTCCCGCCGAAGCGGTGTCGCGGGCGTCGGCCCCGGCCACCGGCGACTGGCGCGAGGAACTTTTCGTGATCTCGGACGAGCCCGGCGAGGAGCGGCGCGAGGAGGCATGGGCGCGCCTGGAGGATGCGCTGGTGAAGGCCGGCCCGGCGGAGGCGCTGCGATTTTGCCTGCGCGAAGGCGCCTCCGATACCGAGCGCGACTTCGGCCGACGCTTGCTGCGTAGTTGGGCCTCAAGCGACATCGGCGCGGCCGCGCGCTGGGCGGCCGCCGCTCCCGAGGGGCCGGAACGCAGGCTTGCCGCCGGCGTCGTCGCCACCTGCTGGGCGGAGACCGACTTGCCCGCCGCCATCGCCTGGGCCGGGCGTTTGCCCGAGGGGGAAGGCAGGCAAGCCGCGATCATGGGCGTCGCCTACGAAGCCGCGCGCAGCGAGCCGGTCGAGGCGCTCGCCTTGGCCTTGGAGTTGCCGGAAGACCGCCTGCGCGACGATTTGCTGGCCCACGCCGCCGCCCAGTGCGCCACGCTCGCGCCCGCCGAGGCCGCCGCCATGGCGGCGGAATTTCCCGACGAGCTGTTGCGGTCCCGCCTGCTCGGGGCGATCGCCGCGGCCTGGGCGGACACCGATCCGGCGTCGGCCGCGCGGATGGCGCTCACCCTCCCGGCCGGGCGAGAGCGGGACAACGCCGTCGTCTCGATCGTGCAGCGCTGGGTGCAGAACGACCCGGCGTCGGCCGCGGCGTGGGTGGAGAGCTTTCCGGAGGGATCCCTCCGCGACATCGCGTCCGAAAACTTGCGGAAGCTCGGGCCGGAAAAAGCGACGCCTCCCGCGCCGGGGCGCGAGGCGTCGCCTTGATGCAGGCCCGACCGAGGTCTGGCCTGCAGGTTGCGACCCGCGTTTGAAGTCGCGGGCTCCCCGGCCATGCTTCGTCGATGCCGCGTCTCCTCTTCCTTCTATTCGGATGGATGGCTGTCGCAGCCGCGCCGCTCCGAGCCGACGAGGTCGCGGCGCTGTTGGAGCAAGCCGTCGCGGCCGAGACGCGGCTCGAAACCGAGCGCGCGCTGGAATTTTACCTCGAGGCGGACCGGCTTCGTCCCGACGACGCGCGGATACTCCAAAAAATCGCTCAACAGCTCTCGGACCTGACCCTGCGAATCGGCGACGAGGCCCAGATACGCGAGCAGACGCGCCGAGCCTTGGACTACGCGCGGCGGGCGGTGGAACTCGAACCGAACAACGCGTTGAACGTGCTCTCGCTCGCGGTCTGCCATGGCAAGATGGCGGTTTACAGCGATACCCGGACGAAGATCCGTTACTCGCGGCTCGTGAAGCAGGAGGCGGAGCGCGCGGTGGCGCTCGATCCGAATCTCGACTGGGCGCACCACGTGCTCGGACGCTGGCATCACGAGGTGGCGGAGCTGGGTTTCACGACGCGGCTTTTCGTGCGACTGATCTACGGGGGCCTGCCGGGAGCCTCGCGCGACAAGGCGATCGCCCATCTGAAAAAGGCCGTGGAACTGGCACCGTTGCGCGTGCCGCATCACCTCGAGCTCGGCTTCGCCTACCTGGCGGAGGGCAAAAAGGACGAGGCGCGCCGGTGCTTCGAGCGCGGCCTCGCGCTTCCTTCGAAGGAACGCTACGACGAGCCGGCGAAAACCCGGGCGCGCGAGGCTATGGAGAAACTCTGATCGCCCCGGCGACGGCTCCCCGCCAAGGATCGCGCGCATGCCCGAGGTCACGCCGACGCCGCTCCCGCTTCCACTTCCCCCGATTCTGCGTCCCTTCGCGCTGCCCGCGATCAACTCGGCGGTTTCGCTCCCCGAGATCGCGGCCATCTGCGCCCACTACGAGCTGCCCGCGCTGGCCGCGCGCATCGCGAAAGATCCTCCGGCGAAGCCCTTCGTGAGCGACGGCTGCACCGGGTGGATCAACGAGTGGCAGGGCGTGAGCATCTATGCCGCGTGTTTCCTCCACGATCTGAAATACTGGGCGGGCTACCCGGGCGAGGAAGTGGAGCGCCTCGTCGCGGACGCGGAGCTGATGGTCGACGTGGCGCGGCTGCTCGGCGGCACGCGCATGGCGGAGGTGATGTTCAACGGCGTGAGGATCGGCGGCCGCGAGGGATTTCGCGCGTCGTTTTCGTGGGGCTTCGGGCGGAGATAGACGGAGCGGCGATGCCGCCGCGTGGAGGGACGCCGTTCCCGCCAAAGGGCGGCGGGGGACCTTGCGGGCGACACGCGGGCGGCGTAAGGTCCGCGCATGGGCGATCTGCTTCCGCGTTTCTTGCAGGCCTTTATCCCGCTTTTCGTGGCGCTCGACCCGATCGGCTTGGCGGCGATTTTCATCAGCCTGAGTTCGGACGTGCCGGAGGCGCGCAAACGGCGGATCGCGCGGCAGGCGGTCGCGACGGGAGGAGTCGTGGCGCTCGGCTTTTTGTTTCTCGGCCAAGGCATTTTTGCGGCGGTCGGCATCACGGTCGGCGACTTCCAGATCGCGGGCGGGCTGATCCTTTTCATCCTCGCGGCGCGGGACTTGTTGCAGCCCTTCGCGGCGGCGCCGGCGGATCTTCCGGAAGATTTTGGAGTGGTGCCGCTCGGCATGCCCCTCATCGCGGGACCGGCGGCGATCGCGACCCTGCTCCTGCTCGCCCAGACGGTGGGTCTGGCGGTCACCCTCGCCGCGCTGGCGGTGAATCTGGGGCTTTTGATGCTGTCGTTTTCCCAGGCGGACCGGCTCGTGAGGATGATCGGGCCCACCGGGATTCGTGCGATCTCGAAGATCGTGTCTTTGCTGCTCGCCGCGATCGCGATCAGCCTGATCCGGCGCGGCTGGAGCGAGTAACGAACGAAGGGGTGTCGCGCGGCGGCGGCGGCGGGCGGGCCTGGCCGGCTAGATGCGCACGACGCTCAAGCCGAGGTCGGGGTCGAGCAGCCCGGCGGCGCTTTGGGCGGCGTCGAGGCACCACGAGCGATCCTTGCGCCGCGCTTCGCGGCCGCGGGTGTGGCCGACGAGCTGCGGCAAAGGCAGGTCGTCCACGAACTCGTGGTCCCAATCGAGCCAAAGCACGCCGCCGACGGGCGCGCCGCGACCTCCGCGCGCGGGGCCGACGGCGAAGAGCGGTCCCTCCTCGCCGCGGGCGAGCCACGCGGCCCACGCGGCATCGGCTTCGCCCACAAACGCGGCGGTTTGCTCTTGGGATTCCGGCGAGACGCCCCAGGGCCAGATGCGTCGCGAGACGCCGGCGTGGCTGAGGAGGTAGCCATGCGCGACGGCGGCGAGCCCCCAGGTGCGGAGAAAGGCCGCGGGCCAGGCGCCGAGGAGGCACGCGTAAGCGGCGGCGGCGGGGACGGCGGCGTCGAGCTGGCGGACTTTTTCCTCGTCGCCTGCGAGGAGGAGGCGCGCACGGACATGGGCCACGCGCAAGGCTTCGACATCGTGGTTGCCGGCGAGAAAAACGCAGCCCTGCGGATGGTGCTCGGCGAGTTCCGGCAGGCGGCCGGCGACCGCGCGGAGGGCGGCCTCGCCCTTCCATTGCGGGTTGATGGCGTCCGAATAGTCGCCGAGGAAGCAGAGCGTCGCGCCCTCGCGGGCCGCTCGCGCGACGGCGCGGTCGAGGAAGCCGAGGTCTTGATGGACGTCGGGAACGACTAGGACGGGCGTGTTGGGACTAAACTCGATAAATGAACTCACGGACAGCGATTGGGCATGCGGGCGCGGCCCGGGGCTTCAATCTCAAAGGAGAACGGGCGGAAGGGAAAAGGGCGTCGAGGATGCCACCGTGGGGGGGAATCCGGCGCGCCGCATCGCATGGCGGCGGCGTGCAGCGCAACGGGAAGCGATGTCGGATGCCTGGCGCGGCGCGCGCGTTCCGCCGGCATGCGGGATCGGGGCTTGGCGCGGGAGAAAATCGAAGCAGGCTGCGCGCGCTCGATGGACTCGGCATTTTCCAAGATATCCCAGGTGCGGCTGACGGGCGGCGCGGAAGGCGCGGTGAAGTCGTTGCGCGGCTTCGACAAATCGCGCCACAGCGTGCCGGACGCGGTCAACGCGACCACGAGCGGATTTCTCGCGCGGCTCTGCGCCGCGGAATTGGCGGAGGAGGCGGAAGGCATGTTTCAGCGGGCGCGCGCGGCGATGGCCTACAAGCGAAAGGACATCTCGCTCGATGTGGGCGCGGCGCAAGCAACGCTGACGGCTCGGGATTTTTGCTGGGAGCTGGCTTACGCCCTCGCGCCGTCCGACCCGGCCCGCTATCTGGCCACGCGCAGCTTGCAGGGCCTTCGCTCCGCGGAGCTGGTTCGGCTGGGCGAGTTCGACGCGCTTTTCGCGGGGCAGTTCGATTCGGTGGTGTTCGATTTGGCGCGCGGCGTGCGCGTCGAGGCGGTGATCGACGCGGTGGAAGCCTTGGATGCGGAGGCCGAGGGCGCGCTCACGGTGGACTATCCCTCGGATTGCAGCCGCTGCACGCTCAGCGCGCCGGGGGTGACGGCGCGGGTGGAGTGCGACGGCGCGACGCTGGCGATGCGCTTCGCGCGCGCCGGTTCTCCGGCGGAGTGCCTCGCGGAGTTTGCGGCGCTCCGCGAAGCCTTCCGCCTGAGCAAGGATCGCACGCTCGCGGGTTTGATCGGCTGACTCCGGTGGCATTGTGAATTTGATTTTCCGTCCAAGGTGGGCGGGCGCCTCCCTGCGCCCGCCGTCTGGAGACCGAGCCACGGGCGGATATGACTCGCGGATTCCGCGATAAACGAAAAAGCCCCCGGCCGCGCGGCGGCCGGGGGCGGGGCCCGAAATCTCGGGTCAGGGCTTGGGCACGAA
>CAMLQS010000026.1 GCA_946482165.1 uncultured Verrucomicrobiota bacterium | reverse complement strand
CGGTCGAGACGCTCGTCCAGTATCTCCTCATCGACAAAACCTACGCCGAAAAACCCGACTTCGAGGGCGCCAAGTTCGTCATGTCCCCCCCGCTGCGCGACGCGAAGAACCAAGCCGTTCTCTGGAACGCGCTCCGCACCGGCCTCATCCAAACCGTCGCGACCGACCACGCGCCTTTCGATTTCAAAGGCCAAAAGCCCATGGGCGCGGCCGATTTCACCAAGATCCCCAACGGCATCCCCGCCCTCGAGGACCGCGTGAACCTTCTCTACACCTACGGCGTCAAAACCGGAAAGCTCGACCTCCACGCCTTCGTCGACGTCGCGAGCACGAAGGCCGCGAAACTCTTCGGCCTCTTCCCGAAAAAAGGCGCCATCCAAGTCGGTTCCGACGCCGACCTCGTGATCTACGATCCCGCCTACCGCGGCAAAATCTCCGCCGCCACCCAGGTGATGAACGTGGACTACAGCGCCTTCGAAGGCTGGCCCGTCGAGGGCCGCCCCGCCCTCGTCACCGTCCGCGGCGAGGTCGCCGTCCGCGATGGCAAATTCGTCGGCACCGTCGGCCGCGGCCGGTTCCTCAACCGTGTTCCCAATCATTTTTAACCACGGAGGACACGGAGAGTCACGGAGGGCTGCGCTCCCGCTGTCGCATACCCCTTTCGTCTCCGATCGCTCCAACTCCGTGCTCTCCGTGTCCTCCGTGGTTTAAAATCTTCGCATGTCCGACCTAGCCTCCAGCCCGCTCTCCAACGCCGACCTCGCGCCCATCCCGCCCGAGAAACGCACCTGGTCCACCTGGCACATCGCCGCGCTCTGGATCGGCATGGCCGTCTGCATTCCGACCTACCAGATGGCCGGCAACCTCATCGGCTCCGGCATGAACTGGTGGCAGGCCCTCCTGACCATCTTCCTTGGCAACGTCATCGTCCTCGTCCCGATGACGCTCAACGCCCACCCCGGCACGCGCTACGGCATTCCCTTCCCCGTTCTCCTCCGCGCCTCCTTCGGCACGCGCGGCGCCAACATCGCCGCCGTCATGCGCGGCCTCGTCGCCTGCGGCTGGTTCGGCATCCAGACGTGGATCGGCGGCGCCGCCATCTACGGCACCTCCGCGCTCATCTTCGGCTTCGACCCCGGCACCCGCGTCGCCCTGCCCGCCCTCGGCATCTCCCCCGGCGAACTCCTCTGCTTCCTCCTCTTCTGGGCGGTCAACGTCACCTTCATCGTCAAAGGCATGGACTCCATCAAATGGCTCGAAGCCTGGAGCGCCCCCTTCCTCCTCGCCGTCGGCGCCGCGCTCGTCGTCTGGGCCTACAACGCCGCCAACGGCTTCGGCCCCATTTTATCGCAGCCTTCGAAATTCGAAACCGCCGCCGCCTTCTGGCCCGTCTTCGGCGCCAGCCTCACCGCGCAGGTCGGCTTCTGGGCCACGCTCTCGCTCAACATCCCCGACTTCTCCCGCTTCGCGAAAACCCAGCGCGCGCAGATCCTCGGCCAGGCCATCGGCCTCCCGCCCACGATGGCGCTCTACTCCTTCGTCGGCATCGTCGCCACCGGCGCCAGCGTCGTCGTCTTCGGCGAGGCCATCTGGGACCCGGTGAAGCTCATCGCGAAGTTCGACCACCCGCTTCTCTCCGTCATCGCGCTCCTCGCCCTCGCCGTCGCCACGCTCTCGACCAACATCGCCGCCAACGTCGTCTCCCCCGCCAACGACTTCGCCGCCCTCGCCCCCCGCCGCATCAGCTTCAAGACCGGCGGCATCATCACCGCCTTCATCGGCGTCTTCATGTGCCCCTGGCTGCTCATTTCCTCCACCCAGGGCTACATCTTCACCTGGCTCATCGGCTACGGCGCGCTGCTCGGTCCCATCGCCGGCATCATGATCGCCGACTACTTCGTCATCCGCAAAAAGCGGCTCGATGTCGAAGGCCTCTACGATCCGAACGGCCCCTATCGCTTCACGAACGGCTTCAACCTCGCCGCCCTCGCCGCCTTCGCCCTCGCCGTCCTGCCCAACCTCCCCGGCTTCCTCGCCGTCACCAAGCTCGTCCCCGCCGCCTCCGTGCCCGCGATTTTCCACACCCTCTACAACCAGGCCTGGTTCGTCGGCTTCGCCCTCGCCTTCGGCCTCCACCTCCTCTTCCGCAAACTCTCCAAAGCAAGTTAAACCACGGAGGACACGGAGAGTCACGGAGGAGAAACCCTCCGTCCCCATCCCCTCTCCGTGATCTCCGTGCCCTCCGTGGTTTAACCAAAAACGTCTCCCCATGCCGCCCGTCCTCCCGCCCTGCCCGTATCAGCCGCAGCCCTACGCCGGTCCGTCCCCCGAGGAAATCCTCGCGCTGCGCCGGGCCCACGTGAACCCGGGCGTGTTCCACTACTACAAAAAGCCCCTTACCATCGTGGAGGGCAAAGGCCAGTGGCTCTTCGACGAGACCGGCCGCCGCTACCTCGACGGCTTCGGCGGCATCGTCACCGTCTCGGTCGGCCACTGCCACCCGCACGTCGTCGCCGCCGCCAACGCCCAGAACGCGCTGATCCAGCACACGACGACCATCTACCTGAACCCCAACATCGCCCTCTACGCCCGCGACCTCGCCGCGAAGATGCCCGGCGACCTGAAGGTGGTCTACTTCGTCAACTCCGGCTCCGAGGCCAACGACCTCGCGCTGCTCATGGCGCGCGCCTACACGGGCAACTACGACGTCATCGCCCTGCGCAACGCCTACCACGGCGGCTCCCAGTCCACGATGGGGCTCACCTCCCACCACACCTGGAAATACAACGTCCCAGGCGGCTTCGGCGTCCACCACGCCCTCATGCCCGACTCCTACCGCGGCCCCTACGCCGGCGATCCCGAGGCCGGCGCCAAATACGCCGACGACGTCCGGAACCTCGTCCAGTTCGGCACCTCCGGGAGGATCGCCGCCTTCTTCGCCGAGTCCATCCAGGGCGTGGGCGGAGCCGTCGTCTTCCCCGACGGGTATTTGGAAAATGCCTACGCCCACGCCCGCGCCGCCGGCGGCCTCTGCGTCGCCGACGAGGTCCAGGCCGGTTTCGGGCGCACCGGCACCCACTATTGGGGTTTTGAAACCCAGGGCGTCGTCCCCGACATCGTCACCCTGGCCAAAGGCATCGGCAACGGCTGCCCTCTCGCCGCCGTCGTCACCACGCCCGAGATCGCGAAGACGCTCGCCGCCCGCATCCACTTCAACACCTACGGCGGCAACCCCGTCTGCATGGCGATGGGCCGCGCCGTCCTCGAGGTCATCGACCGCGAGAGCCTCCAGGCCAACAGCCTCGCCCGCGGCGTGCAGCTCAAGGCCGGGCTCACCCGGCTCGCCTCCCGCCACCCGCTCATCGGCGACGTGCGCGGCCTCGGCCTCATGCTCGGCGTCGAGCTCGTCAAAGACCGCGCCACGAAAGAACCCGCCACGGCCGAGTGCCTCGCCGTTTTCGAAAAATGCCGCGAGCTCGGCCTGCTCATCGGCAAGGGCGGGCTCATGGGGAATACCCTCCGAATCAAACCTCCGATGTGCATCGCCGCCGACGACGCCGACTTCATGCTCGCCGTCCTCGACGAGGCCCTCGCCTCCGTCTGACCCCGCCGCCTCCGCCCGGCTCACGTCGCGCCGCCGCGGCCGTTCCTCGTGTCTCATCCCCGCCCGCCGCGTCCCACCGAAAGGATCTTCGTAATATGGGGGCAACTACGGGCGGAGGGGGCATACGCAGAAACGCGAAAAAACCGCGGGGCCTCGTTCGGGCGGTTCTCCGGCCGCGCGCACACGCAATAGCTGCCCCGAGCACGACTTCCAAAGCCAGATTGCGTCCAACACGTCCATACGGCAATTTCCCTGCGTTTTATCCCTTGGCATTGAAGTTAGGGAAGCATCCCTAGATGAGCGATTTCACACTGACTTTCGCGCATTTTTTAAGACCCTCCAGTTTGATCGCGGCCACGCCGAGTCGCCCCCCCGCAGCCACGCCTTCCGCGCCCCTCATCACCCCGTGTCGTCCCAGCCTCAACCATCGGACCAGATTCAGCGTTTCGCGACCGGAGTTGCCCGAGATTTCAACAACGCGCTGACGATCATCAATGGCTACGCCAGCCTTCTCATCGCCCAGCCGGAACTGCCCGACGACGCCCGCATCGCCCTGCAACAGATCTACGCCGCAGGCGAGCGCGCCGCCGCGATGTCTCGCCGCCTGCTCCTGGTGGGCCTCCAGGAAACGACGCCGGACCACCCCGTCGATCTCAACGGCGGGCTTCGAGCTTCGGGCGGCACCCTCGCCACCTTGCTCGGGCGGGATGTCTCGCTCGATTTCGAGTTGGCCGCAGGCCTCCCGCAGATCGCCGCCGATGCCGGCCTGATCGAGAACCTGGTGACCAACCTCGCCCACCACGCCCGCGACGCGATGCAGGGTCGGGGCAAGGTTCTTGTCCGCACCCGGTTCATTGAGCTCGGGCCGGACGAATGCGCCCGCGGTCCGCGGAGGCCGGGGCGCTTTGCCTGCCTGAGCGTGGAATACAGCGGGCCCGCCCTCTCCGCCGAGGCGCTTTCCCGCGCCTTCGAGCCTTTCGCCATTCCCCGGCGCTCGCCCGGCGACGGGCTGGGCCTTTGCCTGGCGGCCGTCGGCGGCGTCGCCGCCGCCCATCGCGGCTGGGCCGAAGCCGAAAACCTGGCCGGCTCCGGCGTCGCCCTTCACGTTTTCGTCCCCGTCCACGATGGAGCCGCGCCGCCCGGGCTCCTTCCGGCCTCCGCCCTCTCCTCCGCCGAGCCCGCCGTCCGCGGCGGCGAAACCATACTCCTCGTGGAGGACGAGGGCCCCGTCCGCGAGTTCGCCCGCGCCGTCCTCCAGGGCCAGGGCTATCGCGTCCTCCAGGCCGCCTCGGGCCGCGACGCCATCGAGACCTGGAAATGGCACTCCGAGCGTATTCGGCTTTTGGTTACCGACCTGGTGCTTCCCGACGATTTCGACGGCTTGGAGCTGGCCCGCCGGCTCCGCGCCGAAAAGCCCGCGCTGCCGGTTCTCTGCACCAGCGGCATCCCCGGCGATGCGCTGCACGTCCGCGCCGCCGCGCTTGGCGGCGTTCGCTTCGTCGCAAAGCCCTACGCGATTCAACACCTCACGCAGACGGTGCGCACCTGCCTCGATCTCTCCTGAACATCGTCCCGCCCCGTCGACCCTTGCCGTTTCGGCCACCCCCGCCCCGCCCCATGCGTTCCGCCGCCACCTCCTCCTCGCGCTCGGCTCTCCGACTCGCGTTGCTGCTGTCCTCCCTCGCCGCCGCCCCCGCGCTCACGCGGGCGCAGACCATCCCGAATTACGGCGACCTCAGCCTCGAGGAACTGATGAACGAAACCGTCACCTCGGTCTCCAAGCGGGAACAAAAACGCACGGACGCCGCGACCGCCATCACCGTTCTCACCAACGACGAGCTGCGCCGCTCCGGCGCCGTCAGCATCCCCGACGCGCTTCGCCTCGTGCCCGGCCTGGCGGTCGCCTCCGTCAACGCCAGCCAGTTCTCCGTCTCCTCCCGCGGTTTCAGCAACCTCTTCGCCAACAAACTGCTCGTCCTCGTCGACGGCCGCGCCGTCTACTCGCCCGTGTTCGCGGGCGTTTACTGGGATGTCGAACAGGCCATGCTCGAGGACGTCGATCGCATCGAGGTGATACGGGGCCCCGGCGCCACCGTATGGGGCGCCAATGCCGTCAACGGGGTGATCAATATCGTCAGCCGCGACGCCCGCGACACGCAGGGCGCCCTCGTCTATGGCTCCGCCGGCGACGTGCTGGAGACCGACAGCGGAGTGCGCTACGGCGGCCGGATCGGCGAACGCACCTACTACCGCGTCTACGCCGGAGTCCGCTCCGTCGACGATCACCCGCTCGCCAACGGCCGGCCCGCCGGCGACGGCTGGCAAGGACAGCAGGGCGGGTTGCGGTTGGACCACTACGTGTCCGAGGACACCCAGCTCACCTGGCAGGCCGGCGGCACCGGCTTCGATACGGACGACGACGCCATCGAAGACTACAACGCCAACACCCTCGGCCGCCTCACCCGCCGGTGGTCCGACAGATCCAGCCTCGAAATCCAGACCTACTTTGATCGCACGATGCGGAACGAGCCGGAGCGGGCCCGCCTCCGCACCGACACGGGCGATTTTTCCGCGCAGCACACCTTCGGCATCGGCGAACGCCACGACGTCATCTGGGGCCTCGGCTACCGGGCCATCGAAAGCGAAGTCGACCAAACGTCTCCCCTGCTCGAGGTCCGCAATGACGAGGCACGCACCGATCTCTACAGCTTTTTCGTGCAGGACGAGTTTCAGGTCCTCCCGGAAAAACTCACGCTCACGAGCGGCGTAAAAATCGAGCACAACGACTACACCGGCTTCGAGGTTCAGCCCGGCCTGCGCCTGGCGCTCAAACCCACCGCCCGGCAAACGCTATGGACCGCGGTCTCCCGCGCCGTGCGCACTCCGGGCAGCCTCGAGGGGCAAGACCTCCTCGCCATCGCCACCGGCGCGCCTTTCGTCGGCCCCGGCGGCGGCCTCTACCTCCCTCGCGTCACCGGCAACGCCGACCTGGCCTCCGAGGAGCTATGGGCCTACGAGTGCGGCTACCGCGTCCAGCCGGTCTCGCGCGTCAGCGTGGACCTCGCCCTCTTCTACAACGTCTACGAGGACCTCGCCTCCGCGAGCCAGGTCACCGGCTTCGTTCCGGGCCTCCCGCTCGGCACGGCCGAGATTCCCTTCGCCAATCTCCTCTCCGCCCAGACCTACGGCGGCGAGCTCGCCGTCACGGTTTCCCCGGTCGATGCCTGGCGCCTCACGGGAAGTTACTCTCTGCTGCTGGCCGACGTGAACGGCCCCGTCTCCGCCGATCTGGACGCGCTCGAGCACAGCGCCCCGCGCCACCAAGCCACCCTGCGCTCGTCCCACGACCTCACCCGCCGGCTCTGCGTCGACGGTCAACTCCGCTACGTCGACGCGATCCGCTTCGTGCCGTCCTACTTCACCGCCGATCTCCGCATCGCCTATCGCCTGAGCGACCGGCTCGAGATCGCCCTCGTCGGCAGAAACCTTCTCCAAGACCGGCACCTCGAACAAGGCCCCTCCTTCTTCACGGACACGGCCGAGGTTCCGCGCAGTTTCCACGGCAAGCTCACCTGGCGCTACTAACCACCGGCATGGCCTCTCCCGATCAACCTCGTCCCCCATCCCGGCGCCTCCGCCTGCTGCGGTTGCTCCATTCTTTCGCGCTGCTCGGGCTCTCGCTCGGCGTGGCGGCCCCGGCTCCCGCCGTCTCGAAGGAATACCAGCTCAAGGCCGGATTCCTGTATAACTTCACCAAGTTCGTGCAGTGGCCGGAAGACCGTTTCGACGACGAGGGCAGCGCGATCGTCATCGCCGTGCTCGGCGCCGATCCTTTCGGCGGAGAACTCGACAAGGTCGTCAAGGACCGGATCGTGGAAGGCCGCGCCATCGTCATCCGCCGCGTCAAAACCGCCGCGGAGGTCCCCGGGGCGCATATCGTCTTCGTCGCCCGCGACGCCGAGCCGCTGTTCGCCGATTCGCTTCGCGCCTCGCCCGGCGTGCTCACCGTCGGCGAAAGCACCTCCTTCACCGCCCGCGGCGGAATCGTCGCCTTCTACGTCATGAACGAAAAAGTCCGCTTCGAGATAAACCAGAACGCGGCCGACAAAGCGGGCCTCAAGCTCAGCGGCCAGTTGCTCAAGCTCGCCGCCGACGGCCGACGCACCCCTTGAAAGCCCCCCATGCGCTTCCTCCACAATCTACCCCTCAAGCGCAAGCTGACCGCGATCAGCCTTCTCACCAGCGGCATCGCGCTGCTCCTGACCTGCGCCGCGTTCATCGTCTACGAACAGGTCTCGTTCCGCGGGGAACAGGCCCGCGAGCTTGAGACCGCCGCCCACATCATCGGCGCCAACAGCGCCTCTTCCCTCGCCTTCGACGACAACGACACCGCCACGCTCACCCTGAAGAGCCTGGAGCAACAGCCCCGCATCGTGCGCGCCTGCCTCTATGACGACAGAGGGAATGTCTTCGCGACCTACCAGCGCGATCCCTGGGCCGCGCTCGCTTGGCCGCAGCCGCGGGCGGACACCGTCTATCTCGATTCCGACTCGCTCGATCTCTTTGAAGCGGTCCGCTCCGGAGGAGACGTCGTCGGCACCCTCTACATCGAATCCGACCTCGACGAATTGATCGCCCGTCGCTGGCACTATCTGGGCATCGGCGCCGCCGTCTTCTTCGCCGCCATCCTCCTCACCTGGCTGATCGCGTCCCGCCTGCAGCGGCTTATCTCCGAGCCCATCGCCGAACTCGCCGCCATCGCCGGCCGCGTCGGCGCGGAAAAAGCCTACTCCATCCGCGCCACCAAGCTCGGCGACGACGAGATCGGGCGCCTGATCGACGGCTTCAACCACATGCTCGCGCAGATCGAGATCCGCGACGCCGAGCTCAAAGCCACCCACCGCGACCTTGAGCATCGCGTGGAGGAGCGCACCCGCTCCCTCGAGACCGCGACCCAGGAGCTGCTCGTCGAAAAAGCGCGCTTCCAGTTCATCTTCGATCACGCCCCCGTCGGCATCACCCTGCACTCCTCGGAAGAAGGCCGCCTTCGCAGCCGCATGATCAACGAGGCGCACCTCGGCATCTGCGGGCTCACCCGCGCGGATGTGGGCGAAGACTTCAGCGTCTTCCGCAAGATCACCCACCCCGACGACCTCGCTCGCCAGCTTCCCTTCCAGGAAAAAATCGAGCGTGGCGAAATTCCCAGCTTCTCGCTCGAGAAACGCTACATCCGCCCCGACGGCAAAACCGTCTGGGTCGTCTTCACCACCCAGCGCATCGACTTTCCGAACGGACGCGTCGAAGCCATGTCGACGATCAGCGACATCACCGCCCTCAAGGAGGCCGAGCTCGAAACCGCGCAGCAGCGCGAGCGTTTCAAATTCATCTTCGATTCCCTGCCCGTCGGCGTTTCCCTCTATTCGCAGCTCCCGCAGGACGGCTATTCCTTCCTCATCAACGACGCCCAGCTCGAGATCATCGGCGTCACTCGCGACGAGGTCATGGTCGATCTGACGATCTTCAACCGCCTCACCCACCCCGAGGACTACGAGCGGCAGCTCCCCCTCCGCCAGAAGCTCAAGGCCAACGAGATCGACCGCTACTCGCTGGAAAAACGCTACATCCGCCCCGGCGGCGAGACCGTGTGGGTCTCCTTCTACACCCAACGGAAAACCTACCCCAACGGCCGCGTCGAAACCCTCAGCGTCGTCGTCGACATCACCGGCCTCAAGCGCGCCCAGGAAGAGGCCGCCCGCGAGCAGGCCCGGCTCAAGTTCATCTTCGATTCGGTGCCCGTCGGCATCTCCCTGTATTCAGGCACCAATGACGACCCAAGGCGCTCCTTTCTCATCAACGACGCCCATCTCGACATCTGCGGGGTCACCCGCGGGCAGGTCGCGGCCAACGAGGGCATCTTCGGCGAAATCACCCACCCGGACGACGCCGCGCGGCAAAGACCGCTCACCGAGGCGCTCAACGCGGGCCGCCTCCCCCGCTACACCATCGAGAAACGCTACATCCGCCCCGACGGCCGCGTGGTCTGGGCCACTTTCTCCGCCCAGCGCATGGTCTATCCCGACGGTCGCGTCGAGACGCTCGGCACCGTCGTCGACGTCACCGAGCTCAAACTCGCCCAGGAGGAAAGCGCCCTCGAGCGCGAACGCTTCAAGTTCATCTTCGACTCCGTGCCCGTCGGCATCTCCTTGGCTTCGCACGGGAAAGACGGCGGCACCCAGTCCTACCTGATAAACGACGCCCACCTGGAGATCTCCGGCGTCACCCGCGCGCAGGCGGTGGAGACCCGCGGGGCCGCGATCCGCGACATCACCCATCCCGAAGACCTGCAACGCCAGACCCCGTTGGACCGCGCGCTCGACGCCCAGGAGATATCGCACTTCTCGGTCGAAAAACGCTACATTCGTCCCGACGGTTCTCTCGTCTGGGTGGTCTTCTCCAAACAACGCGCCGTCTACCCCGACGGCCGCGTCGAGATGCTCGCCTCGGTGGTCGACATCACGCAGCTCAAGCTCGCCCAGGAGGCGGCCGCCCACGAACAGTCCCGGCTCAAGTTCATCTTCGACTACATCCCCGTCGGCATCTCCCTCGAAACCCGCGCCGCCGACCGTTCCTCGCACTCCTTCCTCATCAATGACTCCCACCTGCGGATCTGCGGCGTCGGCCGGGACGAGGTGGGCGATAACGACGAGATCTTCGCCCGCATCACCCACCCCGACGACCAAGCCCGCCAGAAACCGCTCAACGAGGCCCTCGACGCCGGCCACATCCCCGGCTTCTCGATCGACAAGCGCTACATCCGCGCCGACGGCAGCATCGTCTGGGTGACGGTCTCCGCCCAGCGCATGGTCTATCCCGACGGCCGCGTCGAGATCCTTGGCACCGTCACGGATATCACCGCCCTCAAGCGCGCCCAGGAAGCGGCCGCGCGCGAACAAGCCCGCTTCAAATTCATCTTCGACTCCCTCCCCGTGGGAGTTTCCTGGCGCCTGCTCGGCCCGGAAACGCTGCTTCTCAATCCCGCCCACGAGAAGATCACCGGCGTTTCCGCCGAGCTCGCGGCCTCCGACCCCGGCGCCTTTGCGCGCGCCACCCATCCGGAGGACGCGCAACGGCAGGTGGAACTCGCCGATCGCATGAAACGCCGCGAGATCGACCAGTTCGTGGTCGAAAAACGCTACATCCACCCCGGCGGCCGAATCGTCTGGGCGGTTATGATGAGCCGCGTCTCAACGGACCCCGAGACGGGCAATACCCAATCCGTCACCACTCTCGTCGACATCACCGACCTCAAACTCGCCCAGGAGGAAGTGGCCCGCGAGCGCGCCCGCTTCAAATTCATCTTCGACGCCCTGCCCGTCGGCGTCGCCTGGATGGTCTACGACCGGCCCGAGACCCGCATCGTCAACCCGTCCTGCGTTTCCATCACCGGGGTTCCCGCCGAGCGCTGCCATGAGCTCGAACGCTACGTCGAGGCGACCCACCCCGACGATCGCGCCGCCCAGGCCGCCCTCAGGGAAAAACTTCGCGCCGGGGAGATCGACCAATACTCCCTCGAAAAACGTTATCTGCACCCCGGAGGCGTCGTCCGCTGGGCCTCGCTCCACGTTCGCACCGTCCGCCAGCACGGAGACGAAGCCCAGGAACTCGCCACCATCGTCGATATCACCGAGCGCAAGAAAGCCGAGGACGAGCTCGAGGACGTTCACAAGCAACTCCTCCGCACCTCCCACCAGGCGGGCATGGCCGAGGTCGCCACCGGCGTGCTTCATAATGTCGGCAACGTCCTCAACAGCGTAAACGTGTCCGCCACGCTCGTGGCCGATCTCGTGCGCCGCTCCAAGTCGCCCAACGTCGGCAAGCTCTCCGACCTCCTCAATCAGAACCGCGCCGATCTCGGCCGCTTCATGGTCGAAGACCCGCGCGGCAAGGTCATCCCGACCTACCTCGGCACTCTCGCCGAGGCCCTCTCCCAGGAACAGAAGGCCATCCTCCACGAAATCGACAGCCTCCACAAAAACATCGGCCACATCAAAGACATCGTGGCGATGCAGCAGAGCTACGCGAAAACCTCCGGCGTGGTCGAAACCGTCTCGGTGCCCGACCTCGTCGAGGACGCCCTTCGCATGAACGCCGGCTCCCTCGCCCGGCACGACGTCGAGGTCGTGCGCGAATACGAGGCCCGCCCCGTCATCACCGTCGAGAAGAACAAGGTGCTCCAGATCCTCGTGAACCTCATCCGGAACGCCAAATACGCCTGCGACGAATCCGGCCGCACCGACAAACGCCTCGTCGTGCGCTCCCGCGCCGACGCCTCCGGCGTGGACATCGCCGTCATCGACAACGGCGTCGGCATCCCCGCCGAAAACCTTACCCGCATCTTCAACCACGGCTTCACCACCCGCAAACAAGGCCACGGCTTCGGCCTGCACAGCGGCGCGCTCGCCGCGAAAGAAATGGGCGGAGCTCTCGACGTTCACAGCGACGGCCCCGGCTGCGGCGCCGCGTTCACCCTCCGCCTCCCCTTTGCTCCGGTCGCCCGGCACGGCTGACCATCAACGGCTCGCGCGTCCCGTCCGATCCCTGTCCGTCCATGCTTCCTGTCGGCCGTTCACCCGTTGGCGACTTCTCCGTGCGCTCTCGCGCCCGCATCCAAGGCCCCGACCGCCAGTTCCGCCCATCGCGCCGCTCTCCCTCGTGACGATTTCGCCTTCCCTTTTCTTTTGCCTGAAAACGCGACGGCCCCGGTTCGGGGGGCTGGCCGCCATGCTGCTTTCCTGGCTGTGCTTTTACGGGGCCGGGAGCAATGTCGCGCTCGCCCTCGATCCCTCCACCGGGCTCCAGCAATACAACCACCGGACGTGGAGCCGGCAAAACGGCCTGCCCGTCAACGGCATCACCTCCATCGCGCAGGCCAAGGACGGCTATCTGTGGTTCGGCTCGGCGGCCGGCCTGGTGCGTTTCGACGGCATTCAGTTTCAGCTGCACGACCTTCACTCGGCCATCTCGATGCGCGGCAGCGCCGTGAGCAGCGTGGCCCCGGCCCGCGCCGGCGGCGTCTGGGTCGGCCTCGAAAACAACGCGTTTGGGGCTTACGACGGACGGGCGTTTTCGTTTCACGGCGAACTGCATCCCGAGGCGACAAAGCTGAACATCCGCTCCCTCGCCGAAAGCAAGGACGGCTCGCTCTGGCTCGGCGGCCAGGGACGGATCGCCCGCCTGAGCCCCTCGGGGGAATGGAAATCGATTCTCGCCGACGACCCGTCCACGAACTTGGCGGTGAACGGATCCTGCGTCCACGAAGGGCCGAAAGGCCGGATCTGGCTCGGGACCTACAGACATGGCGTCTACCTCTGGCAGAACGACGTGTTGACCAAAATCCCCGACCCGACGCTGGACGCGCTCAACGTGCGTTGCCTCGCCGAAGACGCGGACGGGAATATCTGGATCGGCAGCCAGGAGGGCCTGCGTTGCTACGACGCGACCCTGCGGCGTCGCGAGATCCCCGAGTTCGGCATGGAAATCCGCGCGCTGCTCGCGGATCGGCGCGGCGCCCTATGGATCGGCACCAGCGGCCACGGCCTCATTCGCCAGTGGCAGGGCGGCTACGACACGCTTCCCAATTTCCGGGAAGGCCCGGGCGGCGAATTCGTCCAAGCCCTCGCCGAAGACCACGAGGGCAGCCTGTGGATCGGCACCCGCGACGGCGTCGTCCAGATTTCCGACGTCAAGTTTCCCATCCACCCGCCCGCGCTCGACCCTGCGATCAAAGACGCGTCCGCGGTCGGCGCCTCCCGCGGCGGCGTCTGGATCGCAAGCGGCGGCGGCGTCGCGCTCTTCGATCCCGCGACCAAGAACCATTGGATGATGCCGGGCCTGCCGAAGCCCTACTCCAAACGCGTCTTCGAGGCCCGCAACGGCGATGTCTACGTGGTAAACGGCTATCGCGACCTGGCCGTCTTCTCCGGTGGAAAAATCGCGGTCGTTCACCCGGCCAGAAACATGGTCGTGGGCATGGCGGAAGACCTGCAAGGCGTGGTCGTCTCCGTTGGCGCGGAGCTTTACCGCGCCGGCCCCGACCATTTCCACCCCTACGAGTTCAAGGGCCGGGACAAGCCAAGGTTCGATTGGATCCTCAACCTCGCCCCCGGCCGCGACGGCTCCCTCTGGGTCGCCACCGTAAACGGCATCTTCAGGGTCAAGGATGGCGAATACCGCCAATGGGGCGCCGCGGACGGGCTTGCCGATCTCGCCGTGCTCTGGATCTGCGAGGATTCCGAAGGCGTGGTCTGGGCGGGACTGCTGTCGGGCGTCGCGCGGCTGAAAGACGACCGCATCCGGCACATCGGCCGGAAGGACGGATTGTTCGACGACAACATCTACGCGATCGTGCCCGACGATCTCGGGAATCTCTGGCTTGATTCGGCCCGGGGCATTTTCCGCGCCAGCCGGCGGGACATGAACGACTTTGCCGACGGCAAGAAGCCTCGGGTGGAATGCGCGGTTTTCGACGGCTTGGAATCGGTCAAAGTATCGGACAAAAGCGGCCAGGAGCGCGTGGGCTGCAAGACGAGCGACGGCCGCATCTGGTTCCCCGGACCTCGCGGCGTGGTGATGATCGATCCCGCGAATGTTCTCGTCAACCGGGCGCCCCCTCCGGTCCACATCGCGCGCGTCCGCGCAAACCGCCGCGAGATCGACCTGGATCACGCCGTCGTGGAGCCGGGCGAAGGCAAAAGCGGCCTCGAATTCCATTTCGACGCGCTCAGCTTCCTCGCCCCCCAAAAGGTAAAATTCCGCCACCGGCTGGTCGGCTACGACAAGGACTGGGTGGAGGCGACGGACCGGCGCGTCGCCTTCTACCCCGACCTGCCTCCGGGTCGTTACACCCTCCGGGTCGTCGCGGCCAACGCCGACGGTATCTGGAACGAGGAGGGCGACTCGCTGGAGCTCGAACTGCGGCCGCTTTTTTCCGAGACGATCTGGTTCCGCCTGCTCTGCGCCGCGCTTGCCCTGGGCGCCTTGGCCGGCGTCTATCTGTGGCGCATAAGATACCTTACCCGCCAACGGCGCGAGTTGCAGAAATCGCGGGATCTGCTGGAAACCGAGGTGCGGCACCGGACGGCGGAACTGGCCACGGCCAACCAGACGCTCCGCCAAGACATCGAAGAACGCAGTCGCCTGCAGGCCGAGATCGACAAAATCCACAAGGAGCTGCTGGAGCAGTCCCGGGCGGCCGGCATGGCGGAGGTGGCGACCAACGTGCTGCACAACGTCGGCAACGTGCTCAATAGCATCAACGTCTCCGCCACCCTTGTTGCCGACCGCGTCCGCCGCTCCAAGACCCCCCAAATCGGCAAGATCTGCGATCTTTTCGACCAGCATCGCTCCGACCTCGGCGTCTACCTCTCGCAGGACGCCAAAGGCCGCATGATCCCCGCCTACCTCGCCAACCTCGCCGCATCCCTCGCCGTCGAGCAGGAGGCCATCGTCGCCGAACTCGAGAGCCTGCGGAAAAACATCGACCATGTGAAAGACATCGTCGCCATGCAGCAGAGCTACGCCAAAACCTCCGGCGTGCTCGAAACCGTCTCGGTTCCCGAGTTGGTGGAGGACGCCCTGCGCATGAACGCCGGCTCCCTCGCCCGCCACCAAATCGAGATCGCCCGCGACTACGAGGCCCGGCCCGTCATCACCGTCGATAAGAACAAGGTCCTGCAGATACTCGTAAACCTGATCCGCAACGCCAAATACGCCTGCGACGAATCCGGGCGCACGGACAAATTGATCACCCTCCGCACGACCGCCGCCGAGCACGGCGTGGACATCGCCGTCATCGACAACGGCGTCGGCATCCCCGCCGAAAACCTGACCCGAATCTTCGCCCACGGCTTCACCACCCGGAAACATGGCCACGGTTTCGGACTCCACAGCGGCGCCCTTGCCGCCAAGGAAATGGGGGGTTCCCTAAAAGTCCACAGCGACGGCCGCCCCGGCTGCGGCGCCACGTTCACCCTCCGCCTCCCCTTCGCCTCCACCGAACGAAACGGCTCCTCCGGACGAAACGACACGTAAACCCTCGTCCCCGCCCTTTCCGTCCGCCATTCTTCCACCGACTCATGAGCTTCCCCAACCTTGAGAAAAATGTCCGGGTCCTCGTCGTCGACGACAACCGCGCCATTCACGACGACTTTAAGAAGATCCTCGCCACCCCCGCCCAGGCCGCCGCAGTCGAGGCGATGGAGGCCGAGCTCTTCGGCGACGCCGCCGGCGAAGGCCCCCTCGTCCACTTCGACATCCACTCCGCCTACCAGGGTCGCGAAGCCATCGACCTCGTCGGCAAGGCCCGCGCCGAAGGAAACCCCTTCGCCATGGCCTTCATGGACGTGCGCATGCCGCCCGGCCTCGACGGCGTCGAGACCACCGAGGCCATCTGGAAAATCGACCCCGACATCCAGATCGTCATCTGCACCGCCTACTCCGATTACGCGTGGGACGAGATGATCCGCCGTCTCGGCCATTCCGACAAACTCCTCATCCTCAAAAAACCCTTCGACAACGTCGAAGCCCTCCAGCTCGCCACCGCCCTCACCGAAAAATGGCACCTCGGCCAGCAGGCGCGTTGCAAGATGGCCGACCTCGAAAAACTCGTCGAGGAACGCACCCACCAACTTCGTCTCGCCAAAGAGGCCGCCGAGGTCGCCAACCACGCCAAGAGCGAGTTCCTCGCCAACATGAGCCACGAGATCCGCACGCCCATGAACGGCGTGATCGGCATGACCGGCCTCCTCCTCGATTCCGGCCTCAACCCCTCCCAGCGGGACTTCGCCGAGACCATCCGCGGCAGCGCGGACAACCTCATGTCGATCATCAACGACATCCTCGACTTCTCCAAGATCGAGGCCGGCAAACTCAATTTCGAGAACCTCGATTTCGAACTGCGCGACACGCTCGAAAGCACCATCGACGTCCTCGCCGAACGCGCCCAGGCCAAAGGCATCGAGCTCGTCATGGAGGTCGCCCTGGAGGTCCCCGCCCTTCTCCGCGGCGATCCAGGACGCCTCCGTCAGGTCCTCACCAACCTCGTCGGCAACGCCATCAAATTCACCGAGGGCGGGGAAGTCGTCGTCCATGTCACCCTCCTCGCCGCCGACGCCGACTCCATTTTCGCCCGCTTCGAGGTCAAGGACACCGGCCTCGGCATCCCGCCCGAGGCGCAGACGCGCCTCTTCCAAGCCTTCACCCAAGCCGACAGCTCCACCACGCGCAAATACGGCGGCACCGGCCTCGGACTCGCCATCTCCAAGCGTCTCGTCGCCATGATGCAGGGCGAGATCGGCGTGCAAAGCGAACCCGGCAAAGGCTCCACCTTCTGGTTCACCGCCCGCTTCGGCCGCCCCTCCGCCGAGCCGAAGATCGTCACCTGCGCCAGCCAGGACGGGTGGGCCGATCTCCGCGTGCTCGTCGTCGACGACAACGCCAGCGCCCGCCAAAGCCTCCGCCACCAAATCTTCGCCTGGCACCTCCAGAAAGGCAGCGCCGCCGACGGCTTCGAGGCCCTGGAAGTTCTCCGCACCGCCGCGGCCGAGGGCCGCCCCTACGACATCGCCCTCCTCGACGTCGAGATGCCCGAGATGGACGGACTCACCCTCGCCCGCGCCATCAAGGCCGACGCAGCCATCCCGCCCATCCACCTGATCGCCCTCACCAACAAAGGCCACCCTCTCGCCGCGGAGGATGCCGCCGCCGCCGGAATCGAGGCCTCGCTCACCAAGCCCGTCCGCCAGTCGCCTCTGCTCGACTGCCTCGTCAACGTCATCGGCCGCAATCTCGCCACGAGCCTCAGCTCCCGCGGCAACGCCCGCCTGCCCGCCCTCCCCGAGGAGATTTTGACCGGGCTGCGCGGCGCCCGCCTGCTCCTCGCCGAGGACAACGTCGTCAACCAGAAGGTCGCCCTCGGCCTGCTCGCCAAGTTCGGCTGCACCGCCGACGTGGCCGCCAACGGCTACGAGGTGCTCGAATGCCTGCAACGCGGAGCCTACTCGCTCATCTTGATGGACTGCCAGATGCCTGAGTTGGACGGCTTCGAGGCCACGCGCCTCATCCGCAAGCGCGAGAGCGAGACCGGCGCCGCGCCCGCGCACATCATCGCGCTCACCGCCAGCGCCATGCAAGGCGACCGCGAACACTGCCTCTCCGTCGGCATGAACGACTACGTCGTGAAGCCGATCCGCATGCCCGAACTCCGCCAGGCCCTGGAACGCTGGCACCAAATCTCGCGCGTCGCCGCCAAAACCCGCGCCAACAAGTAGGCGGCATCATCTTGGAGCGATTGGGAGGGACGCCGCCCCTCCCTTTTCGCCCGAACCCGCCCCCCGCCTCACCGCCCCGCCCGCAACTTCAGCAGCCGCTCCCCCGCCGCGCGCAGAACCGGCGCGCTTTTGGCGAAGTTCAGCCGCACGTAACGATTCTCCGGATACGGAAAAAACGAGGACCCCGGCACCGGCGCCACGCCGATCTCCTTCGTCATCCAATGCGAGCACTCCACGTCGCTCGCAAAGCCGAGCGGCGCCACGTCGAGCATCACGAAATAGGCTCCCTCCGGCGTCGAGTAGCCGAGACCCGTCTTGTCCAGATACGAGAGCAGCAGATCGCGCCTCGACTGATACTCCGCGCCCAGTCCCGCGTAGTATTCCCGCCCCCAGCCCAGCGCCGTCACCACCGCGTGCTGCAAGGGCGCCGCCGCCCCCACCGTGAGAAAATCATGCACCTTGCGCGCCTGCGCGATCACCTCGGCCGGAGCGTGGACATAGCCCAGCCGCCAACCCGTGATCGAAAAGGTCTTCGAAAGCGACGAACACGAAATCGTGCGCTTCGCCATGCCCGGCAGCGTCGCGAAGTAGACGTGCTCGCGCCCGTCGAACACGAGGTGCTCGTAGACCTCGTCCGTGATCACGAAGGCGTCGAACTCCTCCGCCAGCGCCGCGATCTGCAAAAGCTCCGCCCGCGTGAACACGCGCCCGCAGGGGTTTGACGGGTTGCACAAAATAAACGCTTTCAACCCGCCCCCCGTCGCGAAGGCCGCGCGCAGTTCCGCCGGATCGAAACCGTAGCCGGGCGGGTTCAACCTCACATGCACCGGGGTCGCGCCCGTGAGAATCGCGTCGGCGTTGTAATTCTCGTAGAAAGGGGAAAAGAGCCCCACGCGGTCGCCCGGATCGCAAACCGTCATCATCGCCACCATCATCGCCTCGGTCGCCCCGCAGGTGACGACGAGTTCGCGCTGCGGATCGACCGGCAGACCCGTGAAGCGCGTCAACTTCGCCGCCAGCGCATCGCGAAGCTCGGGCGCTCCCCATGTGACCGCGTATTGGTGCCGCCCGGCGTCCATCGCCGCCCGCGCCGCCTCGACGAGCGCGTCCGGCGGATTTCCGTCGGGAAACCCCTGGGCGAGATTGATCGCGTCATGCTGGGCCGCGACGCGCGACATCTCGCGGATCAGCGACTCGGTGAAAACGGCGGTGCGGCGTGAGGTCTGCGGCATGAGAAACGAAAATCGCAAACACGACGCTCAACCGCCGTGCCCGCGTCCCATTGGTCCTTGGTCATTGGACATTGGTCATTCGGATTCCGCTCACTGCGGAATCCGCAGCTCCATCCCGATCTGCAAGGAGCTCTCGGTCGGCAGCTGATCGCGGTTGGCGGCGAAGATCTCGCGCCAGCGCGACCGGTTGCCGTAGTAGCGCAGGGAGATGCTCATGAGCGTATCGCCCTTCGATACCACGTGCTTGCGCCCGGCGGCCGGAGGCGGCGGGGTTGGCGGAGGCGGCGTCTGATTCGCCGTCTGGTTGGCCGGCGGATTCACCGGAGTGACGGGCACCACCCCCACGGGCGTCGAGTATTCCATCTGCTGCGTCCCGCGCGAGGGCGGCCCGCCATTGGGGACGTCCGTCGCATAGGCGCCCTGGGAGGGTTCCATCGACATGGAGACGCTCGCGTCGGGCGCGCCGCCGCTGTTCGCGAGGCCGGCCGTGCGAGTGGCGTCGAGCACCGCGGCGCGGGCGGCGGCGAGTTGTTCCTTAAGTTGGAGATTCTCGCGCTGGAGACGGTCGACCGTGTCGATCAAGTCCGTGCGATCCACCTGGTTGTCGAGCGGCTGACCGGGGAGCGTCTTGGCAAAATCGCGGATGCAGGCCTCGATGCGCTGAAGCGCGAGGCGCGCCTGGTCGGTGTTGGGCCGCAGCTCGCGGTAACGGCGAAAGTGATAGATGGCCGCGATCGGATCCTTGACGTGTTGCTGGTAAAGGATCGCCGCGTCCAAATGCGATTCGGGCGCCGCGCCGCCGCGTTGGTCGATCACCTTCAGAAAAGTCGAGAGCGCCTCCTGTTCGCGACCCATGCGCAGCAGCTCCTTGCCCCGCCGGTAGTCGGGATCGTCCACCTCGGCGGTGTAGGGCATGACCGAGGACGGCCCGCAGCCCGTCTGCACGAGGCAGAGGGCGGCGAGGGAGGAGAGAAAAACCAGAGTCGAGAGGCGACGGCGCATGGCGCGTGGCGGGAGCGGGCGGAAATGGATGTTGAACGCGAAAAGTCGGAGTCCAAGTCTCGCGACTCCTCCACGGACACAAACCCGAAATGGCCCTCGACTCGACCTTCGTCCTCAAGCGCGCGCGACAGGCGCTCCGCATCGAACAGGAGGCCATCGAGGCCACGCGCGAGTCGTTGGGCGCGCCCTTTGTGGCGGTGGCCCGGGCCATCCACGCCGCGATCCAAACCGGGAATAAACTCATTTTTACCGGAGTAGGGAAATCGGCGCACATCGCGCAAAAGCTCACCGGCACCTTCAACAGCACCGGTGCGCCCTCCTGCTTCCTCGACGCCACGCAGGCCCTCCACGGCGACCTCGGCATGGTGAGCGAAGGCGACGTCGCCGTCATCCTCTCCAACAGCGGCCAGACCGACGAGGTGCTGAAACTCGTCCCCGGGCTGCGCCGCTTCGGACTCAAGCTCGTCGCCTTCACCGCCAAGGCCGACTCCGACCTCGCCCGGGGCTGCGACCTCCAGCTCGTCTACTGCGTCCCTCGCGAAGCCTGCCCGCTCGCCCTCGCCCCCACCGCCAGCACCACCGCCGCCCTCGCGCTCGGAGACGCCCTCGCGATGGTCCTCCTCGAAGCGCGCGGCCTCACGCGCGACGACTTCGCCCGCTACCACCCCGCCGGCAACCTCGGTCGCATCCTTCTGCTCAAGGTCGCCGACATCATGCGCACCGGCGATCGGCTCCCGATCGCACCCGATACCATCACCCTGCAAGATGCCATCTTGCGCATGACCAAGGCCAAGAGCGGCAGCATCGCCCTCGTCTCGGCCCGGGGCGGCAAACTCACCGGCATCCTCACCGACGGCGATTTCCGCCGCAGCGCGCTCACCGGGCCGGATTTTCTGCAAAAGCCCGTCTCCACCTTCATGACGCGCTCGCCAAAAACGATTTCCGCCGAGGCCCTGGGCGTGGACGCGCTGCGCCTTTTCGAGGCGCACAAGATCGACGACCTCATCGCCGTCGACGCCAAAGGCCGCCCCGTCGGTTTGGTCGACGGCCAGGACCTGCCCAAGCTCAAGATCGTCTGATACGGGCTCGGCCGGCCCGGAGCGGCCTGCCACGCCACCGTCCGTCCTCGGATTTTTCCCGATCCCCTCGCAACCCCCGGTCGGGGCCGCGGTCTGCAAAGGACCTCCAATGCATCCCGCCATCCGCGCCCTGCCCTTCCTCGTTTTCGCGGCCGCCCTCGCGCTCCTCTCCGGCTGCGCCAGCTACGTCCCCCCCGGCCCCAAGGCCGATCTCGACGTTTTCGCCAGCGACAAGGACATCGAGAAAAACTTCGCCCTCCGCCCCGCCGCCACCTTCCCCGCCACGCTCGCCGTCGTCCGCGCGCAAGGCCCGCGTTATTCCAACCATTACCTCCGCCACCACGGCGGCGCCCAAGGCGAGGGCGCCTACACCCTCGTCACCGTTCGCGAGGCGGGGGAACAGGCTCAGCTCGACCTCCTCGCCGGCCTCCCCCAAGTCGCGGGCGTGACCGGCATCAACCGCCTGCTCGTTCCGGCGAAACTCGAAAGCGACCGCGAGCTGCGCGCCATCGCCTCCCGCCTGCAGGCCGATCTCATCTTGGTCTACACTTTCGACACCGCCTTCTTCGATCACAACGTCGCCAAACCCATCTCCGTCGTCAGCCTCGGCCTCGCGCCCACCCGTCAAATCACCGCCGTGACCACCGTCTCCGCGCTGCTCATCGACACGCGCAGCGGCTACATCCACGGCACCTTCGAAGCCACCGAGTCGGCTCGCCATCTCAGCACCTCCTGGGGCAGCGCCGACAGCGCCGACGCCGCCCGCCGCTCCACCGAGAGGCTCGCCTTTACCCGCCTGATAAACGACTTCACCGCCGCCTGGCCGAGCATCAGCAAGCCCCGGCCTTCGGCCCCCTTACCCGCGGACGAGCCCGCCGCCCCGGCGACCTCGACCGGCGTCTAGCGCGGCGCTTCGGCGCGTTTCGCCCTTTGCCGGAGGCCGGAGCCTTGCTCAACTCCAGCTCCCATGAGCCTGCTCATCCGCCGCGCCCGCGTCCTTACCCTTGCCCCTGGATCCTCTTCCGCAGCCGATTCAGCCATGCCCGCGGCCTCCGGCACCGTGCGCCCGCGTCGCGGTCCCGCCTTGCGCGAGCTCGGCATCCTGCCGCGCGGCGACGTGCTCGTCGATGGCGACAAGATCCTCGCCGTCGGGCCGGAGTTGCCCGTCCCGCCCGACGCCGAGGTTCTCGACGCCGAGGGACGCATTCTCATGCCGGGCTTCGTCGATTGCCATACCCACGCCTGCCACGTCGGCGAGGTGCTCGGTGATTGGGAAAAGGAACTCGCCGGCACGCCCGCCTCCGAAATCGAGAAACAGAACGGCGGCCTCCCCGCCGCCATCCGCGCCGTGCGCGCAGCCACCCGCAAGCAACTCACCGCCGCGCTCCGCCCGCGTCTCGACGCCCTGCTCCGCGCCGGCACCACCACCGTCGAGGTGAAAAGTGGCCTCGGCCTCAACTCCGACGCCGAACGCAAGCTCCTCGGCGCCATCCAACGCGCCGCCTCCGAGACTCCCGGCACCGTAGTCCCCACCGCCTGCCTCGGCCACGCGATCGAGGGCGACGTCGCCGCCTTCACGCGCCTCATCGTGCGCGAGGTCCTGCCCGAGGTCTGGCACGAATTCCCCGGTCTTGCCGTCGACGCCCGCTGCGCCGCCGACGCTTGGCCCGCCGAAGCCTGCGTGCGCCTCCTCGACCGCGCCCGCAAACACGGCCTGCCCATCCGCGTCAGCGCCGACCAACATACCAGCACCGGAATGATCCCCGAGGCCCTCGCGCTCCACGCGCGCAGCGTCGACCACCTCGAACACGCCTCAAAAGCCG
This sequence comes from uncultured Verrucomicrobiota bacterium, assembly GCA_946482165.1. Next base: position 2,261 of record CAMLQS010000026.1, on the reverse strand, counting down.
ACCTCCAGGCGCTCGCCGCCAGCGACACCTTCGGCGTGATGTTGCCCGCCTCCAGCTTCCACATGGGCAACCGCTACGCCCGCGCCGGCGCCTTCGTCGACAACGGCGGCCTGCTCGCCCTCGCGAGCGATTTCGGCCCCGCCTCCGCACCTTCGGCCTCGATGCCTTTCGTGCTCGCCCTCGCCGTGCGCTACTGCGGCCTGAGCGTCGCCGAGGCCATCAGCGCCTGCACGGTCAACGCCGCCGCCGTCCTCGGCCTCACGGATCGCGGCGTGATCGCCCCCGGCCTGCGCGCCGACCTCGTCCTCCTGCGCCACATCGACGAACGCCAGCTCGCCCACGAGTTCGGCGAAAACCCCGTCGACCGCGTCGTCTGCGCCGGCCGCTTGCTTCCGCGTTGAGCGCCAAGGGCCTGTTTGCTTCCGCTGTCCCAGTGGACGGCCGGTCCCTCCGCCCGTGGCTCGATCTCCAAGCCGCGGGCACAGGGACGTGCCCGCCCACCTCGTAAGGGTCCTTCGCACTTTTTGCCCTTTAGTTGCCCTTCGCCCCTTTTTCGTCGTCCCACCGTGGCGAATTGTGGCTAAAGATGCCCTGATCTCCGACCACACACCGGACCCCGACACGACCATGGCCACGCCCGCTTTTGTTTACCAAGACACCTTCCCTCTCGGCGCCGACGAGACCGAATATCGCCTCCTGAGCAAAGAAGGCGTCTCCACCGCCTCCTTCGAGGGCCAGGAAATCCTGAAGGTCTCCCCCGAGGCCCTCGCCTACGTCGCGCAGCAGGCCATGCACGACTGCTCCTTCATGCTGCGTCCGAAGCACCTCGCGCAGGTCGCCGCCATCCTCGACGACCCCGAGGCCTCCGAAAACGACCGCTACGTCGCGCTCACGCTCCTCAAAAACGCCGAGATCGCCGCGCAAGGCATCCTCCCCTTCTGCCAGGACACCGGCACCGCCATCGTCATGGGCAAAAAGGGCCAGCAGGTCTGGACCGGCGCCGACGACGCCGAGTGGCTCTCCAAAGGCGTCTACGAGTGCTACACCAAGGAGAACCTCCGCTACTCCCAGACCGCCGCGCTCGACATGTATAAGGAGGTCAACACCGGCACCAATCTCCCCGCCCAGATCGACCTCTACGCCACCAAGGGCGCCGACTACAAATTCCTCTTCGTCGCCAAGGGCGGCGGCTCCGCCAACAAGACCTTCCTCTACCAGGAGACCAAGGCGCTCCTGAACCCGAAGAGCCTCGAGAAGTTCTTCCTCGATAAGATGAGCTACCTGGGCACCGCCGCCTGCCCGCCCTACCACCTCGTCTTCGTCATCGGCGGCACCTCCGCCGAAACCTGCCTCAAGACCGTCAAGCTCGCCTCGACCAAATACTACGACTCGCTCCCCACCACCGGCAACGAGCACGGCCGCGCCTTCCGCGACCTCGAGGCGGAGAAACTCGTCCTCAAGCTCGCCCAGACCACCGGCATCGGCGCCCAGTTCGGCGGCAAATACTTCGCCCTCGACGTCCGCGTCGTCCGCCTCCCCCGCCACGGCGCCTCCTGCCCCGTCGGCGTCGGCGTCTCCTGCTCCGCCGACCGCAACATCAAGGCCAAGATCAACAAGGACGGCATCTGGCTCGAAAAGATGGAGACCAACCCCGGCCGCTTCATCCCCGACGCCCTCCGCACGCTCAAAGACGACCACGTCGTGCGCATCGACCTCAACCAGCCCATGGCCGCCATCCGCGCCGAGTTGTCCAAACACCCCGTCACCACCCGAGTCCTCCTCACCGGCCCGCTCGTCGTCGCCCGCGACATCGCCCACGCCAAGCTCAAGGAGCGCGTCGACGCCGGCCAGGGCCTGCCCGACTACTTCAAGAACCACCCCGTCTACTACGCCGGCCCCGCCAAGACCCCCGCCGGCTACGCCTCCGGTAGTTTCGGCCCCACTACGGCCGGCCGCATGGACAGCTACGTCGACCTCTTCCAGTCGCTCGGCGGCAGCATGATCATGCTCGCCAAGGGCAACCGCTCCAAGGCCGTGACCGACGCCTGCCACAAATACGGCGGCTTCTACCTCGGCAGCATCGGCGGTCCCGCGGCGATCCTGGCGAAGGAGAACATCAAGAAGGTCGAGGTGCTCGAGTATCCCGAGCTCGGCATGGAAGCGGTGTGGAAGATAGAGGTGGAGGACTTCCCCGCCTTCATCCTCGTCGACGACAAGGGCAACGACTTCTTCGCCAACGGCTGCGGCGCCTGCCTGCCCGG